>NZ_JACHCW010000004.1:0-378306 GCF_014200825.1 Pedobacter sp. AK017
CTTTCTCGCTTTGCATACCTTACGGGTCGTAGTCTTTCGGGATTTAAACGTGATTTTGAAAAAATTTATAGTATGACACCTGCAAAATGGCTTCAGCAAAAACGTTTGGATGAAGCCTATTATCTTTTGAAAGAAAAAAAGCAAAAGATTACAGAGGTGTACATAGAAATTGGCTTTGAAGATTTATCCCACTTTTCCTATGTATTCAAAAAGCATTTTGGCATTCCGCCGAGTAAATTATCTAAAGAATAGCAGCAATTGATTAAAACAGTATTATCGATTGTTCTGTGAACAGTTAGCTATTTCTGATGAACTGACAAGTTTATTCTTTGAGAATTCAATGTACCAACTACATAAGTTTTTCCAAACTCCATTGAAAAAGTGTAGCAAAGCAACCACAACACATGAAATATTTTTAAAGCTGTTTTATTTGTTAAGAAAAATTCCTGAAGGTGTTTGTCCAAATTCTTTTTTAAAGGCGAAAGAGAAATGCGATAAATCCTCAAAACCAACTTCCAGATAGACATCACTTGGCTTTTTATTTTGCTTGCTGATTTGAAAATATGCTTCATCCAAGCGTTTCTTTTTAAGCCAACTTGCGGGATTGTTCCCAAATGTCTTTTGAAAGTCCCTCTTAAATGTTGATAAGCTTCTACCTGTGAGGAATGCAAAACGTTCCATGCTAATATTAAACCTGAAATTTCGGTTCATGAATTCTTCCAGGTTGATTTTTTCGGGAATGCCGAAGTTGAAAAAGACATTGGCAAAAGCAGGGTCATTTTTCAATAATATGAGCAATAACTCTTCTCGCTTTACATCTGCAAAAGTTTGATCAATTTGGTCGTTGCCATTATAATAAGGTGCTAAAGACCGGATGAAATTTTTAATCAATTCATCTTCTTCTGCAAATAGAAAAGAATTATCCGTACCAAATACACCAATCGATATTGGATGTTTTTCCAAAAAGCTCCTTAAAAATGGTTCATCAAAAGTGATTACTATTTTTTCAAAAACAGCTTTTTCATTTTTATATTTGGTATAGCGGGCAAGATGATTTTTCCGGGCAATGCAATAATCGCCCGGATTAATCGAATAATTTTCTCTTCCGTCATAAGCCTTCATCGAACCTTGTAATAAACACAAGAAAAAATGCTCAGGAATAAACTGCTCCGGCGAAATTTCAGGGCCTAAATGGCAAGATTGTGTTTCGTTGAATTTCAATTTTATAGTAATTGGTATTTATTGTAAATTAAACATTTGTAAAACAATCAGCGCTTGAAAGTATCGCTTCTTCTTTGCTGCGTGGCTGCCAATTTAGAACATCCTTAGCTTTCTGATTAGATATTTTAATATAAAATTCCTCAGATGTAGCTTGCATTTCTGCAATTTTTCCAGCCTTTTCAGGCCTTTCATTTTTGATTAGCTGTGCAATATCGTAAAAACTTACTGCTCCTTCAGCAGTTGCTAAAAAACGTTGTCCATTGGCTTCTGGATGCAACATTGCCTTGATATGGATATCTGCAACATCACGCACATCTACCGCACCAAAAGTGAATGCCGGACTTTCTCTAACCGTGCCTTCCATAATTGCTTTGATTACACCTTCATAAGATGCAGGATAAATATTTCCGATGACCGGACCAAAAATACCAACTGGATTAACAACGGTTAATTCCAAATCACCTCCCTGCTTTTGGATAAAATCCCAGGCTGCTTTCTCGGCTATCGTTTTTGATTTGATATAGGGCTGGATTGGTCCATTTTCATCCGTTCAATCTTCTTCAGTGAAGATATGATCTTTTGGATTTTTACCATAGCCAATTGCCGCAAACGAAGAAGTAAGTACAACACGTTTTACGCCTGCTTCTTTTGCAAACTTTAAAACTCTTAAAGAACCATCCCGGGCAGGTATGATCAGTTCATTTTCGTCTTCAGGCTCAACTAACGGAAATGGCGATGCCACGTGTAAGACATAGTCGCAATTCTTCAAAGCCTCGTCCCAACCCGCATCTGCTATTAAGTCTGCCTCAAAAAAAGATAGTTTTCTAAAATCGGTTATCCCTGCTTCTTCTAAAGCATTAATGACGCTTTCTTTCCTGGCTAATGAACGTATTGTGGTTTTAACGGTATATCCTTGCAGCAATAGCTGTGAAATAGTATGAAAACCTACAAAACCTGTTCCGCCTGTTACTAATACTGTTTCTTTATTTTCTTTATTTTCCATTTTTTAAATTTTAATAGTACAAAATTACCTAAAGCAGCACTGCCTAAGTTTGTTGTAAAGGTCAATTTTGCTTTGGTGTGGAGGTCAAAACATATCGATACAACTCACGATGCTGAAAATAATAAGACTTTCTATTAGAAGATGAAGCTTATGTGCTAAACGAAAGAAGCATTTACGCCAAATTCTCGCTTGAAAGCTGTTGAAAAATGGGATAAGTTTTCAAAACCAACTTCTAAATAAACCTCGGTAGGTTTTTTTTTCTTTTGTGAAATGAGAAAATAGGCCATTTCTAGCCTTCGTTTTTGCAGCCATCTTTCGGGTGTAGCGTTGAAAGTCTTTGTAAAATCCCTTTTGAATGATGAAATACTCCTACCTGTGAGTTTTGCGAATTGTGGAATAGGGACATTGTATGAAAAATACCTGTTCATATAGGCTTCCAAATCAATTTTATAGGGTTCGCTAAAATCAAATAAAAAGTTTCTAAGAGCTGGATTTCCAAGCAAAATTTCAATCAGTTCTTTTGTTTTAGTCTGTGCTAAAATTGAAGTTAGTCTATCTGGTTGCTGAAAATAAGGCATCAACGAATTGAAATAAGCTTTCATGAACTCATCATTCTCTATTTGCAGATTGGGTTCTCCTAAATAAATCCCGTCTGCTTTGATATCATATTCGGCACTAAAATTCTTCAAGGTTTGCTGGTCGATACAAATACTGATGGACTTAAAAGGTTTTTCGCCATCTGCTTTTTTTACAGTTTTTACCAATTGATTTTTTCGTACCAAAGCCAAGGTTCCCGGCGGATGAGAAATAACTCCTTCAGGTGAAAACACCTCTGAAAAGCCTGATATAATAAAAACAAGCCAATGTTCGGATACAAATGGGTCGTGAGTAAATTCACCCGTTAAGGAAGAAAATAAAATGATGTTATGTTGATTTTTTGTTTCCATTATCCTTTATATTGGCCCATAATTATTTTGTCTAGCATTTTATCTGAAACAATTTTGCGTGCCAATAGAATTTGCCTGGCATTAGAGCCGCCAGAATATCTCGTTTTAGGATTTTTGGCCTCGATGCTATCTTTTACGAGTTTGGCAATTACTATAGGTTCAGGGAAATTCTTGTTTTCGTTTAACTTCTCTAAACTTGCCGCCATATCCTTGTAAACAGTATTGGCCGATGTACGCTGCAATGTTTGGTTTGCAACGTCAGCCCACTCTGATTTTATACCACCAGGTTCAACAACAATCACATCAATTCCGAATGATTTTACTTCCAGTCGTAAACTATCGCTCAAAGCTTCCAAAGCAAATTTACTTGCGTGATACCAACCTGCCATTGGAAAAGCTATCTTTCCACCAATCGAAGAAATATTAACTATTTTTCCGTATTTGTTTTGACGCATTTTTGGTAGTACCAACTGGGTTAAACGCATTGCTCCAAAAACATTTACCTCCAGTTGGTAGCGGGCATCATCCATCGAAACATCTTCGATAGCTCCTGATGAACCAAAACCGGCATTGTTGACTAAAATATCAATACTTCCCGTTTCTTTATAAATTTGATTTACACAGGCTAAGATACTTTCTTCTTTTGTCACATCCAACGAAATAGCTTTAATACCGTGATTTTTTAAATCTTGCATTTTATCGGTTCTACGAGCTGCACCATATACATTGTAGCCATTTTCAGCTAAATAAATTGCGGTTGCTTTTCCAATTCCTGCTGAAGCTCCAGTTACTAATACTGTCTTTGTCATGATTATTTATTTTAATGTTATGAAGCAAAATTACGTAAGTGAGAGGGGCACAGGTTTTCTGAAAGGTCCAAATTTATTTGCTGAGAAGTCCGCTTGTTTTGTTGTAAGCTTAACCAGGATTTTTTATGAGGTAATTATCGGTTATAAGGTTTCGTTTTATAGCTTTAAAAAGCGAAATAAAACAGCATTTTGGCTTCCATTTTTTGATATAATTAATAAGAGCCTCATTTGTTTTATCTGCGCGAATACGATAGCTGCAAGTCGATACACAATGATAATAAAAGTACCGGGCAGTAAGTCCTTTAAAGGCACTGCCAGATAGTTTTTTTCCGCAATCGGGGCACAGCAAAAAAAATCTTAAGATTAGCTCTTCTGGCAAGGAGACTTTCCTATTTCCATTTACTGGCTTTTTTTCCGATTAAGAATATCCTGGACCTTATTAAACAGGTTTACAGTAATATAGGTTCATGTATACCTCTGATCAATTGTTCGGGATCCTTTTTATATGCTGGTACAAAAATATTACCGCAATAAGTTGGGTTCCGGATTGCCTGATAAAAACTATTCCTTGAACAAAAGCAGACCTTTTCTTTTGGCAAGAAAATAAATCTGGCTTACATTATAGTTATCATGCGCAATTTCATTAAAAGCCCGTTTCATTATTTTAGCTTTACTACAGTCCGGGTATATATATTTATGGCCATTCTCTGATACTTTATTAGTATATCCAAGGAATTTTGAAAACAACTGAAGAAATAATGGAGGAAGCAAATCGCATTTGGAAATCCAGATCGAAACCAAAGTCCTTTAATTGACTTGGTTTTTATTATACTCAGCCATAACCATGCTTTTAGATGGGTTGTGGCTAAGTATAGATAATTATAGCTAACCATAACTATCATTTTATATGGCTTAAGGCTAGATATAAATTAGAAAGCTCGTTAATAATTTGGTTTTTTCATTGAATATAATTACGTTCACATATAACTAACGGTCATAAATCCAATGAATTACGATAAAGCACTCTCCTTATATCGAAATGATAAAACACTGCAAATTCTGCGGGCAAACCATTTTCCATTATTGGTTAGCTTTTTTCATCTGGTATTTAAAGCCCAAAATAGAATATCTTATACGCAATCTAGGTTAGTAAGTCTTTTAGGTGATTTTATATTTTCTTTGGATCGGCAGGGGATAAAAGAATACCCTAACGCAGCATTAGATTATCTTCAGGACTGGGTTGACAGGGTTATCTGCGCAGGTATTATGAAACGGCCGATGAACCCGTTTATGAGTTGTCTCCAGCATCAGAAAATGCCTTGAAATGGTTAGATGATTTAAATAAACAACAATTTGTGGGCACCCATAGCAGACTTATCCAGTTTTTTTCACTTTTGCAGCAAATTGTAAATAAGAATGCCGGTCCCTATGACCGGATCAAACATTTAGAAGAAGAACGCAAGAAAATTGACCTCGAAATAGACGAAATCAGAAAAGGTAATTACGAAAGGCCTTCAGATACTCGTATTAAGGAAGATTATTTTCTTGCCGAAGAAACAGCCCGAAGTTTGCTGGCAGATTTTCGACAGGTGGAAGAAAATTTCCGCGAGCTGGATACCCAGACCAGACAAACCATTATCAAGAGTAACTTAGCAAAAGGAGCTCTGCTTGATGACATTTTTGAACAGCAGGATTATTTGTGGAACACCGACCAGGGTAAAAGTTTTAAGGCTTTTTGGGAGTTTCTGATGAGTGAAAGCATGCAGAAAGAATTGGAGCATTTGCTCGAAAGGATAAATGATATTCCCGCAATAAAACAGGTCAAAAAAGAACAAATTGTCGATCGTATTAAAACAAATCTGGTTGATGCCGGTGATAAAGTTAATCGCAGCAATGATGGTCTTATAGCGCAGTTGCGCAAATACGTTGAACAGAAAAACCTTTCTGAAAGCAAATACATTATGCAAAGTATAGAGGCGATTGAGCATCTTTTGATTGAAAATAAAGAAACTATAGATGTGCAGCAACCCCTAATGGAAATTGATGGCGTATTCAGACCCTCATTTGTTATGGAGAGACCTCTTTTTACGCCGCCAATAAAGATAGCTTTTGAACAAACCACTATCAATGAAGGTTTTGCAGATGTCAATACCGATATCCTTTTTGACCAGTTTTATGTTGATGTAGAAGAATTGAATAATAATATTAGGTTACTATTACAGCATAAGTCGCAAGTTTCACTTTCAGAGCTATTGCAACATTATCACGCATCCAAGGGCATTGCTGAAGTATTAGGTTATATGCAAATCGCTACCACCAATAACAAACATTTTATCAACAACAACCAAACGGAAATATTCAACCTTTTGAATTCCGATACGGGAAATCAATACGAGTTAACAGCACCATTGATCATTTTTAACCGATAGACTATGAAATTAGATTTTTCTCTAAGCCTGATTTCCTTACTTAAGGGAGTAGTTACTAGTTTTCAAAAGGAAGCCTGGGAAAATTTGATACAATTTGAACCCCAGGTAAAAAGATACTATTTACCCTTTGGATTGGATCTTTATCTAGATAGGAGTGATGGATATGCATTTTTAAGGCAGTTGGATGTAGAGGATGAGCAGCTGCCTCGCCTGGCAGAAAAACGGCAGCTTAATTTTTTTGTCTCCCTGCTGTGTCTTACATTAAGAAAGTTTTTGCTTGAACAAGATGCAATTGGCGGTACAGTCAGGGCAATTGTGACAAGGGATGAAATTGTAAACCGGCTTAAAATATTCCTTCCAATTGCCAACGATGAAGTAAAACAGCAGGATAAAATAGTTGCCACTAT
This sequence comes from Pedobacter sp. AK017, assembly GCF_014200825.1. Taxonomy (NCBI): domain Bacteria; kingdom Pseudomonadati; phylum Bacteroidota; class Sphingobacteriia; order Sphingobacteriales; family Sphingobacteriaceae; genus Pedobacter; species Pedobacter sp. AK017. The sequence continues at coordinate 6,817 of NZ_JACHCW010000004.1, forward strand.
CAACAAAGTTATGGATATGGGTTTTCTGCGTAAGCTCGATGAGCAACAGGAAAGCTACGAAATCCACCGTATCATCAGGGCATATATAGATGCAGCAGTGATTGATGACACACTGGCCCGACTGCAAGCGCATGCAACAGACAAAAATATAACTGATTAGCAAATGAGTGAAGATTTTTTAAACGGAGAGGATCTGAACAAAGCAGGTTTCAGGTTACAATATCTGGAGGTTCTAAATTGGGGTACATTCGATAAGATGCGCTGGCAAATTCAGCCTGATGGTCAAAATGCGTTGCTTACCGGCGATATAGGTTCCGGTAAATCCACCTTAGTTGACGCATTGACCTGTCTGCTGGTTCCTCACAATAAAATAGTGTTCAATAAGGCTGCCGGAGCAGAAGGAAAAGAACGTAATCTATTGAGTTATGTAAAAGGAGAATATAAAAAGGAAAAAGAAGAGATTACTAAAGTTGCCAAGAAAATATACCTCCGTCCTGATGACAATACCTATTCAGTAATTACAGCAAATTTCCATAACGAGGGATATAATGAACACATCAGCCTGTCACAGGTATTTTGGATTGGCAAAGAGGGTAGGGTTGACAAGTTGCTTATCATCGGATCACTACCGCTTACCATTTTAAAGCATTTTAGCGGGTTTTCCGATATCAATGATTTGCGTAAAAGATTACGCAATACCGAGGGTGTACAATTGTTTAATGACAATTTTAGTCAATATAGTGAGCATTTCAGACGGCTTTTTGGAATGAACAGTGATAAAGCTATAGATCTTTTTTACCAGACTGTGTCTATGAAGTCTGTAAGTAGCTTAACAGATTTTGTACGCGATCAGATGCTTGAGCGTACAGATGTTAAAGAACAGATCTCTGCATTGCTCAGTCGTTTTGATGATTTAAACAAAGCACATGCAGCAGTGGTAAACGCGCGCGAACAGTCTCAAATTTTGGCGCCATTAACTTCCTCCGCAATTGAATACGATGAGGTTGCTAAAAAGATAGATCATGTGGAGGCTATGTTGGACGTGGTACCTGCATGGTTTGCAAGGCAAAAGCTAGGCTTATTAAAGGATGCCATACAACACCAGCATGAGAAATTGAATAATGCAACCGGTCTTCAAAAAAAATTGGCAGATCAGGTTAGTGAACTAGAGAATAAAAAAATAGGGTTGCTGCAGGACATAGAAAACAATGGAGGAAAACGTATTGAACAAATTGACCAGGAAATCAGGCAACACGATATAGATACAAGTTTCTGCATCGCAAATGGAACTGTATTTTCCGATAGTTGACAGCCATTTGTCCGGAAAAGAATTGCGTCTGAATACAATTGATAAAGAGCGGGACCAATTTAAACGGCATTTTGAAGGAGAACAGGGCGAGCTCAAAAAATTAAGACATAAGCTGGGTATGTTACGTTCCACAGTAGAGCGCAAAATGAGGGAAATTAAAGAGCATTCTAAAGTAGAATATAATGAAATCTCGGAAAGCATAGATGCACGTTCTGAGTACATAGCAAAATATGAAAAGCTTAAAACTGAAGATCTGAAAAGACATGAGAACCGATTTAAGGAAGAACTAAACAAAAACACGATCAATAAGCATTGCCACATTCGATAGCAAGCTTGAGAAGCACGAAAATGATATCAGGCAAAAAATCAAGTTGATAAATGAGCATTTGAGTGAAATTGTTTACAATTCTACAAAGGATTCCTACATCATCATACTGATAGATCCAACGGTGAACAAGGAGGTGCGGTTATTTAGAGAAGAACTCAAAAAATGTTACATCCATTCGTTTAGTAGCAGTACCGACCTGTACACTGAAGAAAAGTATGAACAGGTGAAGCGAATTTTAGACCGTTTTGCAAGCGGGGATAATATTGATCGGGATTGGACCAATACTGTGACCGATGTTAGGCAATGGTTTGAATTCAATGCGAGTGAAAGACTTAACGAAAATGACGAAGAAGTAGAGTTTTATGAAGGTTCTGGTGGTAAAAGTGGCGGGCAGAAAGAAAAACTGGCTTATACCATACTTGCAAGCGCATTGGCCTATCAATTCGGCCTACAGTTTGGTGAGCGAAAAAGCAGAAGTTTCCGTTTTGTAGTTATTGATGAGGCTTTTGGACGCGGAAGTGACGAGAGTACGAGATACGGCCTTGAATTGTTTAAGAAGCTAAATTTACAGCTGTTAATTGTTACACCTTTACAAAAAATACACATCATAGAAGGACATGTCAATTCTTTCCATTTTATCAGCAATAGGGATGGCAACAACTCACAAGTAAGCAATTTTACCAAGACAGAGTATCATAAGGAAAAAGCCAGGTTTAATGGGGTATTTCAAGAAAACGATGTTTAACTATGATCAGTCCCGAAGAAATAAAGCGCCAGGCGTTAAAATGGTGGGAGCCATTTTTGCGAAGTAAATTCAATACTGATAATAATGAGTTATTTTTTCCTAAGCAAATAGCCCGCATTGGGAAAGTACATGCATCACAGATTACCATTAGGCTTGAGTTATACCAGCAGCAAATAGAAAAGCTATACAAATATTCAAAAAATGTACTTGGTTCAGGTTACCGGATTAAAACCGCTGATAAAACTTTTAGACGAATAGGGACACATGAAATCCCTGATGTTATTGAGTTTGAGACCACTGAAGATTATTTGTCATTTATAGGGAAGAAAAAAGAATACAATTCTTTTTTAAGCAACTGCGAATTGTTGATGTGTAACCTACCTCAACTTAAAGACTGGATTAGGGATAACTCTATGGTTTTGACCAATTCTACTTTAGATTGGAATTCAATAATTACTGTATGCCGGTATTTTATAGCCACACCAAGACCCAACGTATATCTGCGACAGTTGCCCATACCGGTGCATACCAAATTTATAGAGGAAAACGCTGCTCTATTGCAGACCCTACTAAATGTTCTTATACCAGGTGATATCCGCAACCCAAAGCAAAAACGTTTTGTTGAAAGATATTATTTAAGGCACGACGAGCCACTGATCCGTATCCGAATGTTAGATGAAAAGCTGGCCCTGCAAGGAGGAATTACCGATCTAACTGTCTGTCTTTCCGATTTTAATCGAATGGATTGGGGCTGCAGTACCGTACTGATTGCTGAAAATAAGATGAATTTTTTAACTCTTCCGGCAATGCCCCGCGCTATCGCCATTTGGAGTGGTGGAGGATTTAACGTTAGCCATTTGAAAAATGCCTTATGGCTTCTAGATAAGTGTATTTTTTACTGGGGAGATATCGATGAGCACGGTTTTCAAATCCTGCACCAGATCCGCAGTTACTATCAACACACGAAAAGTATAATGATGGACAGACAAACATTTGATGCCTTCCAGGATTTTTGTGTAGAAGGAGAACGTAACCGATCTGAAAATCTACACTTTTTAGATCGGGAGGAGGCTGAACTATATGCTTACTTGAAAACTTTAAGTGGTAGAAATAGACTTGAACAGGAAAAGATACTTCAGGTATATGTTAATCAAATCATTGCTCAATTAAACACTTCATTGTAACTGTAATATTAAAGCCTTTCAATTGTGCAGTCAGCAACTGCACAATTTGAAGGCTTCTTTAGTTATCTACATTGCCTATTAAATCACCTCTTTTTAAGCAACACATAACATCCAACAACCATTAACCCAAGCCCAATATAAATCCAATATTTTGTGGGTTCGATTTGTTTTGTATGGTTTTCTTTTTTATCAATTTTGTTTTCATTAGTTGCCAGGTTAATGGCCTTTGCTATGCCCCGCTTTTCTTTAATTTGCTGAAACTGGTACAGGCCACTGTCATTCCAATAAGTGAATACCTGTGTTTCTTTATCTGCATTTTTCAAAACCAGCATATCAGCTTCCGATTGCTTTGAGGCGGTCTGGCTTGCAGAACTGCTGGTTTTGCTTGTCTTTTTAAATAGGTTACAACCTGCTACAAGCATGGCCAGTAAAAGGAAAATGGTTAAAACTCTCATTGCTTAACTCCTTCCCCCGTCCAATCCGCGTAACAATATATCATTCTGCTGTGCCTTACGCGGCGATATACACCATTACCTTCCCTTGATCCGGCAACATTTGTATTCCCCTCAATCGAGCCAACCCAGCTGTTTTTTGTCCATTCGACAATGCCGCAGTGCGCTATGCGTTTCAGGTCATTAAAATAAATGCCTAAAACCAGGCCGGGCACCGGTTTCCCGGCAAGTCGATTTTTTGGAAACAAGGCAGGGCTCCAGGCGGTCCTGGGCTGCGGATAACCCGCCTGCCCAAACACCCAGGATATAAAGGAAGCACACCAGGGCACTTTCTTTAAACCAGCATAGACATTGTACTGATCTACCCGCACGCCACTGTTTTCCATAGTTTCCTGAACACCAATCTCTTTTTTTGCAATAGCGAGAACCTTTTCCCGGCCATCATTTATAGAACTGCTGCCAGTACGCCAACTGCTGCCCACAATAGCAAACCAAGCGATGCCCAGTAAAATCCTAATTGTTGCCATGATTCCATTTTTTTAAATTGTTCAACCATATTGCCAAGTAGGGGCAAACCGAGTTTTATCCAAAACTGTTGCAACAGCCACCAACACAATCCTAAAATTGTGGTAAAACAAATCAGGCTAAGCAAGATCAGCAGCCATATATTCGGATGGATGTAGCCCGCTGTCGGATCAGCATGCACAAGTAGTTGTTGCAGCAATAGCCATAACAACAGAAGTACTCCAACCAACGCATACGCCGGATAATTGCGTGTGCTGTTTTTAATAAACCGATTAACAAATGGATCTCTTTCCGAAATCTCATTCTTCACTATTTTTAAAGTATTCATCACATTAATTTTTAATTGTTTACAAAAAAGAAGGCTGCCCAGGCAGAGGTTGCGAACTGCGCGTCACACGCGGTGTCCACCTAAGCTGCAAATCAACTACCCGAACAGCCCTTCCTATCAATTCAGCTTATAGCACAATGAACGCTCCGACGTAAAAAGTATCGGACACCATTTTTTTATGGATTACTGAACTAAAGTTAATGTAGCAATGCACCTCATCACCACTGTAATCTCCAGGTACTAATAAATTGTAGCTTAAAGCTGTTCGGGCGGCAGCACCTGGCAAAACAACTAGGCTGTCTTTTACAGGGTTATATACCACCACATTGGCCCTGTCTGTAGCATCCTTATACTTCCCGTCGGGCACCGTGTTCAGCCAAATAAAATCGATACGGGCTGCTACTGTAATGGATACCTCAATGCCATTGGCCAGCAACAATTTACCCCTATTGATCTTCAATTTGCTGTAGTCGATGCTGAAATTGGGTGCTACGCCGGTAATGGCTTCACGCAGGTTGTAGGAAACGGCTTCGTTCATTGCGCTGGTTGGTCCGCCAGCGGCTCCAAAGCCCTGGTCAACTAAACCGCCAATCCGAGCTAAAAATTTGGTAACCAAACCAAATTTAAAACGCTGATTGATCTGCGCTTCAGTAGGGGGTTTGTTACTTATCCTGGGTAAACCCCTGATCACATCTAATGTACGCCAATAAGCGCCTACCACGCTGCCTGTCTTTTTGCGGAATCCACCGAGGACTCCTTGTCTGATAATTCCCATAATTTTAAGGATTAAAAGGTTAAAAAATCTGTTCGTTCGTCAACCTGAAAAATCTTTGGCGACCAGTCGATCCTTACGCCTTTAAGGATGGACTGGTACCCCGGAGTTGAGGGCGGATATTTCATTGATGACCATGCAAAGAGAAATATTTATTCAGAACTGTGGCAGTCCCGGGGGGTATGGTACCCACTATGTAAATCAGCTTAAAAACAGGGTTGCTGCCAGTACCAGGGCAATAAAATTTTTATTTAAATAATAGTGAATTCCTCATCCAGATGCTTTATCATTTGCATCAACTTGCTCTTGATGTGTTTAGCTGTACTTTGCACCACCTGCTTGTACTTGGTTTCCAGACTGGCTGCAGAAATGCCGCTGCTCCCTGTACCCGGCGTGTTAAAACTTCCGGCCACAAAGGCCATCAGCTCTGTACGCACACCAACATCTATTACTTTTGCTTTAATCAGCAGTTTAAAAAAGTAGGCCAGCTGGTCTACGCTCATATCAGTGCGTATCTTATAGCTTCCATCAGGAGCATGCATACTGTTTTTGTAAGCAGGTGTAACGATACCAGGCCTTGCAACAGGCATGATAACCTGTTTTAACCGTTCCAGACACCCCAGTTCGGTTTTCACGAACTTTAAAAGGATCTCATTGATCTTGCTGCAGTTCGGATCAAAACCCTTTGCAGCCTTCCGAAAATTATGCATACTAAAATCATGTTGGTACCTGTACAATTTACTGCACTTTTCGTCAATGGTCTCCATTTCTGCAAGGTCTTCAGTAATGCTTTTCTGGTAATATTTTATAAAGCTTTCCGAATTAAAATTGGTTTCATACAATTGACGGATCAACGGGGATGAAATATAATTTTTATCCCATTTTTCGCATTCCTGTATCAATATGTCCATCACACGTTTCAGGTAAGCTATTTTGTAATAGCTGCAACGTTTGCTCCGCAATAGGTCTGAAACCGGATCCTTGATTACCTTTTGCAGTTCAGCTTCTACATTTAATTTTGTTAAGCCTGCACATAGTATGTCAAATTGATTTGCTATAATTATCTGTTCCTTTTTAAGATGCAGTTTAGGTAAACATACTTCATCGCTGGCATAGTGGCTGCAATGTTCATTAATATGCCCTATAATTTGATCGAGGCAGGTCACGACAGCCTTTTTTAGTGGAAGCAGTGGTTTGGACAATTGCTGGTGGCGGTCGGCCGCATCCAGCAGATAAATGCTTTCACGTTGTACCTGCCGGATCTGTCGTCGGATCAGCTCTTTTCCAAAAATGCTATAGGAAAATTGATCAAGATGCTTAAGCATTTCTTCAGCCACTCTGGGTAAAGTTTCTATCCAAACATTTATTTCCTGTTGTGTCATTTCATACTTTCTTAGGTCCATATCATTCACAATCAATTTTCTGAGCGTTAGGGTTGTGTGCGTTCTCATAATGGTTCCATCCTTCCCATATAAATGCTGTCGGCTATCTTTTTTCGGTTCAAAGAACTTACACTTAAATAAACTTCCAGCGCATGGCCAATAAATTGTGGGTTAAAACTAAAATGATGCTGCAAAGCCATTCTTTTAACACCTCCGGTAAAACCATCGGCCAAATTCAGGTCCGGGCAGTAAAGCACCAACATCAGCTGGTCATCAAATGAAGCCCTGCTATCTTCATTTTGTAGCCAGGTAATTTCAATCTGGCTGGCTGCAGTTAACCTTACAGTTGCGGTATTTAAATTTGGTAAATCACCCTGGCTGATGATCATCTTTGAAAAATCGGTACCCAGGTTAGGGTAGGTTCCTGTAATTGCCGCATGGTAATTAACCGAATAGGCAACGCTAAGTGCCGTTTTGCGAATGGCTAGATTAGCAAAGCCAATAGTTACATAAGGTTGAAAAGGTACAAGCAACTGGTTTACAAATTTCATTTTTTGCCGGTTGGCGATCTGCGCTGTTGTAGGTGGGATGGGTTCAGCTTTTGTCCTCGGTGCCTGTTTAATGTAAGGGATTCCCATCCATGATGAGCCTATTATCGGACCTAATTTACCAGTTATGGGGCCCAAAATGCCCCTTTTTAATTTTGCCATAATTTTAAATGTTAAAAGGTTTATGTTTCAGGGTTAATAAATTCATTTTGTGAGCGCAGTACCACTTTTTTGCAATAGGATAGGAGCAGGTCTTCGCCGGGAGTAATACAGGATCAGCTTGTCCTGAAGTATTCCTACCCAAGTCCTCGCTGATGCCTCTTTCAGTCCTGCTGCCGGGTACACACACCAGAACCTGGGTTGCAGCCATCACGGCAAAAGGCGTGGCTTTTAATAGCATGGTATAAGCTGCGGCTGTTTTCATAAACCGAAAATACCTTTGATGAAAAAGCTTAGGGGCGCTTTGTTCGCTTAATGCGTAATCACTTATGATATGCGTTTTTAGTTACAATATTTGGTTTTGTGCTTAGTGTGCGGCGATTGACATGCTATTCGCTATGTGCGTTATTAAATTATTGATTAACCAATAATTAGTATATTGGCGAATTAGTGAATTTTTTAACCAGCTGCAAGGCTAGGTTCCACAAAGGTTAATTGACCATTGTGCTATTCGCCACTTATTCTGTTGCGGTACAACTAAACCTTAACATGGAACGAGTATGCATATATCCCGAGGATATTTGTGCGATTACCGGACGTAAGCAACGGTATGCGCAAAAATTGCTGAAACACCTGAAATTAATTTTGAACAAGGAAAAACATCAGTGTATTACCCGGCAGGAACTTGCCGACTACCTGGACATTGATGTAGAGCTGATCAGGTTAAAATAGCGATGTAAAGAGACAATCCCGGTTTTAAAAATGATCGGGATTGTTTATTTTAACCATGGCCCGTATTGTTAAACTTTTCATACATAATTTTAGCAGCTTCTTCTACTTCATTCAGGTCAAAAGACCCGAAACCAAGACGCATGTCCTGAATGTGATCATTTGGTCTTTGACTGTAAGGCAGGTAGGGAACTGTTTTTCCTATCGCTGTAAGCATTTCCATATATCCCTTTAACAACTGCGGACTATGAAAATGAAGCCAGAAAGTTAAACCGCAAACAGGTTTATAAATCGTAGCCATACCGCTTACATAGTTCTCCAATTGCAAATTAAGCTGAAATCGATGTTCTGTTTTCTCAGCCTTTAAACGATGCAGCGGGGCGGTCCATTCACCAGTGTTCAGCAGATCGGCAATAACTAGTTCATTCATGATATTACGGTAAGAATAAGGGGATAGCGGCCAGCTTTTAAACCTGTTGATCATAGGAGCGGCGGCCAGAATGGTCCTGATGGTTTGCGCGTAGGTAGTTAACATACTTAAAGCCCCTATATAAATTACATGACCTTCATGTGCATAATTGATAAGCGGTTTAAATTGGGCATAATCATACAAAAACTCATGCTGATCGTCTTCCTCAACAATATAAAAACGATTTGCTTTCGCGATATTTAATAAAGCTTCACAGGTGGCAGCGCTTAAGGTATTGCCTTCGGGATAACTACATTCCGGCCGTAAATAGAAAGCCTTAATTTTTGTTTTTTCCAGCAATGTAGTTAACTTATAAACCAGATCGGGGTCAAGTGTGCGCATATAAATCACCTGTGCGCCGGTTTTTTGAAGTACAAGGTTAAGTTCCATATCCTGTACCGAGGTGCTAACAACAATATCCCTTGCTTCCAGCAAGGTGCAAAATACGCTGGTTAAACACTCGGTGCGACTTGTAATGATGTGCATACAGTCAGGATCTCTGCTAAAACTTCTTCTGGCCCCGTTGTATTCCAATACTACATTTTTTAAGATCTGACCATTTAGATAAGTTAATTGCTGTACCTGGCTTTTGGTTGCATAAGATCCGGCACGGACTTTAAAGCGCTTATAATATTCAGTAGATGGGAAATATTGCGGGCTAGGCACATCGAAGCCTACACTGACAAAGGTGTGTTTGAAGTTGAACGGTTTGATCAGCTCAAGGTTTAGCTTGTGCAGGGGTACAGGCATTTTGAAAATTGAAACTGTAGGTGGGTACAATAAATCGTGTCCTGGAAAATCCGGAGATACCTGTGTACCAGAACCTATCCTGCTTTTTAACCAGCCCAGTTCAGTTAACCTGGCATAAGCCCGCATCACCACATTTTTATTGATGTTGTTTTTCTTTGCTACAAGCCTGTAAGGGGGCAATAGATCAAATGGTTTGAGTTTGCCCTGTTCAATTTTATCGATAATATAGTCCTGAACCTGAGAGGTATATAACCCGCGGTTTAGGCCAGGAATAAGCCACAGTTCTTTGTCCGGCTCCATAAGAACATATTTTATGAATAATAAGGCCACGAAACTAATGTAATTTGCGAAATGTCCAGAGAGGTTAAAATTGACCCGTTAGAATTAATGGAATTGACCCATAAGAAATAAAGCTGGTTTAATGAACTTCGCCCTCTTAAAAATAACTAACCAAATATTAATATAAAAGACTAATGATTTTGTGTTTAAAATCAAAAAAATAATGTGATTTGAGCTGAAGATGCAATTTTAGCCACATAAAATCCTCAGAACCAAACTTATGGACAATATTAAAAAAACACTGATAGATCAATGTATTCTGTCGCATTTTGTTAATCCTAAAGAAAGTTTAATTGATCGGGTATATGCGGCCTGCCGGTTACACAATACCATCAAAGGTCAGGAGCTGGAAGTACCAGGCGAATTTAATGAAGGTAGAATGTGGCTTCCTGTTTCATCAATGGTACATAGTTTTGTTAAAGACACTGCTACAAATAATACCTGGGGTACCAGGATCTGGAAAAAAAAACAGTTTATCTTTTTTACCCCCTGTTTACTGGAAAAGAAAGGGCGAACCGATTATATAGGTATGATAGAAGGGGGAACGGTATTGTCTATCGGTTATCCGGAACTGGAAGATCTGATGATCAGTTACGCAGAGGTTGATAAATGGATAAAATATCTATCCTCAAAAAACGAGCAGTACTACCAGGAACGGGCGCAGCTTTTGCATAAAGAGCCTATAGACCGTGTAGCCCAATTTATTAAAGAAAATCCAGCCTTCGTTGGTTGCACAAGTCAGGCTGTACAGGCCAGTCACGTTCGGTTAAAGCGGGGCGGGTACATCAACCAGCTCAAAAAAATAAAGGAAAGGAATTTAATAGGACAATCCTAAACGCGCTGCTGTACAACAAGAATGTACACAGCCAGACAACAGGATTGTATACCCGTGAACAACACGTTCTTAGCATCTGCAAGTAATTTTGGGTATGAAAAAACTGATCATAAAACCCTATTTGAACCGTGGCCTTTTCTGGATGGCGAAAGTCGGAACAGGTAAATATACTGCTAACGAAAGGGGGTAACATTATCAAAAATTTTAGGAAATGTCATCAGAAGATGGAATAAATATAATATGGAAACTACGCTAAACGCAACGCATAAAAAGGTCATTACTAATGAAGACTATAGTCTGGTTCTTGATAAAATGGGTGTTGATTATACATCAGACCATCTTTTTCTGGCTGTTGGCCAGCCTTCAATATCCGGTATGTTGGTCGTATATGCATCAGTTATACGGAACCAGATTGCTGATTTTCTGGTTGAAGTAGTGCCTGTACTAACCGCAAACAATATAAGCTTTCGGATAGTGAAAGACAGGCAAACTGCTAAACAAGTTTTAAGTGGCATTTATGGTGTAGATAATATTGGCAAAATAATGACGATTTATATTCCTGTAGGGGAAAATGAAAGTGGGATACTACAGGAGCTTATAGGCATATCAAAAAATTATAAGGGCCCTGCTGTTCCTGGCTGCTTACCACTGGGTGGGTTGTTATACATAAGTAATTCAGTAAACGGAAATGGAACAGATGTTATTACTCGTGCAAATAGACAAGGGTTTTTAAACCATACCTATCTCATTACAGGCACACTTAAAAAACATATAAAAGGTGATGTTTTAACAGCACTTTATTTGAAGAAGTTTTATATCCCCGCTAAATGTGTAATTAAAGAGGGGGTGCATTATATGTGGAGTGATGATGCAGGAAGGGACATTACCGACAGGTTGCTGTGGCAGCAAAAAATACACCAGGACCTGGCCGAAAGGGTTAATACACCTAAAATTCTGGAAGTATTTGAGACAGCGGATAGTACCTGGCTTACTATGGAGTTTATAAAAGGTAAAACCTTAACCGAGTTTATCAATACGCTTTATAGTGGCCGAACCTGGTTACAGCTGGACATCAATGAGCGTAAAAAATTATTAGTACTGCTTTTAAAAGTAATAGAAGCCATTGAAATATTACATAGTGAGGGTTACCTGCACAGAGACATTACTCCAGAGAATTTTCTGGTTACAAAAACAGAAAAATTGTATATGATCGATCTGGAATTGGCCTACCACGAAAAACTGATGTACCCGCTGCCAGCGTTTGGTTTGGGTACTCCGGGCTATATGTCGCCAGAACAGCAACAGAATAAAATACCTACTGTTAAGGAAGACATATACAGCCTTGGGGCATTGATGATAGTTTTTTTTACCAATCTCCCGCCATATAAGTTCGAACTTAAGACACCAGGTTTAGCTGAGATCCAATTGCATTACTTTATCGGAGATTATATGATATCGGGCTTACTCGAAGCATGTTTTTTTGAAGAACCCATGGAAAGGCCATCCTTAGATACCATTAAACAGATTATCCGGAAATTTAAGGGACAAACTGACCCTGCAATAACCGGAATTGATGAAGTAGCACTTGTTCCTGAAAGATCAGCGATAACAGCCTTTATTGATACAGCGCTGCAGGGCATGATTTATTCCTTCTGTGGGCGAAACAAGTGTATCGCCATATCTGCCTTACCTGAAATGGCATACCTGTTTTATTTGACGGGGGCAAATTATACTGCTAACCAAATGCACCAGTATATCAGCTCCTTTTTACTGGAGCATATCGAAAATCACAAAAACTTTCAACCAAATAAATCACCTGGCCTTGTAAACGGACTTGCCGGCAATGCACTGGCATTACATTATGGAATGCTAACGGGCTTATTTAGTATCACTGCCGAAAATTTGACGCGGCTGACCTATTGCTTTTATAGTTTATCGGATGGTTTGTTTTTACGTTCTGGCATAGCAGGCCAGGCTTTGGCAGCCTGCCTGATTTTCAATAATGATCCTACCGCTTATTTGAAGGACCGGATCATGAGCTACCTGAATGTACTGGTTACTGCGCAATTAAGGGATGGTTCCTGGTCTGGAGATACCGGGATAACAGATCAGCAATTGTTTGGTTTAACAGATGGGATGCCCGGGATTATCATGGCCCTTATTCAGTGTGATAGGGTGCTGCCCGGCAACGAAGCGAAATATGCTATTGAAAAGGGATTGCTATGGCTTAAAAGAAATTTTAATCAAAGGCTGATGATTAATGAAGTTGCTTTTACTGCATTGACATTTTTGCATGCCTACGAGCATCTGAAAATTAAAGAATACAAAGAAATAGCAGAAAAAATGCTTTGGAAGTGCCCTGCTTACGCAGTAAGTGCAAATTACAATCTGGAAACAGGAATGGCAGGGATTGGGCTGGTATATACTGAAGCAGCCAGAATTACACAGCATCAGGAATGGAAACGGCGGGCCTGCTGGATATATCGCTTGTTTGAAAATACGGCAATAAACGTTGAAGACAAAAAAATAAGCTGGCATACCTCATCGACAGATCCTGATGATTTAAGCCTGCTTACCGGTATCAGTGGTATTATTTATTTCCTGCTTCAATTCAAAACATTATTTAATGAATAATCCAATCACAGATGAAAATAAACAAAAGCACCATTGTAGCTATCATTGCCTATCTTTTTGTACTGCTCTTTTTATATGCGGCGACAAATAAGTTGCTGGATTTTGAAAAATTTAAGGCCCAGATTGGGCAATCTTCAATGCTGACAGCCTATGCTCCGGTTATAGCCTGGGCTATTCCATTGCTGGAAATAGTGATTTCCGTATTTCTAATGGTACCCAAAACGGTAACTGCTGGACTGTATGCCTCATTTACGCTGATGGTGATGTTTAGTGCTTATATCAGTATAATGCTAACCCTGAGTGAGCATGTGCCCTGCTCGTGCGGAGGTATTTTACAAAAAATGAGCTGGGGGTCGCATTTGATTTTCAATATCGTATTTGTAATACTGGGACTTGTTGGAATATTACTTAAAACCAAATTTACCTTAAAGGCTAAAGCCTGAAGTAAGACATTTTATTGCAATAGATCAGAGGACGCTGAAAATCTGTGAAGAGTAGGCATTTAAATTAAAGATTAACAAAATGAAAAAAATCTTTCTTTCTGCCTTAGTAGCTACAGTAGCTATTGGTGGAGCATTTTTATCTCAAGGTGAAGCTAAAGCTTCAGGAAAAGTAACCAGGACACCGGGCATTTATTACCTGCCATCTAACCAATGTGCAACAGTAGATTGTACCGGAAGCGGAACAGACTGCGACATCTTATTTCCAGACCTGCCAGATACACGTACTGTTACCGAAGGAAGCTATGATTGTGACTTTCCTGTACAACCAATTGTAGGACAATTGAATTAATCCTTAACATCCGGGTAAGCAAGTCTTCCTTGCCCGGATGTATTTATTTTAATATATATTGATATGAAGAAGTTGTTGCTGATCATCCTTTTTGTTGCATTTGGATTATTGATAGTATTTCTGCTATATGTTTCATCCCGGAGCAGTATTGATCAAAAAAATGGTTTTAACAGAACCTTTAATAATATCGGAATAAAGAAATTAAATGAATTTGATTTAAAGTTTGCTAATTATTACATCAGTGGTATAACGAACAGCAACATTTTTTTAGGTAACCATAAAGCTACCTTACATGGTGTAATGATCTCCGCTGATCTCAGAGACACGGTACATATTAATAATCCCAATTTTATTAAGGATACGATAGATATATGGGCAATAAAGGTTCAGATTGATTCGCCAAATGTATATTATATGGAAAGGATGACACCAGCGTATGCCCAGGCCATACTTCCGTTTGCTGAAACAAAAAGAATAGACCTGAATGATATAAAATTTGATCGCATCAAGGTGATTTCGAAAAACAGTTTTGTTATCAGGTATTTTCAATCAAAACACCGTGTTTTACAAAAGATTACCATTCAACCAACAATCAAAAGAAAGGGGATATTCAGGTTATCTGATGGAATAAATAATGATTTTGCACTTGATGGCTACCTGGCCTATAACAAGGCAACCGGAAAGCTCATTTACATTAACTATTATAGTAATAAGTTTATCTGTTTGGATACCAATATGAACTTCGTTTATATAGGCAATACCATCGATACCAATCGTATAGCAAAAATAAAAGTAGCTGAAATCAATAAAACCAAAACAAAGGAAAAGCTGATGTCAGCTCCTCCTTTGCAGGTAAACAAAAGGGGGTATGCAGATGGCAAGTGGCTTTACATCCAATCGTTGCTGGCCTCTGACCAGGAACCTTTAAAGCAATTTAACACCTATACAGTAATTGATATTTACCATATTGAAAACGGAAAATATAGCCACAGCATCCAGGTGCCCAATATAAACGATAAAAAGCTTACAGATTTCATAGTGCTTAACAATAAATTGTATGCACTGTATGACCATTATATGGTTAGTTATGAAATCCATTAAGCCGATCTCTGCAGATGAGATAATCAGGATTGTTCCTGTAACAATGCCGATCTGATGAGCTTTAAAACTTCTGAACCACTAAGCCCAATTTCAATCTTGGTAATCAAATTGCCGTTTTTGTCTACCAGGATAATAAAAGGTGCTGCTACAATATTGTAATATTTAGCATAAGGGTGTTGCATTCCCTTTCCTTCCATATACAGATTGATATGAGTCGGATTGGTATACAGACCACTTCGTATTCCGGTTCTCCATCTATCTTTACTGTTGTCAACGTTTAAACTCACAAACTTAAATCCGGGTTCATTTTTTAAGTAGGGCTGCACCTCCTTTTCAAACATCTTATAAAATAGCGCACAACCACTACATCCAACGCCCCACATATCAATAAGTACAACATTACCTTTCAGCTCTTTAAGGGAAATTGTTTTTCCACTGGTATCCGGAAATTCAAAAGGAAAGGCAGGGCTACCACTTTTGATGGAAGATTTTTGGATCAGCACTTTTTTCAAATAAGGATCCTTAATGATTGATCTGGCATCTTCCAGACATGCTACAAAATCATTTGGACTGTAATTTTGAACATTAAGTGTATTGCCCGGGAAGTAAAGAAAGTAGGTTAGCAATCTTTCTCGCAAAAATCCTTTGTATCTGGCTTTAAGTTTATCATATATCCGTTTAAAAGGATAATCATTACCATTGTTTTCAAACCAGGTTTCAACTTGTATGTTGTTTACCAGATAACTAAGATAGGAGTTATTGTAGCCGGCTATATTTTGGTTCACCTCAATTTCCGGGAGCTTATGGGCCATAAAACTTTTGATGATATCTGCCTGCACTTTCGGATCTTTTGCCTGCATGTATTGAAACCTTAGCTGACTACTCCACATGATGTATTGTGCAATATACTTTGCTGTAAGGTAATGGAACATAGCTGGACTTAGACGGTTTTTAAAATTTTTGATAATAGCGGTGACTTGCTCATGCTCTGCCAACAAAAATTTATAAACCTGATCGTAATATGAATAGCTGTACTTAATACCGGTGAGGGGCTTGTCCATCTGGTTTCTTCGGTAGTTCCAACCTACTCTGAAAATATCCAAACTGTCTTCACAGCTATATTTTCCTACATTATTACCGCTATACTTTGGTATATTGCCACTGTATTTATTTGTCGGGTTGGCTACATACGCATTGATCTCAAGAAACAAACTGTCACCTGGCTCAATTTCTCTTTCAAATAACATATAATTGCGGCCTTTTAAATTCATTCTGATCGCAGCTGGTTGATGAATGGTATCTAACACAACCAGAAAACTTCCATCAGTATGCACGGGAACAGTTAGTTTCTTATAACTCCATTTTGGATTGTCTTCATTTATATTCACAACAATGCTGTCATCGGGATTTAATCCTCTGGTTATTTTGCCGAAGATTTTAGCGGGAAGCTTTTGCCAGGCTTGACCAAAAACCGGCACATTGATAATCAAAGCTAAACCTGCCAGAATAAATATTGTTCTGGCAGGCTGGTTTATTTTAATATCCATCGTTCTGTTTTACGTTAGGATTAGTATTAAGTTCAGTTTGTGGAATTGGAAATAATTTGTCTGTGTTTTGCCAGTTGGAACCTTTGATTAAAGGCAGTATAACTTCAGCGCGATTGGTGCGGTTAAGATCGAACCAGCGGTGGGCAGATTCAGAGAACAGTTCAAAACGACGTTCATTTTCTACAGCGAGCAAGGCATCAGGTTTGGATAAGGTTAGTGGGAGCGCAGGCAGGGGGTTGGGGATGGCTACAGTTGGTGCCGGTCTTGCTCTGGTGCGCAGCGTGTTGAGGTCTGCAATACCTAGCTCAACTTTGTCCAGGTTAATCCTTGCTTCAGCCCGGATCAGGTATTGCTCAGCCAGCCTGAGGACCATGGAATATTCTGATAAAGCGCTTATTGCGCCAACTTTATATTTTGAAGGGTAATAATAGGTTTTATTGCTTGCCGTTATTGTTCCGATCCATTGCAACCTTCGCTTGTCGGAAGGGTCGAAGGCATCTGCCAGGTTTTGGGTCAGGGAAACATTGGTTGGTGTACCGGTTAAAAGGAATAATACCCCTTCGTTAGTATTTCTGCCTGCTGTGTTTGGATAGAGTTGCCAAATGGCTTCTGTGCTGTTTTTAAGAAATACCTGGTTCAGGTCAGTTTTTAAACTGAACATAGCCGTGTTGGAGATGAGGCTGGAAGCCTGAATCTCGGCATCACCGTATTTTTTTGTATAGAGGTATACTCTGGCCAGCATCGAAGTGGCAGCCCATTTGTTGGGTCTTACCCGTTCAACGGTATAAAAATCGTTTCCTAATAGCCGTTGGGCATCCACCAGGTCATGAATGATTTGATCATAAACTTTGGTTTGTGCAGTTCTGGCAGACATGCCGTTTGCCTGATAGTCTGTAGTTAAATTTAAAGGAATGTCTCCATATAAATTTGTGAGGTAGAAATAACAAAACGCACGTATAAATTTAGCCTCACCTTCAAGCTGCATTTTTAGTTCATTCCCAATTGCCGAACTGTTTGCAACTTTTTCCAGAATGATATTTGCAGTATAGATATATTGGTAAGACTGGTTCCAGCTAGTAGCAGAGCTTGCAGGTAATATTGCATTCTTATAATATTCATCCAACTGAAACGGGTAGTTTATAAATTCATCTGCACACATTCCGGTTAAGGTTGCTATGCTGTTTACAAGGCCATTTGGATAACCAACAGTAGCCATATTGCTATAAA
The DNA here is from genome assembly GCF_014200825.1 of Pedobacter sp. AK017. Classification (NCBI taxonomy): domain Bacteria; kingdom Pseudomonadati; phylum Bacteroidota; class Sphingobacteriia; order Sphingobacteriales; family Sphingobacteriaceae; genus Pedobacter; species Pedobacter sp. AK017. Next base: position 24,972 of record NZ_JACHCW010000004.1, read on the forward strand.
TGCCGGTGATTGCCCCTTTTGCCGATTCCTCATTGTTAAATACCAGGTCTGCAGAAATGTTATTGATCGGTGGTTCTAATGAAAGGAACTGGTTACATGCTGTAATCAATAAAAGCAGGATCACGGTTGAAAATGTCAGGAGTTTTTTAAAAAAATATGTTTTCATGATAATTCGATTAAAAAGTAATTTGAAAGCCTGCAGTTACCATTCTTAACGGTGGAAGAAAGTTAACCGATTCAGGATCTAAGCCTAAATAATTGGTGATGGTGAACAGGTTTTGTCCCTGCAGGTAAGCTTTTGCATTTTTAGCGCCAATAGATTTTAGGATTTTATCAGGAATGCGATAGCCCAGGGCTATGTTCTTTAGTTTGAGGTAAGAAGCATCAGAGATGCCAAGTTCTCCGAGAGAGCTGGCATAGGTATGTGTCAATGTTGATGTAGCTGCACTGTATTTCTGGATATCTGTTACATCATCTGGTTGCTGCCACCTTCTTAATACTATATCTAGTTGATTGGTGAATGTTCCCGGGGCACTGTTTACTATTGCGTTTCTGCCATTTTGTTTAACAAATTGAAAAAAGAAATCCAGTTCAAGCCTTTTATAACTGATTGAATTCTGGATGCCACCTGAATAGCGTTGCCCTACAAAAATAACTTTTCGGCGGTCTCCGGGATTGGATATGGTATTACTTCCGTCAAAATCTGTAAAAGTATATAGACCAGTTTGAGGATCAACGCCTTTACTTTCCAGTACTTTAGAAATATTCATGGACTGGCCAATGATATAATTTAATGAAAACGAAGTGGCTTTTTCGATACCTGGAAATTCGGCGAGTTTATTTCTAGGGACCGATAAATTTATTGAGGCGGTCCATTTAAAATTTTTATACTGTAATGGAGTTGCTGAAAGTTCAAATTCCAGGCCTGTATTCTGAATTGTTGCGGCCAGATTTCTTTGTATGCTAGGGAACCCAACACTTGGTGCGAGCGGATAAAAAATAAGTTGATTTGAAGACCTGTTCCGGAAGTATGTACTGGTTAAATTTAACTTGTTTTTAAAAAAGCCCAATTCAAGTGATATTTCTGCTTTTTTGTTGGTTTCCCATTCAAGGTTTGGGTTAAAAATACGACCCAAAGATAATGCCGGCTGGGCCTGGTAAGGATTAGTATTGGGCGACCAGGTATCCAAATAAGCATAATCTCCTACCTGATCGTTTCCTGTCAAACCATAACTTGCCCGTAGTTTACCATAACTTAAAAATGAAAAATTGTTTTTAAGGAAATTTTCATCACTAAATATCCAGGCAAGGCCAAGGGCTCCAAAATTGCCGTACCTGCTTTCCGGCCCAAAACGACTGGAACCATCCCGTCTTCCTGTGATATTCAGGTAATACCTATCTTTAAAACTATAATTTAACCTTCCGTAAACGGATAAATACCTGTAAACTGAGCTATATGCATTGTCAACTTTTACCGTAGCTGCTGCCGCCTTATTTTCTAATAGTCCATCGTTGACATAACCAGTTCCTTGAATGAGCTGATTTTGCGCTTGATTTTGTTGTATTGTGGTTCCGATTAAAATACTAAGCTTTCCAAAGCTTAAACTTTTATTCCATGATACCTGTGGTTCAACACTCAGGGTTTGGTTTGAACTGTCATAATAATTTGCTGTCCTGTTATTTGCAGTTAGTGCCTGCAATGGATCTGTTGCTGATAATGGATTCGTAGATACTTCAGCCCTTTGCATCCTATTATAGCCGATAGCAGTCTGGACATTTAAATTTTTTGCAATCTCGTAGCTCATTGTACTGCTTGCGCCAAAATTATAAGTGTCAGCATTGTACTTTTTAAATAAACCGATGAGGGGATTGTTCCTGAAGGTTCCGTTTTCCCAGTTCAGTTTACCATCAGGGGTTAATGCGGCAGGCGCGTTTGGTGCCAGCCGCATGCCTAAAGCAATATCGGTGGTAGGCAGTGAATTGTTTTCAATATTGAGATTGGCCGATGCAGAAATTTTGAACTTCTGATTGGCTGAATGATGGTTTATATTGAACATAGAAGATTTTCTTTGATATTTTTTGTCTCCTGGAAAAACGTTTGTTTCCCGATAGTAATTTCCGCTGATTAGAAATGTAGTATTCTGGCTACCTCCGGAAATTGACAATTGAGCATTTGTGGTATTTGCTGTACCTCCCATGAGTTCTTCCTGCCAATCTGTATATCTGGTTTGGTCCCACGTCCCATTTACATCATAAGCAGAAGCCCCAGGTGTTGTACCATCGTTTTTGAATGCTTCTTTACGCATTTCAATGTACTGTTCTGTATTTAATAAATTTAGCCGTTGCGCAATATTGCCTGCACCCTGGGCAAAGTTTACATTAAAGTTTAAATCTCCGGCTTTGCCTTTTTTGGTCGTGATAAGTATTACACCATTAGCCCCTCTGGAACCGTAAATTGCGGTTGCATCCGCGTCTTTTAAAATTTCTATGCTTTCAATGTCGTTGGGATTGATCACGCTTAATGGGCTAGCCCCAGGAAGAACAGCTATATTGATAGTGGTTGATGACATGCTGGTTGAAGGAAAGGGCACACCATTTACAACATAAAGTGGATCATTGCCATTGGACAGGCTATTCTGCCCTCTGATCCGAACCCTGACCCCTGCACCCGGAACACCGCTGGCCTGTATGATTTCAACGCCGGGTACTCTTCCCTGCAAAGCCAATAGTGGGTTATTTACTGGTTGCTGCTCAATTGTTTTGGCACTTATTTGTGTGATGTTGCCCGTCCTCTCTCTACTTTTTACTGTATAGTAACCTGCGTTCACTTCAACTTCCTTGAGCTTATCAGTACTGGAGATCAGCTTAATTATACCCAGCTCTGTTTTGGCTGGCACTTCTTTGGTTTCAAATCCCACATAGGAGATCACCAAAATTGCCTCTTCGTTTACATTGGTGAGTGTAAATTCTCCTTTGGAATTAGTTGAGATAGCATTATTGCTGCCTTTTATCTTAACTATTGCTCCGGATAACGGCTGGTTCTGATCATCCACCACACTGCCGTGTACAGTAATAGCAGTAATGTAATCAAGAAGACGGTCTTGAAAGGAAGGCTCCTTTTTTTTGATGATGATGGTCTTTTTGTCGATGATGTAACTGAGTGGTGTATGTTCAAGTACTTTGTTCAGTACATCTTTAAGCGGTGTGTTTTTGAAATTGACATTGATGGTAGTATTGCCCTTAAGGTTGTCTTCAATCCAGACGACATGGTATCCTGTTTGTTTTTTGACCGCATTAAAGATTTGGATAATGGTGGCATTTTTTTGTTTAAAGGTTACTTTTTGGGCATACGTAGATGCATTTACCTGCAGTACAGTGGTTACAATGATCAGTATTGTGGAAAAAAATCTATACATTTGTTTATTCGGTTTTATAGTTATGAGGTCATTCAATTAATTGTAAAACAGCTTATTAGCCAGTGGTGTAGCAAGCACTTCTGGCTTTTTTATTGGTGCAGTTTTATCGTTTTTTGGTTTGTTTATTGCACGGTAATCCTCCTTCCTTCCACTTTAAAGTGCATCTGGCCGGTTAATTCCAGCATACAGAGTACTTCAGATATTTTACTAAACCTTTTGATACTTCCGTTGAGGTTTATTTGACCTGTACTTTTGTTTTCATAAATAACTTTAACATCATACCAGCGGGCTATTTTTTTCATGATATCGGCCAGTGGTTCATTGCGAAACATAAACTCCCCATTTTTCCAGGCAATGGCTAAATCGGGATCGGCCTTGTTTACTTGTATGGTATGGCCAGTATTTGTAGCTTGCTGGTTGGGGCTAAGAATGATGTTATTTCCTTTGGCATCAATTTTTACACTGCCCTCTAATAAAGTTGTTTTGGTAGCTGGTTCATCAGTATAACTGTTGATGTTGAAATGGGTGCCCAATACCGTTACTTCCTGTGTAGCTGTTTTTACGATAAAAGGCTGTTTTCTGGCCCTTTTTTTCAAGCCGAATAGTGATTTTACCTGCGCTACTTCAAAATATGCTTCCCCGTTAAGCTCAACACTCCGGTTAGCTAAACCCAGAAAGCTTGAAGGGAATTTAAGGGTAGAGGCTGCATTTAGCCAGACATTGGTACCATCAGGCAAAGCAATGTGATATTGGCCACCTTTTGGAGTAGATAAGGTATTTAATGATATTGAATTTTTTTGATTGGATACAACAGAAGCGGTTGTACTATCTGACTGTACTTTAAAAATGAGTTCTCCATCAGCATTTTTGATGATTTCGATGTTTTTATCTACTGCAATTTTGCCATTTTTTGCATTGCTAAGATCAATAGATGTACCACTCGCCAGCAATAAAGTTGCCCTGTAGCCACCAGGATTGATATCATTGACGTAACCTGTAGGTAGTGGTGTTTTAACAAATAATAAGCTCCAGATGCTTAAGCAGATGATTGTTGCTGCTGCTGCAGCGGCAATACGGAAAGGCCAGTTAATTTTTTTGATTGGGATATCTTTATACACTAATCCGGTACCAATACGTTTGTCGGCATCTATTAATTCTTTTTCCGTTGGTAGCGTTTCATCCTGGCTCATGTACTTTAAAAATGCAGCATCCATGATCGCCTTTTCCTTTGGCGTAACTTTATCATCTGCATAACGTTGCCATAAATCATCTATGTCTTTCCTTGTCATGTATTTATTTTTTTCGTTACTTAATACATGGTGCAAAAGAGTGGAGGATGGTAGTGTTTATTTTAATTTTCTTTTGAAAATTTTTAGTGCGCTATTGATCTGATATTTGACCGACTCGTCTGATAGTTGAAGTTTATCGGCAATAAGTTTTCTACTTAGATTTTGGTACCTGCTTAAAATAAATACTTCCTTTACTTTAGGTGGTAAGCTATTGATAATATTATCGATTTTTGTTAACAGTTCTTTTTCCAGCATGTAATTATCAGTGATATTTTCTCCTTCACTTATAAAATATTGCAGGAAGTTTAAAAACTTATCATGTGTTTTTTGTTGACGAATGTACATTAACATTTTTCGCTTGATAGCTGTATGCAGATACCCTGAAAGCGATTCAGTAATTTGAATGCTTAGCCGCTTTTCCCAGACATAGGTTAGCACATCCTGAGTAATATCTGTAGCCAGATCGTGATTGCCATCAACGAGTTTACGCGCATAAATATACAGTTTGGCCCAGTATCTGTGATATATTTCAGTAAAAGCATAATGGTTACCCTCTTTTAAAAGAGTTACAAGTTGAGCGTCATAAAGGGTACCGTATGATCCTGCTCTACCCATATTAATTGGCCTTTTTGATATAAACGAGCATTGTTTTGAAGTAGATTTTATTCATTCCATTCATTAGCTTATGCGAAGCTCCTGTTATTACGTTGTTGATGCTATATTTTTTCAGTAGTTTTACCTGTATAATTTATTGTATAAAACTACTGCTTGGTATGAAGGGAAATTTAGATGTTGAGTTCACTAAACTGGAAAACAAGGTAATTGGCAGAAATATTTCTATGTACAGAAAAATACGTGAGATTAAAGCTTTTAATATTGCTGAGCAACTTGGACTTAAAGAAGCGGCTTATTCGAAGTATGAAAGAGGTGAAACTGCGATCACGGTAGATTTTGTTCAGAAAGTAGCGCAGATCATTAATATTGACCCAATTCAAATGATGACAGTATCACCGGGACATATGATAAATCCGTCTATGGCAATTCAGACAGATAGTTCATTTCGTTCCAGGGACGAAAAGCAAAATGAAGCTATCCTTACTTTGATCAATAGCCAGATCGAAATGAATAAGAAGATTATGGAGTTGTTGGAGAAGAAATAGCATTCTTTTTTACTTATTGGAATAAACTGAAGAGCAAAGAGCCAAAACAGCTAAAAAGCAGGTTTTAAGATCTATATTAGTAGGCCCAAATAATATGGGATTTAAGTAGTTCTATTATTTCTAGTTCAAATTCTGGAAGTTAACATTACTAACTTATTGATATTTCAATTTATTTGCTGAAGAACTTAATATAATTCAGAATTTAAAAATAATTGAAAGCGGTAAAGCTAAATTTAGCCCCCTTTATCTGATAGTCTCTTTTTTTGTTAAAAAATGTTAAATCCATTTGAAAATTTTATTTTGTTGTTTTGATTTGTTCCGTCAAATTAAAACATTGAACAAACATTTTTTTTAAGCTATTATTATAAATTCTAGTATTTAGATCATGTTAGCAAAATTTTCACTTACCCCTCTCTTTTTCCTATTTCTTTTTGCATGCCCTCTGGCCTTGTGTGCCCAAAGCCCGGCTGTAAACATTGATGGTAAATCCGGCTTTACAGCAAAGCTGATGAATATCGAGGCTGCAACGAATGAAATATTTCGTTACAATGCCAGTTTGCATAATGGGTCTGGAAAACCGGCCGTATTTGAGTTCAAAACCAATCTGCCCATTGGCTGGATGATCAGCTACAAGGTTGATGGAAGCCAGGTTACCTCTCTCAATATGGATCCGGGAAGTACCCGGGATGTCTCTATCGAGGTCAATGCCACAGCAAGTACCGTACCCGGGAAATACAAGCTGCCTGTAAAGGCCATAACTGCTGCCGATACCCTATCCCTGAATCTGGAGGCCGTGGTAAAGGGATCTTACGGGATAACACTGACCACACCCACCGGAAAGTTAAGCGAAGAGCTTACTTCTGGCAGCCACAAGGAAATCCATTTGGAGGTAAAGAACACAGGTACCCTGCCATTGAACGATATTGAACTCAGTTCACAATTGCCCAGCAATTGGGAAGCGACGTTTGAGCCCTCAAAGGTTAAACAGCTGGAGCCAGGGAAGAACATAGCCATCACTGCAAAACTTAAAGTTCCTGATAAGACGATAGCGGGCGATTATGCGGCTACCTTTACTGCAACAAATAGCAATGGCAATTCCCAAGCTGCCTTTAGGATGGTCGTGACCACTTCATTGCTATCTGGATGGATTGGTATACTGGTTATTCTGGCTGCCATTTCCCTGGTGTATTATCTTATCCGCAAGTACGGTAGAAGATAGAAAAATGAAGGATCCTATTATACAACTCAAAAGCCTGACTAAATGTTATGGCACGCAAAGGGCCGTTGATGACCTGAGCCTGGACATCTATAAGGGAGAGATTTTTGGACTGCTGGGACCAAACGGCGCTGGCAAAACGACCACCATACTGATGATGCTGGGGCTTACCGATCCGACAAGCGGTTCTGCATTTGTTTGCGGTTATAACGCAACAAATAATCCGATTGCTGTAAAAAGAAAGGTAGGCTATATGCCAGACAGCCTGGGCTTTTATGACAACATGACTGCACTGGACAACCTGAAGTACATTGCAAGGCTGAACGGGCTGACCGAAAAGGAGATCAAGGTACGCACGGTGGAGACAATGGAAACAGTAGGGCTTTCTGCTGCCTTGAACAAGAAAACGGCTACTTTTTCCAGAGGTATGAAACAACGTTTGGGCCTGGCCGATGTATTGATTAAGCAGCCCGATGTGATCATTCTTGATGAACCAACTTTGGGGATTGACCCTAGTGGCGTGCGGGAGTTTCTGGCACTTATAAAGCGCTTGAGCAAAGAGCAGGGACTGACCGTTCTGCTTTCCTCGCATCATTTACACCATGTACAACAAGTATGCGATCGGGTAGGGATTTTTGTAAAAGGCAAACTATTGGCCCAGGGCAATATCGATACCTTATCTGGCAACGTGTTTAACAACGCAGGGCATGTTGTATCCATCAGGTTAGCAAATGTCATTCCTCAGCCCTGGGCATTGGAACAGGAGCTGGAACAATGGGAAACCATTAAGCAGATCAGGATAAATGAAAAGACGATAGAATTTGAGTGTACGCAGGACATTACGCCAGCACTGGTCCGTTTTTTTGTGGAGAAGGGATGCGACATTACTGGCGTACATCAAAAAGATTATGGCCTGGATGACATTTATCAAAAATATTTTGAGGACATTAATTGAAGATAATGAAGAGTCAACCACTTTCCAGCCCTTTTAATGTGATGGTTCATAAAGAAATGGCAGACCATATCCGAAGCTGGCGCTTTATCGTACTGATGGGGCTGATCATACTCACGTTCGTTGCGTCAATGTATGTATCCCTGGGCAATATCCGATCGGCTATGAGTAATGTTAATGATCCGGACCATACTTTTTTATACCTTAAACTGCTAACTGCCACAGATAATTCGATGCCGCCCTTTCACGTGTTTCTAAGTTTTCTGGCCCCTTTACTGGGGATCAGCCTGGGCTTCGACGCGATTAATGCCGAGCAGAACAGCGGAACACTGACGAGGCTTATTGCACAACCCGTTTACAGAGACAACTTACTATTGGCCAAGTTTGTAAGTGCCCTTATTCTGGTAAGCGCCCCATTCCTGGTTTTGGCCTTGCTGATGATAGGAGGAGGGCTGGTTTTGACGGGGGTAAGGATAGAGCCCCAGGAGCTGCTGCGGATACTGGGATTCATGATGATCAGTATGATCTATGTTGGCTTTTGGTTGAGCTTATCCATCACCTTGTCGGTCAGGTTCAGGCAAGCAGCAACTTCAGCCCTTACGGCAATAGGCATATGGTTGTTCTTTACAGTATTTTACCAGATCATTATCAATCTTATAATCAGGTCTTTTTTGCCCGATCCTACCTTTTTAACACAAGATCAGGTCCTGCGTTACAATGAATTGATTCTGGATTTGCTGCGCATTGCACCCAATCAACTTTATACAGATGCCAGCACTACATTGTTGATGCCTTCTGTTCGAAGTCTTGGTCCGATGACGATGGAGCAAATGGCCGGGGCAATACCCGCTCCTCTACCTTTCAGAGAGAGTCTGATGATCGTATGGCCACAGGTAAGTGGTTTGATAGGGGCAACGGTAGCTTGCTTTGCACTTGCTTACTATTTGTTCATGCGCCGGGAAATCCGAAGTTGAGTAGATATAAATATTTTTAAAGCGCTGCTTTAATTTTATCAATAATTTCTGAATATTCAACATCAGAAAGTGCAACTTTTTGCGGGTTCATTTCGAAAACAGCACCAAATCCGTAGCCGTCTTTATATTTAGGAACGATATGCATGTGTAAATGAGACAGGGTATCCGCATAGGCCCCATAGTTGATTTTATCAGGATTAAATACAGCAGCAATAGCTTTTGCTACCTTTGCCACATCTTTCATAAATGCATTACGTTGCTCATCACTCAATTCATGGAACTCAATTCCATGGTCTTTATAGACCACATTACAGCGACCCGGATGTGATTGCTCTTTAAACAGAAACAATTGAGATACTTCTAAATCTCCAACTTTAATCATTAAACGGTGTAATGTTTCATTGTTTTGGCAATACAAACATTCTGAAATAGGCGTAGGCATAATATATTTAAATAATTGATTTTATTTTAGCAGTTGTCAAATTTAAAAATACTATGGATAGTTACTACAGGGTATCAGCAATTTTTCATTCCAGTATTAAATAAGCCTGCAAATCATCAAGATCTGCAGGCTTATTTTTTATGCTTTATTTATTTAGCGAAGTAATTTCTTAATTCACCTGTATTTTCTGCATAGTTCCAGCGGATCTGGTCTGCTTTTCCATCACCATTGATGTCAGCAAAGTAAAAATTGGTGTTTGCACTTTGCGAAGTACCCCTTAAAGAATAAATTGGCCCGTCAAATACACTGCCTGTTGTTGCATAATATACTTTTAGTTTACCCAGGTAAAGATCTGGTCTCCAGTAAATCTTATCGGCACGGCCATCGCCGTTTATATCAGCAAAATAAAATTCGGTTGAAGCGGAAACACTGCTTGCGCCCGAATTGCTGAAGGTTGACGAAGCCGTAAAAGTACCATCACCATCAGACAGGTAAACCATAGTTTTGCCTGAATTTAAAGTAGGGTGCCATAATATCTTATCCATTTTACCATCACCATTTACATCAGCATAATAAAAAATTGTTCCGCCTGTTGTACTGGCACCTTCGGTACCAGCAACTACAGTTCCGCTAAAGCTACCACCAGAAGTGGCTAAGTATACGCGTGTTTTGCCGGAATCGAAGGTGGCGTTCCAGTAAATCTTATCCGCTTTGCCATCGCCGTTCACATCGGCAAAACTGTACACTGTGGTTGTACCTGCGCTGGTTCCTTCCGGGTTATCAACCACGGTTGAACTGAAGTTGCCACTGGTAGTGGCCAGATAAACCCTGGTATGACCCGAGTTTAGGGTAGGGTCCCATAAAATCAGATCGGCCTTTCCGTCGCCATTTACATCAGCAAAATGGTACCTGGTGGTACTGAGGGTGGAAGCACTGGCGGTATGGACCACTGCAGGAGAGGCAAAAGTACCGTTTCCGTTAGAAAGAAATACCTGGGGCCTGCCGCTGTCATAAGTAGGGTTCCAGTATACTTTATCTTTTTTACCGTCCCCGTCTATATCGGCAAAATAAAATTTAGTATTTGCATTGGCGCTCTTTCCGTTTGCATCGGTATGCGGACCACCAAATAGGCCTGGTACATAAGTGGCAATAACCGGCCAGTGATCTGAAGGCCAATAGCCACCATAACTGGTTGTGATGACATTCCAGCTGGTAAAACCCATACTTCTGTCGCTCATGATCCAGTCAATTTTATTGGTGCCGGTTGAGGTCCAGCCATGAAAGGTAGGGTCGCCGGTGCTATCACCAAGCGCATCTACAACATCCAGGCCATCTTTCAGCGCATTGATTTCGGTTGTACCTGGTTTGGCATTAAAATCACCGAAGACAATTACGGGCAGGTTGTCGGTATTCTGGGCGTTCACCATTGCAACCAGTGCATTGGCATTTGCGATCCTTGTGGGTTGTGAATCAAACTGCCAGTGGCTGTTGCTGATAAAATACCTGTTGGAGGTACTGTTGTCGAGCAGCACTACCCAGGTGGCCGTATTGATGATGGGAGAGGCGCCTAACCTTACTGTGCCGCTTCTTTCAAGTGTAAACCGCGAGTTTTTAAAGAAAATAGTTTTAGGAGTAGCGGTAAGCGTGGTACTGAAATATTCTCCATAACCCAATGTGGCCATTTGGGCCCTAAACCAGGTTTTGAAAGTATCATCTGAGAATTCCTGCACCCCAAAAATATCCGGATTATTGTCTACAATAATCTGGCGGATATTTCCCTGCCGTTGTGTAATGGTTTGGGGGTCGCCGGCATCATTATGCCTGACATTAAAAGACAGCACTTTGAAAGGGCTTTCGCCGGCGAGCAGCAGTTGTACGTCGCCTGCCGATTTGGGCTTTGCACCATTTGCCTGTTCTTTTAAATCTGTGAGCTGGGTTTCTTTGCATCCAGCCAGGCACAAGCCAAAGCTCAATGAGAGGAGCGCTTTTTTGAGCATTAAATTTGTTTTCTTCATTTTGATGTAGTTTAAAGTAATATTTGGTTTTTTAAGATTTGATTACCTGGTAAAACAACACTCAAATGATGTATTTCTAACTATGCCTGCCTGAATATCCTGTTACATCATTTTATTTTAAAACATTATTGAATATAATTAAAGTAAATGTAAATACTAATATAACAATTTTTAATAAAAGTAAATGTTATGAAATTAATAAATAAATATTATGAAATAAATTACATGGTGATATTTGTGAATTTGGGCCTTAATCTATACCGAAATCAACATATTGAACCTTGTACAAAAAATAAATAAAAGTTATATTGGCCTGAAAAAAATCTTATGTATAAAAAAATCCTTGTATTGGGTATAGGTTGTTTACTGATGACAGGTGCTGCCGAAAGGGCGTATGCATCAACTAATACTGTGCTTTCTGCCGCACAAAAGCTGGCCGAAGCTAAAGATTTAATCGGGCGCTGGGACATTACAGTTGATGAGGACGGTAAATCTGTTCCTTCCTGGCTGGAAGTAAAGCTTTCAGGTTACAGTACTTTAGTGGGTTATTTTGTTGCAGCTTCGGGAAGTGCGCGTCCTGTAGCTGAAGTGAAATTTGACAATGGTAAATTTAAGTTCGAGATTCCACCACAATGGGAAAAGGGTACGCAGAATTTTGTAATTGAGGGGGAATTGACCAGTGCTGGAATACAGGGTACGATGCTGACCAGTGAAGGTAAAAAATACAATTGGAAAGGGGTAAAAGCACCATATTTAAAAAGAACAGCTGCGCCGGTATGGGGTAAGACCATTAACCTTTTTAATGGAAAAGACCTGACTGGCTGGAAAGCGACAGGTAAAAACCAGTGGGAAGTAAAGAATGGTATCTTAACCAGTCCGAAGCCTGGTTCAAACCTGATCACTGAACAGAAGTTTAATGATTTTAAACTCCATGTAGAATTTAAATACCCTAAAGGTGGCAACAGCGGTGTGTATTTAAGAGGCAGGTATGAAACACAGATAGAGGATAGTCCGAAAGATGCCCATCCCAACAGTGTGCTGTTTGGTGGAATATATGGTTTTTTAACAGCTAATGAAATGGTTACACTTGGGCCAGACCAATGGCAGACTTATGATATTACATTGGTGGGCCGTATGGTAACTGTAGTGGCGAATGGTAAAACAATCATCAGCAATCAGGAAATTCCGGGTATTACCGGGGGTGCACTGGACAGCAATGAAGCTGAGCCGGGACCAATTTACCTGCAGGGCGATCATCAACCCATTGAATTCAGAAAAATAGTGATTACACCGGCCAGGTAAAGAACAATAACGTTCAGTAATAAGCCGGCAACAGTTAGGAATGTTGCCGGCTTTTATAATAATCTGTAATTTTTGTGTAAAACACTTATCTTTAGTACCACAATGCTTGCCTGTTGTTAAAGCAATATCCTTTACGTGTTAGGCGGATCTATTGATTTCTTTTTAGGGTGACAGTTTTGAAACAGTGGAGCTATGTAAGTACTAAGAATTTACACGTATTCATCAAATTCAATAGTATTTCGAACGAATTCAAAACTTTGCTAAGTACTGTATATTTAAATTCGTTTTTAAAAATATAAAATGAACTACAGCAGAGCCACATTGGTACTTACCCTGATATTAAGTACCATTGCACAATCCCTAAAAGCACAAAATGAATCAACGCCAACTTTTGTAAACGATATTGTAACCAATTATCTTACTTTCGAAACGACCAATGATATTACAAACTGGAAAGCCGAAAAAGGGGGGCTTTCTTTTTCAGATGCCCATTTTAAAGACGGGAGGCAATCGCTGTTGTGGGCGTATCAAAATGGTGCCACTTTAGAAATTGCCAATTTAAAGGGTTTAAAAGAAGCCGGAGATTTTTATCCTGGTGGTCAGCCAGAAGTTTATGAACCTTCATTTTATAAACAGGCACGGTACGGGGGCATAAAAATGTGGTTGTACCAAGAAACGCCATCAAGGGGCAAACTCACTTTTCAGGTAGGTAGCAATTTGCAGATGGCAAATACGGCTCCAAAATATCGCTTTTCGGTAAACCTCAACTTTACCGGCTGGCGGGCCGTTTGGGTAAATTTTGAAGAGGATGCCAAAGTAAAAAACTACAAGGGAAGCAATGAAATGACCAGTTTAGTGGCCTCTGTTCCATCGGGGCAGAGCGGTAAAATATTTATCGACCATTTCTTGTTACTTAGTTTTGTGTCCAATAAACGCCATTCCGATCAGCAATTCGAAAACCATAAACTCAACCTCCGCTCTGGCGATGGCTACGAAATACTGGAACCTTACCAAATATTTTTAGCCAAACAATTTAACCAACAGGTAGATGTAAAAAAATTAACCGAAGAAAGTAAGACCATAGCAGACCGTTTAGAATTTTTAATACTTGGCGATAAAACCAGTGATTGGAAAAAACGCAATACCGGCATCGAAAAAACAATAGACGGAAAAATTAAAAGCGCCTCAATAGTTTTCAATAAGCTTGAAATACATAAATCAAGCAATGCTGTAAATGGAAGGCCGTTATTTAGTATCCGCGATGAACATATCGCTAAAGAAGGTTTAATTTACGATGAGGCGATGCTGCCAACCGTCTTTCCATTAGCAATGGATTACAGGCTTAATGGCAATAAAGCATCCAAAGAAAAACTGATGCTTATTTTCGATTATTTGCAGGACCAGGGTTGGGCAGCGGGTAGTGCTTTTGGCACGGTAGACCATGTGATAAAGCTTAACCCCATTGCAATCGCTCTGTTTTTGGTAAGAGATGACCTGAAAGCGCAAAATAAACTAAAAGCAGAAACCGATATGCTGATCTGGCATACCCGGTTGGGAAGTATGTTAACCATCGATTACACCCGGGGAGAAAATTCTGATAAAATCCGCGGAGGTGCCCTGGCCAAACTCATTACCATTTTATTAAAGGAAAATGATAGCCGTAAGCAAGAGTTGTTGCAGGATTTTAAAAGCTATATGGATTATGTGGCCAGTATTTCGCCCGGCTATAGCGACACGTTTAAACCCGATTTTTCCATTTATCACCACCGGGGAACTTATTTAAATACTTATGGCACCAATGCGCTAAACACCATGGCGCTCATCCATTGGCTGCTTAGTGGCACAGCTTATCAGCTTTCGCCGCAAACTACCAGCAACCTTAAACAGGCATTAAAGCGACAGGCAGAAATTGCCTATGGAGTAGATATTCATTATGGTGCCGGTGGCCGTTTTCCGCTGGGCAACAGCTCACTTGATGGATTTACCTTTCCGGCACTGGCCTATATGAGTATGAATGGTGATGCTATTGCAGATCAGGAAATGGCTGAGCTGTTTAATTATATATATGATATTGCCGATCCAGAGGCAGTAGTCAAAATGCTTAGCCCATCGCTTACTTACTCTGGTACCTTTGGTACTTTGAACTTAGTTGAGCGACTGCAAAAAATGCTGGGCGCACATAAACATAAACCAGTCAATGGCATTACCGTAATGCCTTATTCTGGTTTGCTGGCTTACCGCACAGCCGGAGCTTTTGCAACTGTAAAAGGATACAACAAATACGTGTGGGATTTTGAAAGTGGTGGTAAAGGGGAAAATAATTTGGGTAGATACCTTGGCCACGGTATGCTGGTAACGGCTCAGGGCGATGAAAAGATGGGTTTCAAAGGTTTGGGCCTGGGTTTGAATGAAGGGTTCGATTGGTCTATGCTGCCCGGAGCGACCACTAAAATGTTGCCGGCCGATAAAGTACTGTACTACACAAAAGGTGACCAGAAATACATAGAAGGCAAACACCGCAATTTCTCTGAAAGTGTGGTGGCTAGTGGACTGCAACAGGGTACCAACGGATTGTTTGCCTTAGACCTGCGTGATGATGTTTTTCCGGATAAAGATAAATCTTTGTTCGATAACAGTTTCATGGCCAAAAAAACCTATTTCTTTATTGGTGATGAAATCATTTGCCTGGGTTCTTCTATCCAGAATAACGACATTAGATACCCAACTGTAACCACGTTGTTTCAGTACAGAAGCGATGAAAAACGGAAAAACAGTTTTAATGGTAAGGAAATCAGTACCCTTAACCAAAAAGCCGACGGAGGATACTTTACCGATCAGAACGGCTTGCATTACATCATTCCCAAAGGGCAGCCTATTGTGCTGGGCCAGAATAAGCAAATTTCTTACAGGGGCGCTAATGTAGGCGACCAAAAGTCGATTGTTTTAAACACATCCGGAGCTTATGAGAAAACCCAGGAGGTATATACAAAAGCCTGGTTTGATCATGGTACAAACCCTAAAGATAAAGGGTACGAATATGAGATTGTATTGAACACGCCAACAGCTGACCTGAAACCGTATCTGCAAAATAAAACCTATGAGGTGATGCAAAAAAATGCATCGGCCCATATCATCAGGCATCTGTCCTCGGGCATTACAGCTTATGCCATTTATAGTAGTTTACAAGCCTTAAAAGGAACGCTTATTCATGTTGATAAGCCTATGCTGGCAATGGTAAAAGAACAGATGGGATACTTATTACTTACTCTTGCCGATCCTGATATCAGGCAACCAAAATGGAACCATAATATGAGCCATATGCCCGATAGCATTACCAATGGCTGGGGCACAGGGAGTATAGCTACACTTACCCTAAAAGGAGAGTGGCATATAGCCAAACGGGTGCAGGAGGTGGCTACCGTAAGTTACGTGAATGGCAACACCATCTTGAAAGTTTTTTGTAAAGAAGGTAAAAGCACAGATATTCCGTTACAGCACCGTAATATGAACAATATAGATACAGAATAACATAGAAAAGGCTGTCACTGACAGCCTTTTCTATGTTATCTGCTTTAAAATCAAGACTGATTAATTGTTTTCAGGTCAATTTTTTTAATCTCTGCATAGCGTTTCAAAGCCTCCAGATAGTAATAGTCGGCATAATTCAAAGGTGTATCGATTTCCGAATTGTACAGCAATGCACCTACACTATGTTTCAATATAAAAAACTGGTTCTCGCCGGGTTTCGCCAGGTATTCATCTGATGACAATGTTTTCAGGATATCCTCGGCAAATTTAAAATATTTCTGACCATCTTTTACCTGAGTGCTCAGGTCTAGCAGGGCCGAAGCAATTACTGCAGCAGCAGAAGCATCCCTTGGCGACCTGTCGCGGTTGTGGACATCAAAGTCCCAAAGTGGAATTTTATCTGCCGGCATTGCAGGGTGGTTCATGATGAAAGCAGCGATATGCTCTGCATGTTCGATGAATTTTTTGTCTTTCGTATCCTTATAGCTCATGGTATAGCCGTAAAGTCCCCAGGCTTGCCCCCGTGCCCAGGCCGATTCGTTGGTAAGGCCCTGATGGGTTTCACGTTGCAGTACTTTTCCAGACAGGGTATCGTAACTGATCACATGGTAAGAACTATAATCTTTTCTGAAATGGTTTTTCATGGTCGTAACCGCATGTGTTTTAGCAGCATCGAACCATTCTGGCTTATTGAATTCCTTTCCGGCCCAGTATAAATACTCCAGGTTCATCAGGTTGTCTATAATTACCGGAAATTGCCAGTGGCCAAAATCCCATGAGCGGATGGCCCCTACTTTTTTATTGAAACGGGCATATAAATTGGCCGCACCGTTTTCTAATGGCTTCAGGTAAATCTTGTCTCCGGTTATACGGTAGGCATTGCCATAAGAACAATACAACATAAAGCCCAGGTCGTGCGTATCTTTGACATATTGTATCGTATCTAAGGCAAGGGTAAATCTTTTGGCTTCGGCCGCCAGGTTTTTATCGCCCGATAGTTCATAACCATACCACAATGTTCCCGGGAAAAAACCTGTGGTCCAGTCGCGGGGAGGGGCCAGTCTTACCGTCCCGTCCGGATTGACAGACCTTGGGTTCATTCCTGGTGTATAGGTTTGTGCAGCCCGTGTTAATTGTGATACTGCGGTTTTAGTTGATTTCTTTAACCAGTCATCGCCGTTGCCTTTCGTAACTGTCATCCCGTTTGCAGAGCCTATTAATACAATAGTCGCAACAAACGCACTGAGTAGTGATTTCATAATTATTTTCCGATCTAAGTTTTGTTTTTTAATAATGATGAAGGTAGCGAGTGTAAAGATGTAAGGCTTTAAGTATCGGATATATTCATTTAGGAATTGGTGAATGCCTGATTTTTTTTGGATTCCAGCATCTATTTTTGTGAAATAATGAAGTGATTAATCAAAAGTGATAGCATTTTGAACAATACCTAAATTCATTCTGGCTGGAGTGCTATACATTCGTTTTTGTCAATAAACCAAATTATGTAAAACTAAAAAAATGTTATGAATAGATTTTTACTGCTATTAATTATTGTTGCGGGTAACCTTACGCTCTATGCCCAAAATACAACTACAAAAGGAGTTGTGTCTGATGCCGGAGGAGAACCGCTTATGGGAGTAAGCGTATCTATAAAGGGAGTAGGTAAGGGAAGGTCAACCGGCGTGGATGGAAGTTATACCATAAGTACAAGTAATGCCGATGCGATATTGGTTTTCTCCTATATAGGATATAAAACTACAGAAGAACCTGTAAATGGCAGGACTACGATTAACGTAAAACTGGCTACTGATACTAAAACCATGAACGAGGTGGTGGTAATTGGTTATGGAACAGTTAAACGTAAAGAGCTGACTGGCGCAATATCGTCTGTAAAAGGTGAAGAGCTAAGCAAAGTGCCGGTACAAAATGTAGCCAGTGCATTGGCCGGACGCATTGCAGGCGTACAGGTTACAGCTGCTGATGGTACACCGGGGTCAAACCCATCTATCACCATACGTGGCGGGGGCTCGATTACTCAAAGCAATGAGCCATTATATGTCATAGACGGGATTCCACAAACCAACGGACTGGGCTTTCTTGACCCGATGGATGTGGAAAGTATGGATGTGTTGAAAGACGCATCTGCTACTGCGATATATGGTGCCAGAGGTGCGAACGGTGTAATTCTGGTAACTACAAAACAACCTAAAGCAGGTAAACTGGCCTTATCTTATGATATGTATTTTGGTGCTAAAGACATTACGAAAACACTGCCTGTATTAAACCCATATCAGTATACCTTATTACAATATGAAAAAAGTTTGGGTAATGCTACTGAAGAAGCCAAGTTTTTAAGTAATTACGGTGCTTTTGCAGATCTTCAAAGTTTATATGGAGATAAAGCTGGGGTAAACTGGCAGGATCAACTGTTTGGTGGCACATCCAATAGCCAGTATCATAAATTTGGTGTAGGGGGTGGAAGCAAAGAAACCAGGTTCAATTTCTTTTATTCTCATAACAATGATGAAGGGATTATGCTGAACAGCGGTTCCAAAAAGAATGTGGCCAAATTGAATGTAACCCATAACGCCGGTAAAAAATTAAGGGTAACTGGTATTGTAAACTATTCTGATCAGAATACCTTTGGGGTGGGTACGAGAGAAGGTAATACCAGGTTTAACCAGTTGCAAAACGTCTTCCAGTTCCGCCCAACTTTTGGTTTAAAAGGTACGGATGCAGATCTGATTGGAATGGAAGAAGATCCATATTTACAGGATGATAGTGGCAACACCTTACAAAACCCAATTATCAATGCACTTTCTCAGCAAAGGTCTTCGGCCAATAAGATCTTAAATTTAAATGCTGCTGTTGATTATGAACTGTTTAAAAACATTACTTACCGGGGTTTGGTAGGTTTAAGAACATCAGGTACAAAAACTAAAATATTTAATGATTCCCGTTCCGTAAATGCGAAACGTTCTGGTGGCCCGAATGGATCCATTGCCCAGTCGGACAGGAACGACTGGAATTACAGCAATACTTTAACCTATTCTAATGTGTTTAACCAGGTGCATAAACTGGATGTATTGGTAGGGCAGGAACAGTTGTATTCCCAATCGGAAAACTTCAGTGCCAGTTCAAACAGGTTTCCGGACCAGAGTTTAGGACTGGACGATTTGTCGCAAGGTGTTTTACCTGGAATCCCAACTTCGTTTTCTGAAGATGAGAAAATGTTTTCCCTGTTTTCAAGAGCTAATTATACCTATAAGGGTAGGTATATCTTTTCTGCAAGCTTAAGGGCTGATGGTTCCTCTAAATTCGGTTCAGACAATAAATATGGCTATTTCCCTTCTGGTGCATTTGCCTGGCGGGTAATTGAAGAGGATTTTATGAAAAAGATCCCCGTGATATCTGATCTGAAGCTGCGTTTAAGTGTTGGGGTGGCCGGAAATAACCGGATTCCTAATTACCTTTCTCAGGCACTGTTCCAATCCGGTTACTATCCTTTGAACAATGAGAACGTAATTTCTGTAGGTTCGAGAACATTGCCTAACCCTGATTTGAAATGGGAAAAAACACGTACACAGAACATCGGTGTGGATGTAGGGTTCTTTAACCAGCGCATACAGCTAACGGTTGATGCATACGATAACCGCACAACAGATTTATTGCTGAATGCCGATGTACCTAACCTTTCTGGTTACAGTACCATGCTGATCAATGTAGGGGCCACCAGTAACAGAGGGATTGAGTTTACTTTAAATACGGTAAACCTTAAAGATGCCGGCGGATTTAGCTGGAATACCACTTTTAATATGGGCTTTAACTATAATAAAGTGATTTCGCTTACCAGTGGAAATCAATTTATGTATGGTGCAGCAAGCTGGGGTGGTTTACAGGAAAAAGACTACATTATACGTGTAGGTGGTGCTGTAGGCAAAATGTTTGGTTATAAATCTAACGGTCTGTACCAGGTAAATGAATTTGATTATAACCCTACAACTAAAGTTTATACCTTAAAAACAGGGATTCCTTTTGACGCCAATAATGTACCAAAACCTGGCTTTTTAAAACTGGTTGATCAGACGGGTGACGGAAAAATAAATTCGGACGACAGGGTAGTGATCGGAAATGCAAATCCGAACTTTATCGGCGGCATGAACAATACCTTTTCTTACAAAGGTATTGACCTGAGTGTTTTCTTAAACTGGTCGTATGGCAACGATGTGTACAATGCCAATAAGCTGAACATGAGCCAGACCAACCTGGATTATAAAAATGCATTTGCTTATGTGGCCAACCGCTGGATGAGTATTGATGCTGCCGGTCAGCGCGTAACAGATCCGGTTGCTTTGGCTGCATTGAACGAAGGCAAAACCATACCGCTCTATAATGGTGCGGGCACGGGCTTAAGGCTTTACGACCAGATGATTGAAGATGGTTCCTTTCTGCGGATCAGTAATGTGAGCCTGGGTTATACCTTGCCAAAAGCTTGGTTGTCTAAAGTGAAAGTTTCGGGTGCAAGGATATATGTAACAGGATATAACCTGCACACCTTTACCAAATATTCAGGTTACGATCCGGAAGTAAGTACGGCAAACAGTACAGGACTTACCCCGGGAGTTGATTTTGGGGCCTATCCAAGAACCCGTTCTTTTGTTGCGGGTGTAAATGTTTCTTTTTAAATTCTAGACTGTAAGATCATGAACAAATATTTTAAAACTACTGCTATCAGAACTGTTAAATTAATGGTTGTAGCATCAGCAATATTGGTTATGCCTACTTCCTGCAAAAAATGGCTGGAGGAGAAACCTACTTCTTATTATGCTGCCGATACTTTTTTTAAGGATGCAAACGAAGCCAAAATGGCGGTGCTGGGCATATATGAATCGATGTCTAACAATAACACTTATGGTTTCTACATGTCATTGGTATTTGATATCGACAGTGATATTGCCCAGATGGACGGAACAGGTTTGAGCAATGATCCCCGTGTGGCTGCGCATTATGCAATGACGCCGGTACACATTTATGTAGCCGCATGCTGGCAGTTACTCTATAAAGGGATAGACAGGGCCAACCTGGTCATTGAAAGGATTCCGGAAATGGACCTTTACAAGAACGGCACGGATGCGCAGAAGAAAGATCTGGCACGTTTGCTGGCCGAAGCCAAATTTTTAAGGGGACAATATTATTTTGACCTGATCAGGTTATTTGGTGATGTGCCGATGAAACTGAAGCCTACAGCAGCTACAGATAACCTGCAACTGCCCAGAACTGATCGTGAGCTGGTGTACGACCAGGTGTTCAAAGACATGAACGAAGCGATTCCGGATTTGCCATGGGCTTCCCAGAAACCTGTGGATGAGCGGATTAGTAAAGGGGCGGCCAAGGGTATGCTGGCAAGGGCAGCGTTGTACAGGGCAGGTTATTCCTTAAGGGCAAATGAACTGATGGAGCGCCCGGCTAAGTACAAAGATTATTATGCCATCACTTTAAAGGAAACAAAGGAGGTTATGGAATCGGGAGAGCATATACTGAACTCCAGCTATGAGCAGATTTTTAGAAACCACTGTAAACTGATCCTTGAACCTAAGGAAAGCATGTATGAAGTGGCCTTGTATAATCTTGATGGCGGTTTGGCAAACAGTGGTGTTATAGGCACCTGGAATGCCCCGGTAGCAGCTGATAAAAATCCTTACGGCAGGGCAAATTCTTTTTACAAAACCACTGCCTTATTCCAGAAAAGTTATGCAACTGGTGATTTGAGAAGAGATGTTGCGGTAGGAACTTATCAGCTGGACGTAAATGCGGCAAAGATAGAATTTACCGGTACCAACGACTCCAAGTGGGCACCGGGTAAATGGAGACGCGACTGGCAGAATACCGGGCCTAAAGATTTGAACAATACAGACATCAACTGGACTTTATTGCGTTATTCCGATATTTTGTTAATGCGGGCCGAAGCAGAAAATGAAATAAACGAAGGGCCTAATAGTGATGCTTATCTTGCTGTAAACATGGTGCGCAGAAGGGGATTTGGTAAACCCCTGACTACGGTAAATGCTGCGGTCGATTTGCCTGCTGGTTTAAACAAAGATACATTTCTTGCCAAACTGCAAACAGAGCGTGCTTATGAACTTTGTTTTGAAGGCACCAGAAAATCTGACCTGATCAGGTGGAATATTTTAGGGCCAAGCTTAAGGGCTGCACAGGCAGCGCTTAAAGTTTACAGGGCTGCTTATCCTTATGTAGCTGGAACAAACTTTGTCGACAATAAGCATGAGCTTTACCCAATCCCTCAGGGAGAACGTGATTTAAACCCCAAGCTGTCCCAAAATCCTAAATACTAAAAATGGGTAAATTGAAATTAATTTTACCGGTTTTGTTTGCCGGTGCCACCTTAATGTCTTGCAAGCAGCCTAAACCTGCTGAAAGTGCCAAAAGGCCCAATATTGTGTTCATCATGACAGATGACCATACCATTCAGGCCATAAGCGCTTATGGCAGCAAACTGGTAAAAACGCCCAACCTGGACAGAATTGCCAGCGAGGGCATGTTGTTCAACAACTGTTTTGTAACCAATGCAGTTTGCGGGCCATCCAGGGCTACTATCCTTACCGGAAAATATAGCCACCTGAATGGTTTAACAGACAATTCAAAGGTATTTGACAGTACTCAGGTCATTTATCCGCAGTTGTTAAAGAAAGAAGGGTACCAGACCGCAATGATTGGCAAGTGGCACCTGGGCTCAACACCAATGGGCTTTGACTATTACAGTATTTTGCCCAACCAGGGACAATATTATCAGCCTGAATTTATGGAAAACGGGCATCTGGTTAAAGAAAAAGGATATGTAACAGACCTCATCACCGATAAGGCCATCGGCTTCCTTGAAAAAAGGAACCATGACAAACCCTTTCTGATGATTTACCAGCACAAAGCACCGCACCGCAACTGGTTGCCGGCACCAAGACACCTGGGTATGTTTGACGATACGGTTTTTCCTGAACCTGCCAATTTATTGGATGATTTTAAGGGCAGGGGCAGGGCAGCAAAGGAGCAGCTGATGAACATTTCTACCGATATGTGGCCTGCATGGGACCTTAAAATGCTTTCTACAGCCCAGCTTGATTCTATGGCGAAACTATCTGTTTCCCTTAAGTTTAAAGATGCCAAGGGTGATGATTATCAACAAGCCAATGATCCTTCACTGGATAAAGCCCGTTTTTTTGAAGTGTACAACCGCATGACAGATGCTGAAAAGGTACAATGGAGAAAAGTATATGACAAACGCGTAGCCGAATTTAAAAGGCTGAACCCGAAAGGGGCCGACCTGGTGCGATGGAAATACCAGCAGTATATGCGCGATTATCTAGCCTGCGTGGTTTCGGTAGATGAAAATGTAGGCAGGCTGATGGATTACCTGAAAAAGATAGGGGAGCTGGACAATACCATTATTGTCTATACTTCCGATCAGGGCTTTTATTTGGGTGAGCATGGGTATTTCGACAAGCGTTTTATGTACGATGAATCTTTCCGTACACCTTTAATGGTGAGGTATCCACCTTCGGTTAAAGCCGGTTCAGTAAGTAATGCCTTTGCCATGAACCTCGATTTTGCACCAACTTTACTGGATTATGCAGGGGTAAAAATACCAGCCGATATGCAGGGCCTGTCGTTACGTCCGGTATTGGATAACGCAGGAAAATCGCCTGAAAACTGGCGCAAGGCTGTATATTATCATTATTATGAATTTCCAAGCTGGCACATGGTGAAAAGACACTATGGCATCAGAACGGACCGCTATAAACTGATCCATTTTTACAATGACATTGATGAATGGGAATTATACGATATGCAGAAAGATCCGCATGAGATGCAAAACCTGTATAACGATAAGGCCTATGAGCCGATTATTAAAGACCTGAAAGTGCAAATGAAAAAGCTGCAGGTACAATATAAAGATACGAATCCAACTGAAGCTTTATAAAATTGATAAAGATGAAATTTAACAAATTGAAATATTTCCCTGCAGCACTTTCAATGGTACTGATCTGGGCTTCCTGCACTTCGCCGGAAAAAAAAACGGATCGTCCGAATATCCTGATGATCATGTCCGATAACCAATCCTGGAACCACGTAGGGAGCTATGGTGATCAAACGGTACGCACGCCCAATATGGACCGGATTGCGAAAGAAGGGGTACGTTTTACCAATGCTTTTTGCAGTTCACCTTCCTGTACGCCCGCAAGGGCTGGAATGCTGACCGGACAGGATATATGGAGGTTAGAAGATGGGGGCAATTTATGGGGTGTTTTACCGGTTAAATATAAAGTATATCCGGATTTGCTGGAAGAAGCTGGCTATGCCATAGGTTTTCAGGGAAAAGGCTGGGGCCCGGGAAGCTTTGAGGCCAATAAACGCCCAAGAAATCCTGCAGGGAATGAGTTTAAAAGTTTTGGCGCTTTTTTAAAAGATAAAAAAGAAGGTCCCTGGTGTTATTGGATCAGTAGTCATGAACCTCACCGTCCTTATGTGGAAGGTTCCGGCGAAAAAGCTGGTATCGATCCAAATAAAGTAAAAGTTCCTGCCTATTTGCCAGATCATATCAGTATAAGAAAAGACATTGCAGATTACTATGCTGCGGTTGAAACCTTTGATCGTGAACTGGGCGAGGCCCTTGACCAGTTGAAAGCAAGTGGTGAGCTGGACAATACGGTAATTGTGGTATGCAGCGACAACGGCTGGCAAATGCCGCGTGGACTGGCCAACTTGTACGATTTTGGTACACATGTGCCCCTGATCATTTCATGGCCAGGTAAGTTTAAACAGGATGTAGTTGCCGATAACCTGGTCACACTGAATGACCTTGCCCCAACATTCTTACAACTGGGTAAGGTACCTGTACCGGCCGATATGACGGGTAAAAGTTTATTGCCCATTGTTGAGGCAGGTAAAAAAGATGAAAAACCCCGGGATTATGTAGTACTGGGAAGAGAGCGTCATGCCTTCGTTCGTCAGCATGGCCTTGGCTATCCTGGCAGGGCAATTCGTACTAAAGATTATCTTTACATTAAAAATTATGAACCAAATAGATGGCCGGCAGGTGATCCGCCGTTTTATGGAGACATTGATCCCTACATGTTCAACTGGCCGGGTGAAACCAAATATTACCTGATAGAACATAAAGATGATCCGAAAGTAAAGTCTTTCTTTGAACTGGGAATGGGCAAACGTCCGGCAGAAGAATTATTTGATATCAATAAAGATCCGGATGAATTACACAATCTGGCAGCACTTCCTGAATATCAAAAAATAAAAGAGGAGCTTGTTGCTAAATTGCGTAATTATTTAGTAGCAACGAAAGATCCGAGAGAAACTAATGGTAATACACAGATCTGGGATACTGCTGCTTATTTTAGTGAAATAGATAAAACGCCAAAACCAAGTAAAGAGATGCAAAAGCGTTTTAAATTAGATTCCAGTTACAATTATTTGAAGTAAACATAACATGAAGATGTACAAATCGAAAGGCTGGTTGATAGCCATGCTTATACTTGCAGGTTTTGGAGATGCAGGGGCGCAAACCTCAAAAGCAGCAGCTTCCAGGCCTAACATCATTATCATCATGACAGATCAGCAAACAGCTGATGCCATGAGCAATGCTGGTAATAAGGACCTGCATACATCTGCAATGGATGTTTTGGCTGCAAACGGTACCCGTTTTACACGTGCCTATTGTGCCCAGCCGCTCTGTACACCTTCACGCTCCGCGATATTTAGCGGAAAAATGCCACATGAAACCGGCTTTACGGGGAATACACCGGAAAAGGACGGACAGTGGCCCGATTCTGTGCTGATGATGGGCAAAATATTTAAGGCAGGAGGCTATAAAACCGGCTATGTCGGAAAATGGCACCTGCCTGTTCCTGTTACTAAAGTAGCACAACATGGATTTGAGACTATTGAGAATACAGGTATGGGCGATTATACCGATGCAGTTACCCCATCGCAATGCGCCAACTTCATTAAAAAGAATAAAGACAACCCATTTTTACTGGTAGCATCCTTTTTGAACCCACACGATATTTGTGAATGGGCAAGGGGTGATCATTTGAAAATGGATGTTCTGGATGCAGCGCCGGATACAGCATTTTGTCCGAAATTACCTGCCAACTGGCCAATTCCGGCTTTTGAGCCTGCCATTGTAAGGGAACAGCAAAAGGTGAACCCGCGTACTTATCCTTCGGTAGGCTGGAACGAAAGCCAGTGGCGCAAATACCGCTGGGCCTATAACCGCCTGGTAGAGAAGGTTGACAATTATATGGCCATGGTATTGGGTTCGTTAAAAAAATATGGTATAGAAGACAATACCATCATCATCTTTACCAGCGATCATGGTGATGGTTATGCGGCACATGAGTGGAACCAGAAGCAGATTTTGTATGAGGAGGCTGCCAGGATACCTTTTATCATCTCGAAGATCGGACAATGGAAAGCCAGAACCGATGATCAGCTGGTTTGCAATGGCATCGATATTATCCCCACCATATGTGGCTTTGCCGGAATTGCTAAACCTGTTGGTTTAAAAGGCCTGGATTTAAGTAAACGTATTGCCAACCCTTCGGTTAAACTACGGGATACTTTAGTGATAGAAACCGATTTTGCTGATAACGAACTGTTGCTGGGCATTAAGGGCAGGGCAGTGATTACCAAAGATTTTAAATACATTGTTTATGACAGGGGGGAGATCCGGGAACAATTGTTTGACCTGGAAAAAGACGCAGGAGAAATGGATAACCTGGCTGTTAAACCCGCCTATAAAAAGAAATTGAATGAAATGCGCGCTTACCTGAAACAATGGTGTAAACAGCACCAGGATTCGTTTTATGCATTAAAAAAATAAATAGCAGGAGCGGGTTTGTATGATTTAAAATTAAAAATAAAGCTTATATTAAGCAGTATTTATGGTTTTTTGTCGGATGTGGTTAATTTTGACATGGGATTTAAACACAGGTTTTTTTAATGCTGACCGAATGAGGAGAGGTGCTTTATATTGTTATTTGTTGGTATTGCTGTTGGCAGCCAGATTGCCGGTACATGCCCAGACCAACCCTGATCAAAATGTAAAGCGTTATTTCAGAAGTATTTCTGTAGATAAGGGCTTGTCGCAAAGCACGGTTTTCGCCATTGTACAGGATACACTGGGATTTATGTGGATGGCCACCCAGGACGGACTTAATCGTTATGACGGGGAAACTTTTACAGTATACAGACCCTCCAAAGGCGATAAAAAAAGCATACAGTCGAATTACATCAGGAGCATTTATCTTGACCACAAGGGCTTGTTATGGGTTGGTGGTAACCAGGGTGTGAGCCGGTATGATTATGCGAGTAACAATTTTCAGAATTATAAGTTGCCAAGAAAGCCTGGCGAATGGTACATTTCATCTGTCATACAGGATGCGGATAAACTAATATGGGCCAGCTCCAGTGCGGGTGAACTGTTTTGTCTGGATCAACATACTGAGCAGTTCAAACAGGTTAATTTTGATGCATCTGCCTATGGCATTAAAAGTGTACGCCACCTGGCGCTGTTGAAAAACACGTTGCTGGTAGGCACAGATGTGGGACTGTTTAAAATGAACATGAAGAGCCGTAAGCTGACTTCGTTTAATCTGGGCTCGGCTAAACCCATCAATGAAGTTTTTATTGATGATCAGGTATTGTGGGTGGGAACAGAAGGCAACGGATTGATCAAATATAACCTGACTACCGGCGATTGGCAAAATTACAGGCACCTGGTAACAACAGTAAATGGCAGTCTGGCCGATAATGACGTACGTGGCATCAGTAAAGATGCTCAGGGAAACCTCTGGTTGGGTACATTCAGGGGCCTTTCTATCCTCGACCCTAAGACCGGTATTTTTCAGAATTACTATCACCAGGCTTCTATTCCTTATACCCTGAGCCAGAATTCTGTACGTTTTGTATACCGTGACAAGCAAATGGGTATGTGGATGGGTACTTTTTACGGAGGCATAAACTATTACCATCAAAACGACATTAAATTTAACCTGCTCAATCAGAATACAGGTGGCCTATCCTTAAATGACCAGGTAGTTAACCTAATTAAAGAAGACAGTAAGGATAACTTTTGGATTGGTACAAATGATAAAGGACTGAACTACTGGGACCGCAAAGCTGGTACAATCAGGTATTATACTTATAAGGAATCTGATCCGAATTCACTGAGCTCGAACAATATCAAGTCGATTGCTTTTGATCAAAGTGGTAAACTATTGGTAGGTACACATAATGCGGGCTTAAATTACCTGGATCCGGTTACCGGAAAAAGTAAAGTTTTCAGACATGTGGCCAGTGATCCGAAAAGCATCACCGGCGATATGGTATATGCCCTTTTAAAAGATCATCAGAACAGGATCTGGGTAGGAACAAGGACGGGGCTGGATCAGTTTAATGTAGCCGATCAGTCTTTCTCACACATTTACATCGACAAGGCAGGCAAACGTTTAACTTCTGATGAGCTCACTTATTTGCTGGAAGATTCCAAAAAGAGGATCTGGATCGGTACAACAAATGGTGTGAACCTGTTTTATCCCGAAAACCTGTTGTTTGATCCTTTTCCGGGTGCAATGCTGAGCAACGATGTAGTGAGCTGTATTGCTGAAGACCATAAAAAACGGATCTGGGTAGGTACCAGGGATGGTTTAAATCTTTTTGATGAAAATACCCGTTCTTTTGTAACTTTTAATACCCGTAAGGATTTTCTTAAGGGTACCATTTATGGCATACAACCAGATGATGATGGCTACCTTTGGATATCCACCAATAAAGGCCTGGTGAAATTTGACCCCGATACCCGTAAAATACAAATGTTCGACAACAAGGACGGCTTGCAAAACAACCAGTTTAATTTGTATGCTTTTTGTAAAGCCAATGATGGAATGATGCTTTTTGGTGGTATAAACGGGATATCTTATTTCTATCCCAGAACATTAGACCAGGCCCCGCTTAAGCTGAAGGTGACTTTTACCGGGTTGGAAGTGTTTAATAAAACAGTAGTTCCTGATGATGGTTATGGCATTTTGGACCAGCACATTGACCAGGCTGCCAAACTCACTTTTGGACATGAATTTAAACAGTTCAGCATTTTCTTTAATGCTTTTAACTATATCTCACCCAACAGAACCAAATACCAGTATAAACTGGAGGGCTTTGATGCCGACTGGCAGTTAACAGATAATGTACCGAAGGCCAGTTATACCAATCTGCAACCTGGTAAATATATATTTCACGTAAAAGCGATTGGGCCGCTTGGGGAAAGCAGTGCAACGAAAAGCCTGGAGATAGTAGTGTTGCCACCCTGGTGGAACAGCAACTGGTTTTACCTGCTGGTTTGCCTGTTGGGGGCTGGAGCTGGTTATATTGTATATAGGGTGGTTTCTGAGCGTATCAGAACACTGCACCAGTTAAAGCTGGAAAGAATGGAAAGAGAAAAGGTCAATTCCATTAACCAGATGAAAATGGATTTCTTTACCAATGTATCTCATGAATTCAGGACGCCACTTACCTTAATCCTGGCTCCGCTGGAAGAGATCATGAACAAGCCTGTAACAGATAAATCGTTGCGCAGGCACCATGAACTGATGCTGTTGAACGCAAAACGGTTGTATCACCTGGTCGATCAGTTGTTTGAATTCAAAAAGACAGAGCTGGGCACCAAGAAACTGAAAGTGAACCGGGCCGATATGGTGAGTTTTATTCATGAGGTTTATAGCTCTTTTAGTACGCTTTCTGCCAAAAACAAGATCAAATACACTTACAATTCCACCGAAGCACGACTGCCTTTTTATTTTGATAAGGATTCTATTGAAAAAATACTGTTCAACCTATTGTCCAACGCCTTTAAATATACGCCGGAGGCAGGATCTATAACAGTTGAACTGACCAGGAAGAACAATGATGCGGTGATTAAGGTAAGTGATACGGGTATAGGGATAGACATAAAACATCAGGATAGGATCTTTGACCGTTTTTATCAGGTGAGCGGAGCCGAAATGAACCTGGGCTCGGGGGTTGGACTGGCCTTTACCAAACGCCTGGTAGAATTGCACCATGGTACCATTACAGTAGAAAGTGCCCCCGGCAAGGGTAGTATGTTTATCGTTTCTATTCCACTTGCTGATGAGCAGTATGATGCGGATGAACACAGTGGAAGCCAGCATTATGAGCTGTCGGTTGAAAATGACGAGCAAGGAAATTTTGCTGAAGATGTGGCGTTTGAAAACCCCATAGCAGCAGATGACAGTCAGGAAAAAGAGAAGTTGCTGGTGGTAGATGACAATCCTGAAATTGTAGATTACCTTAAGAATTATTTCAGCAACATTTACCAGGTTAGCGTTGCCTACGATGGTAAAGAGGCACTGGGCCTGCTGGATGAGGAACAGGTAGACCTGATCATCTGTGATGTGATGATGCCAGAGCTGGATGGCATACATTTTTGCAAGAAGATCAAACAGAATATCCGGACCTGTCATATTCCGGTAGTGTTGCTTACAGCAAAAAATGAGACCAACCACCAGATCAAAGGGCTCGAAGTTGGGGCAGATGATTATGTAACGAAGCCTTTTTCTATCGCTTTACTGGAGGCCAAGCTGCAAAATATCAGTCGTTCCAGAAAGCGGCTGAAAGAGTATTATTCAAGTTCAACGGAGATTATTCCTGAAAATATTGCTTTTAATACACTTGATGAAGACTTCTTAAGGGAAGCAATAGCAATTATCGAGTCGCACATTACAGAATCAGATTTTTCAGTAGATAAATTCAGCAGGGAAATTGGCATGAGCCGTTCCAATTTGTATTTGAAGCTAAAAGCCATTACCGGTGAATCTGCAACTGATTTTATCAAAAGGATCCGCTTTAAAAAAGCGGTAGAACTGATGGAATCCAGACAATATACCATTGCACAGGTAGCCTACATGTCGGGCTTCAATTCTCCTTCCTATTTTTCGACGGCCTTTAAACAATATTACGATTGTATGCCTACAGAATATCTTGCAAAAAAGGATTTGGAAGGCAATTAACGGAGTTTAACACAAAACCTAAATCATAAAAGACAATATTGAAATCCTTTCCTAAGGTTTAGCCCTAATTTCGGTTTATAATAATTTGAAACCTTAGAAAAATTGGCACAATCTTACGCAATCGGAATTGATGTTGGCGGCTCATCTTTAAAATGCGGCCTGGTAAATGAAATGGGAGAGGTCATCTATTCCTTTTTATTTCCACTAAACAATGTTTTAACAGAAGGGGAGGTCATAGCCCTGATCAATGCGGCCATACGTAAGTGTGTGGAGCATGCCCCTGCACAGGTAATTGGTGTTGGTATTGGTTTTCCGGGCATTGTTGACCAAAATGTAGTGATTGGCGGAGCAGATAACCTGCCCGGCTTTGAAAACCTAGACCTGGGCAGGATCATTGCCGGCTCTACCAGTTTAAACGTGGTGATAGACAATGATGCAAATATGATGGGTTGGGGAGAACTGATCTATGGTTCCGCCGGCAATTGTACGGATGTGGTTTTTATTACCGTAGGAACGGGGATAGGTGGTGGACTGATCATCAATGGAAAACTTTACGGCGGGTATAAAAACAGGGGCACAGAACTGGGACATATTACCATACAGCACGGAGGTACCAGATGTTCCTGCGGTTCTTCCGGTTGCTTTGAAGCTTATGCTTCTGTAGCTGCATTAATTAATGATTATGCTGAGCTTCATGGAACAGATGCAGAAGGCATTACAGGTAAAATGATTGTAGATAAATACCGGTCTAATGAGGTACAGGCAATTGAAGTGATGGAAAAACATTTCGACTATATGGCCACAGGCATTGCCAGCTTTGTCAATGTGTTTAGTCCGCAAAAAGTAGTTATTGGTGGCGGCATCAGCGAGTCGGGCGATTTTTATATTGAAGAGATCAAAAAGAGAGTTTTGGAAATAGCTATGCCCGGCACAGTTCAATATACCCGTATTGTGGCCGCAAAATTAGGCAATCAGGCCGGCTTGCTGGGCTGTGCGGCAAGGGTATTCTCAAAATTTAAATAATTTAACAGAATTTATATGCAGCGTAATAATTTTTTAGTTGGTGTTATTTTACTGATCTGGTTTGTCATTTCATTTGTTACCAATATTTTGGGGCCATTGATGCCAATCATTATCCAGACTTATAAGCTGAGCTTAACGATGGCAGCTTTTTTGCCGTTCTCCTTTTTCCTGGCTTATGGTATTATGTCTATCCCCTCGGGTATCATGATAGAAAAGATCGGTGAGAAAAAATCCATGCTCATCGCTTTTTCGCTGAACTTTATTGGTGCCATATCCTTTGGCCTGTATCCGCAATATGGCATTGCGTTAGGATCACTGTTTATTATTGGAATGGGAATGGCTATGCTCCAGGTCATCATTAACCCGCTGATGCGTACTGCAGGGGGTGAAGAAAATTTTGCTTTCTTTTCTGTGCTGGGGCAACTGGTATTTGGACTGGCCTCTTTTGTAAGCCCCTTTGTATTTTCCTATTTGCTCACTGCACTTACTGCCCATCCCATTGAAAACCCTTTAGTTGGGGTATTGGCTGGCCTTGTTAAAGATGGTTTGTCCTGGACAGCCCTTTACTGGCTGTTTAGCTTTATCTTTTTATTGATCCTGCTGCTGCTTTCTTTTATCAGCATGCCTGCGGTAGAACTGAAAGAAGATGAAAAAACTGGTGCTGGCAGTGTTTATTTAGGACTGTTAAAGAATAAGGACGTTGTACTTTTCTTTATCGGTATTGTGACTTATGTAGGTACGGAACAGGCCCTGGCCAACTGGATGTCTGAATTTTTAAGAACTTATCACGGAGTTGATCCCAATAAAGATGGCGCCCAGGTAGTAGCATGGTTCTGGGGTTTAATGTCATTGGGCTGTTTACTTGGTCTGGCGCTCTTAAAGCTTTGGGATTCCAAACTCATTCTTAAAATGGCGACAATAATTTCCATTGTGGTGGTTTCACTGGCTTTATTTGGCAGTAAAGAACTGGCTTTATATTCATTTCCGGCAGCAGGTTTTTTTATCTCGGTTATGTTCTCCATTATTTTTTCGCTGGCTTTAAATTCGGTTTCGCAGCATCATGGTTCATTTTCAGGAATTTTGTGTTCAGGTATTTTTGGAGGGGCATTGGTACCCCTGATCATTGGTGCGCTCGGAGATCTGATCGGTTTGCGTTTTGCACTGGTGTTCTTGTACTTTACACTAGGTTATATTTTGTTCCTGGCCTACTATGCAAAACCAATGATCAATAACAAAACGGTAAAGTTAAAAGAGCTTTTTTAAAAGGTTGATGGCATTTCAATAGGATAAGCCAGTTCACGCTTGGCCTCATTGATTACAAAATAGCTCCTTAGTGAACCTACATGTGAAAGTTTTGCCAGGCGTTCTACCAGAAATTCATTGTACGAAGTCATATCGCGCACCACTATTTTTAAGTTAAAATCGAAAGATCCTGTCATGTGGTAGCATTCCATAACTTCGGAAAATTTTGAAGCTTCATACTGGAAGGCCTTAAGTGAATCTGTAGTATGTTCATTCAATTGCACATGGGTGAAGGCAATCAGGAATTCACCCATTTTTTTTCTGTTGATGAGCGTCATGGTACCGGTTATATAACCCAGCTTTTTTAATTTGTCTACCCTGTCGTAAATCGTATTGCTGGCTTTGTGCAGCTTAAGCGCAAGTTGTTTATTGGTTAACTTCGCATCTGTTTGAAGTAAACGCAAAATTTGCAGATCAACCTGATCCAAAGTGTTTGTATTCATATTGATGTTTAAGCTAAAGTTGGTCTGTTCAGGTGGTTAACCTGCGCAAAGAAAATGTATTTCATTCAGATTTTCAAATACTTACAGGTAATTTTGTGTGTGCGGATAATATTTTATTATGAAGAAATATTATTTGGTGAAGTTGTTTATATATGATAATATTTCCGGTTTTTACAGATTAATTGCCCATAAAAAAAGCTGCCTGAATTTTCAGGCAGCTGCTTAAAGAAATCTATTTTGGGGGACTACTTCTTTTTAAGTGTAAGTTCTGTTGTGTATGCCCTGCATTTGACGTCATATAACAGCTTTTTTACAGTAAGAAATAGCTGATGATAATATCCTATAGTATTTTGGGGAAATGCTACAGGAAAGACTATGGGCTGCCTGCTATATTTGAAATTCGCATAGTTTAACCAAATATATCCTGAACTTTTTGAAGCTTCAGGCCTTCTGAAATCTGTAGTAAATGAGAAATTTCCACATTTTTATTTTTATATGTCTTTCGCTTTTTAGCCATGCTGAATCGCATGCTGCCGGAGTTGATAAAAAAAGCAAGCTCACCATTGTCATTCCCATTCAAAACAGTTCAAGGATTAAATTCGGTGCGGGTAAATTAGCAAGTACGTTAAAGTTAATTGGTTATGATGTTAATATTGTACAAAGAGACAAAGCTCCGGCCACAAAAAATGTAATCGTTATCGGTACAAAAAACGATAAGCTGTTAAACAGTTTGGCTGCGGCTATGAACGCTACTGGTACACAGGCCGGAAAAGAGGGGTTCAGCATCACTTATGCTAAAAACAGAAACCTGGTTATTGAGGGTACTGATCCTTCCGGAGCTTTATACGGTTGTATGGAGCTGGCTGATGAAATAAAAAATACAGGTAAACTACCTGAAAAGATTGCCCTTACAGATCAGCCGGAAATGGTATTGCGCGGAACCTGTATCGGACTCCAGAAACCCGACTATCTGCCGGGCAGGGATGTTTACGAATATCCTTATACCCCGGAAACATTCCCCTGGTTTTATGATAAAGCACTTTGGATCCAGTATCTGGATATGATGGTAGAGAACCGATACAATTCACTTTACCTCTGGAACGGTCACCCTTTTGCCTCATTGGTAAGGTTAAAAGATTATCCTTATGCAGTGGAGGTAGACGATGTTACTTTTAAGAAAAATGAAGAAATGTTCCGGTTTCTGACTGAAGAAGCGGATAAACGTGGCATTTGGGTAATCCAGATGTTTTACAATATCATTATCCCTAGACCTTTTGCCGAAAAACACAACCTCAAAACGCAGGACCGTAACAGGCCGATTATTCCTCTTATAGCCGATTATACCCGCAAATCTATTGCCGCCTTTGTAGAGAAATATCCGAATGTAGGTTTACTGGTGGCCTTGGGCGAAGCTATGGAAGGCGTAGGGCAGGACGATGTGGAC
This sequence comes from Pedobacter sp. AK017, assembly GCF_014200825.1. NCBI lineage: Bacteria > Pseudomonadati > Bacteroidota > Sphingobacteriia > Sphingobacteriales > Sphingobacteriaceae > Pedobacter > Pedobacter sp. AK017. The sequence continues at coordinate 60,588 of NZ_JACHCW010000004.1, forward strand.
TGGTTTACGAAAACCATTATTCCGGGGGTAAAAGATGGCTTAAAGGCTGCGGGTATTAAAAATGAACCACCAATTGTATTGAGGGCCCATGATACCGATGCACCCAGGGTAATGACCGCTTCCTTACCTCTGTATAAAAATTTATATACAGAAAATAAGTTTAACGGAGAGGCGCTTACCACTTATGAGCCCCGGGGAAGCTGGGCAGCGCTTCACAGAAAATTAAGTGCCGTTGCTCCGGTACATATTGCAAATGTACATATCCTGGCCAATCTGGAACCTTTCAGGTATGGGTCTGCCAATTTTATCCAGAAATCTGTACAGGCAATGGATAAAATATATGGGGCAAAAGGACTGCACCTTTACCCGCAATCGGGTTATTGGGACTGGCCATACACAGCTGATAAGATCGGCCCCAGGCAGTTGCAGGTTGACAGGGACTGGATCTGGTACAAGGAATGGGGCAGGTATGCCTGGAATTCCAAAAGGGACAGAAATGAGGAAATTGATTACTGGGGAAAGGAGCTTGCTGGTAAATACGGCACTGACCTGGCCAGTGGTAAAGCCATCCTGAACGCATATGAAGAATCAGGAGAAATTTCTCCTAAACTGTTGCGCCGCTATGGGATTACCGATGGCAACAGGCAGACTTTAACACTGGGGATGCTGATGACCCAGCTGATCAATCCTTACCGTTATGGTTTATTTACCTTAATGTATGAATCTGAAGCCCCGGAAGGAGAGATGATCATTGAGTACGCAGAGAAAGAATGGAAAAAACAAGGCCATATTGGAGAAACCCCTGTTCAGATTGCCAAAGAAGTGGTGGTACATGGACAGCAGGCCCTTGCAGCTATAAATGCAGCGGCAGCAACAGTTACCCGTGATACCGCAGAATTTAGAAGGCTCAAAAATGATATGTACTGCTACAATGCCATGGCCAATTTTTATGCAGAAAAGGTTAAATCGGCACTATGGGTGTTACGCTATAAATATTCAAACGATGTATCCGACCTGGAAAAGGCCCTGCCCCTTTTAGAAAAGAGCGTAAGTTATTATGCTGATTTGGTTAAACTAACAGAAAATGATTACCTGTATGCCAATAGTATGCAAACCAAACAGCGTAAAATACCTATGCGTGGCGTTGATAAAACTTTTATCCACTGGAAAGAGATGCTGCCGGTTTTTACGAAAGAACTGGACCATTTTAAAAAAAGCATAGATTCTTTGAAATCGGCAGGCAAGGGTAAAGCAATTGTATTACAGCCTTTTAAAAATGCAGCGGTTAAAATACTGTCGGACCAGGGAACTTATATTATTGGCAGGGATGCGGTGGTATTTACAGATTCAGCAGCTAAAATAAAGGATTTCACGGCACAGCTGAATGGGCTTAAGGCTGTAAAAATGGCTAAAACAGAACAGCTAAAAACGGGTACTACACTGAAGTTCAGTAATACCGTCCCGGTGAAGGTTTTGGTAGGTTTTTTTAATAAAAAAGGCCCCTCATACCTTAAAGCTCCTGAACTCGAAACCGATGCCAGTGCAAACAATTACGGGCAATCGGAGATAAAGATTTCCAATGCCCTGGTTGTGGCGGGTTACCCGCCTGTCAATGTACATGCTTATACTTTTGAAGCCGGAACAAATACTTTAACTTTAGGAAAGGGCGAATGTCTGATCCTTGGCTTTATCAATGAAAAGCAGGAAATGAGGATCTATAATGCGGGCCTTGACGGGCAAGGGAAAGACATTGACTGGTTATTTGAATAATGATGAACATAAAGAATTTTATACTCATGGCATTGTTCCTGTTTTTTACAGGAGTTGCTGCTGCGCAGTTGCCTGCAGGTACGGCCAAACTTAAAAAGTACGTAACCTTTTTTAATTCCATTGATGAAGAAGCAGTGAAAAACTTTGTGCCCAATGCTGCGGCATTCGACTGGCTGGCACAAAATATTCCCTTGCTGGAGTGTCCGGATGAAGTATTGGAACAAAACTATTATTACCGATGGTGGTCTTTCCGTAAGCATCTGGTAAAAACACCTGAAGGCTTTATCTTTACCGAGTTTATTGAGCCTGTTAACCATGCAGGCAAATACAATTCTATCAGCTGTGCACTTGGGCACCATATTTATGAAGGGCGATGGTTAAAGAACACGGAATATTTAAAAGAATATATAGATTTCTGGCTGTACCATGCCGATGTTGGTCAAAGCAAACCGCGCTTTCACCAGTTTAGTAGCTGGCTGGATGACGCAGTGTACCAGAACTACCTGATAACACCGGATGCAGCGCATTTGAAACGCATATTGCCTGCCCTGGATGCTGATTATGCTAAATGGGAAAAAGAAAGACAAGTAAAAAGCGGCCTGTTCTGGCAGTTTGATGTCAGGGACGGAATGGAAGAGTCGGTAAGCGGGTCACGGAAAGATGAGAACCGCAGGCCTACCATCAGCAGTTATATGTATGGAAATGCAAAGGCCCTGGCCAATATTGCCGCAATTACAGGAGATAAGGCATTAACGGAAAAATATAATGTTAAAGCTGTGCAGCTTAAAAAACTGGTACAGGATAGCCTGTGGGACAGTAAAGGCAGTTTTTTTAAAACGAGGCACCCTAACGGAAAACTTGCTGTTGCGCGTGAGGCCATTGGCTTTGTGCCATGGGATTTCAATTTACCTGCCGATCAGCCAGTATATGCCAGGGCATGGGACCAGTTGCTGGATACTGCCGGGTTTAAAGCTCCCTGGGGCCTGACCACTGCCGAAAGGAGAGAACCTACATTCAGGACAAGGGGATCCGGCCATAGCTGCGAATGGGACGGTGCCTTATGGCCTTTTGCCAGTTCGCAAACTTTAAAAGGACTGGCAAATTTGCTTACCAATTATAAAAATCACGGTAAAATGACGGCAACTGTTTTTTATGATGAACTACATCAATATGCGCTTTCTCATCAGAAAAATGGTAAACCTTATCTGGGCGAATACCAGGATGAAAAGAATGGGGAATGGCTGAAAGGGGATAACCCAAGGAGCAGTTTCTATAACCATTCTACTTTTTGCGATCTGGTGATCAACGACCTGATTGGCATTAAACCAAGGGCTGATCAGGCCGTAGGCTTCCAGCCATTGATCCCTGAAGGGAAGTGGGACTGGTTTTTACTGGATAACCTCAGTTATCACGGCAAAACATTGCAGCTGCGCTGGGACAAGACCGGTAAAAAATACAATAAGGGCAAAGGATTATACATCTATGCCAATGGAAAAGAAATTTATCGTGCTGCAAACTTAAAACCTGCAGTAATTAAAATGAAATGATCATCAAGAAAATAGCCGAAATGAAGTTTTATAGCCCTTGTCCTGTATTTAAGATAATTGTTGTCCTTTTTACCTGCCTGCTAAGCTTTGGTTTAAGTTCCAATGCACAATCCTATTACAATGTATTGAAATATGGAGCAAGGAACGACAGCAGCAAACTCGCAACCCAGGCCATTAAAAAAGCGATTGATGCGGCTTCAAAAGCGGGTGGCGGAACGGTTTATTTTCCTGCAGGAAAATACCTTACAGGGGCTATTCACCTGAAAAGTAACATTACCATTTTTATTGACGCAGGGGCGGAACTACATTTCAGTGATAATTTTGATGATTATTTGCCGATGGTAAAAAGCAGGTATGAAGGGGTGGATGTGACTAGCTTTTCGCCTTTATTTTATGCTTATAAAGCTGAAAATATTGCCATTACCGGGCGTGGTATTATAGATGGCCATGGTAAAAAATGGTGGGATTTTGTAGAAGGGTATAAAGCAGACCAGCCACGTTCTAAATGGCAATATATGTTCGACGACCTGAACAGGGAGATCTTATTGCCGGATGATCCGAAGCAGATGAAAAGGGGCTTCCTGCGTCCGCCATTTATTCAGACCATGTACTGTAAAAATGTATTTATTGAAGGGATAACCATTCGCAATTCCCCATTCTGGACGGTTAATCCGGAGTTTTGTGAAAATGTAACCATACATGCGGTAACTATCAATAACCCGGGTTCTTTTGCACCAAATACAGATGGGATTAATCCTGAATCCTGTAACAATGTACACATCTCCAATTGCCATATCAGTGTGGGTGATGACTGTATTACCATTAAATCGGGCAAGGATGCACCGGGCCGGAAAATGGCAGCGCCGGCACAGAATTATACCATTACCAATTGCACCATGTTATCGGGCCATGGCGGTGTAGTGATAGGCAGTGAAATGTCTGGTGATGTACGAAAGATCAGCATTTCCAATTGTGTATTCGATGGAACAGACCGCGGGATCCGTATTAAATCTGCACGCGGCAGGGGTGGCATAGTCGAAGAGATCAGGGTAGACAACATCATCATGAAGAATATAAAACAACAGGCAATTGTGCTCGATCTGCAGTATGCTAAAACAACATTAGAACCGGTTTCCGAACGTACGCCAAGGTTCAGGAACATTCATTTCAGCAACATTACCGGCCAGGTAAATGAAGCTGCCTATTTAAACGGACTGGAAGAAATGCCCATAGAAAATATCAGTTTTAATGACATCAATATGGAGGCAAAAACAGGTTTCGACATCAGGAATGCCAGCCGTATCGCATTCCATAACGTAGAGGTAAATACAGAAATAGGACCGGCTGTTAAAGCTGAAAATGTTTCTGCACTGACTATAAACGGTTTAAAAAGTTATACACCACATGCAAATGCAGCTGTAATTACGCTTAAAGATATAAATGATGCCTTTATTTACAACGCTTTCCCGGCTGCAGGAACAGATATGTACCTGAAAATCAGTGGAGAAAAAACTAAAAATATCACGCTGGGAAACAATAACTTTAAGCATGTAAAAACTCCTGTGGTAACGGAAGGGAAAGTTACAGACGCAGTACGGGTTATTTCGGGGGATACCATTAAATAATTTTAATCTGTATCATTATGATCCATCTGTTAAAAAACCAGATATCCGCAGTATTGCTGGCGGGTTTTGGTATAACCAGTTTTACAGCCCTTGCCCAGCAACCTGCTTACCAGCTCTGGTACACTAAACCTACGGAAAAATGGACGGATGCCCTTCCAATCGGGAATGGTCGTTTGGGTGCCATGATTTTTGCAGGGGTAGAAAAAGATCACATTCAGTTTAACGAAGAGACTTTATGGACGGGCGGTCCAAGAGATTATAACCATAAAGGGGCTGCAGCTTACCTGCCGCAGATCAGGCAATTGCTTTTTGAAGGTAAACAGCAGGAGGCCGAAAAGCTGGCTGCTGAGAAATTTATGGGCAGCATGAGTGGGGCGGGCGACCGGACCAAATGGGTTGGCGACATGAAGGCTTTAAAGGGATTGCAAGGCAATCCGGCGCTTGAAAACTACGACGATCAATCCTGGAAAAGCATTAAGGTACCCAGTTATGAAGGCTGGGAAGCTGTGGGACTCTCGGGCCTGGATGGGGCAGTATGGTTCCGCACGACGTTCGAGGCTCCGGCCAACTGGCAGGGCAAAGACCTGGTGCTCGACCTGAACCGTATCCGTGATCAGGACCTGACTTATGTAAATGGTACCCTGATCGGCAATACCGATGGTACCGAACCCAGAAAGTATACCATACCGGCCAAACTGCTTAAACCTGGAAAAAATACCATTGCTATACAGGTACTCAATTATTTTGATAAAGGTGGACTGGCAGGTTATAAAGATACAAGCAAAGCCATTGCGGTCTATCCGAAGGATGCACCGGGAAATGGAGTGTCGCTGGTTAAAGAATGGAAATATAAGGTGCAGAATGATGAACCGCCGCTGGTTCCTCAGTTTCAGGCCAGTTACCAGCCATTTGGCGACCTGTACCTGAGCTTTAAAACCGAAAATGAAGCGGTTACAAATTATAAAAGGAAACTGGACCTGAACACAGCAGTTGCCAGTACCACCTACACCTTAAAGGGCATAAACTATCTGCGGGAATATCTTGCTTCGCAACCCGATCAGGCAATTGTGATACGTTTAACGGCCGATAAAAAAGGAAGCATCAGTTTTGATGCCCTTTTGGGAAGTCCGCATAAGTACTCAGGAGTTAAGAAAATAAATGCCAATACCATTGCACTTTCTTTAAAGGTGAGGGATGGCGTGTTAAAGGGCGAAAGCCGCCTGCAAGCCATCATTACTAAAGGAAAGTTACTGGTTACGGCCAATAAGATCAGTATTGTTGCTGCGGATGCCGTAACACTTTACCTTACGGCCGGCACCAGCTTTGTAAATGACAAAGATGTTTCGGGCAACCCAGCCAGTGCAGCTGTTAAAGCACTGACCGGCTTAAATGGAAAGAGCTATGCCCAGGTTAAAGCGGCACACATCAAAGAATACCAGAAATACTATCCTGCTTTTTCAGTCAGTTTTGGGCCCGACAGTAAAGCAAGCTTGCCAACAGACGAACGGATAGAACAGTTTTCGGACGGGCATGACCCCGCTTTTGCCGCCTTATTTATGCAATATGGCAGGTACCTGTTAATTTCCAGTTCCCGGCCGGGAACGCAACCCGCAAACCTGCAGGGCATCTGGAATGAGCTGCTTACCCCACCATGGGGCAGTAAATATACCACCAACATTAACCTCGAAATGAATTACTGGCCAACGGGGGTATTGAACCTGTCTGCAATGGCCGAACCCCTGATCCGGAAAATAAATGCGCTGGCAAAAAACGGGGAAGTAACAGCTAAAGTGCATTACAATGCTAAGGGTTGGGTATTGCACCACAATACAGACCTCTGGAATGGTACAGCCCCTATTAATGCCTCAAATCATGGGATATGGGTGTCTGGCGCAGGATGGCTCAGTCAGCACCTATGGGAACATTACCTTTTCACACAGGACCTAAATTTCCTTAAAAATGAAGCCTATCCGGTAATGAAACAGGCAGCCGTTTTCTTTAACGACTTTTTAATTAAAGATCCCAAAACAGGCTGGCTGATCAGTACACCATCTAATTCTCCTGAAAATGGGGGACTCGTAGCCGGGCCCACTATGGACCATCAGATCATCCGTACCCTCTTTAGGAACTGCATTGCTGCAACAGCGCTTTTGGGCGTTGATGCTGATTTTAAAAAAACACTGGAGCAAAAAATAACGTTGATAGCACCAAATCAGATTGGTAAATATGGTCAGCTACAGGAATGGCTGGAAGATAAAGATGATACCACCAATAAACACCGCCATGTTTCGCATTTATGGGGCGTACATCCGGGCAATGACATTACCTGGGATACACCCGACATGATGAAGGCAGCCAGGCAGTCGTTAATTTACCGTGGCGATGAAGGTACAGGCTGGAGCCTGGCCTGGAAAATCAATTTCTGGGCACGGTTTAAGGACGGTAACCATGCCATGAAAATGGTTAAAATGCTGATCAGCCCCGCGGCAAAGGGTGGCGGAGCCTACATCAACCTGTTTGATGCACACCCACCTTTCCAGATTGACGGCAATTTTGGGGGAGCCGCAGGCATTGCAGAAATGCTGCTGCAAAGCCATACCCAGTTTGTGGAACTGTTGCCGGCCTTACCAGCGGATTTGCCGGAAGGTGAGGTAAAAGGAATTTGTGCACGCGGGGGCTTTGTATTGAACTTTAAATGGAAAGATGGTGCATTAAGCGCAGTCGAGGTCTATTCAAAAACAGGTGGTGTTTGTTTACTGCGCTACGGAAATAAGATTACCAGTATTGCCACTCAGCGAGGGGCAAGCTATAAATTTAACGGAGATTTAGAGAAATTATGAGTAGAAGAAGTGCTGTGGCCTTTCTGATTTGTATGCTGACAAGCTTTACAGTTTTTTCACAAACAGGCCAGCGCAAAAGCATCGCATTGAATCAGGGATGGCAAAGCATTGCAGATGATACGAATATCAACGCATACAAAGGATTTGAAGCTGTAGGTTTTAACGATAAAAGCTGGAAAACGGTAGATGTTCCGCACAACTGGGACCAGTATGAGGGTTATCGCCGCATGCTGCATGGCAACAGGCATGGCTATGCATGGTACCGCAAAACTTTTGTCAATAAAGCACAGAAAGCGGGTAAACGGTTTTTCTTATATTTTGAGGGCGTAAGTTCTTATGCCACCGTATGGCTGAACGGGAAAAAAGTAGGTTACCATGCGGGTGGGCGTACCACCTTTACACTGGATGTAACGGAAGCGATTAAACTGAATGGCCAGCCCAATGTGCTGGCGGTGCGTGCAGACCATCCGGCCAATATCCGTGATTTACCCTGGGTAGATGGCGGCTGTTCAACGGAACGTGGTTTTTCCGAGGGTTCGCAGCCGATGGGTATTTTCAGACCGGTACAGCTGCTGATCACCAGCGATGTCAGGATTGAACCTTTTGGTGTACATATCTGGAACAACGATCAGGTTTCTGAAAAATCGGCATTGCTGAACTTTGAAACTACTTTAAAAAATTACAGCCTGCAAAGTAGGGACATTACTATTGTACATACACTTTTAGATCAGGCCGGCCACAAGGTTAAAGAATTTAGCCGTTCGGCCAAACTCTCCGGAAAAACAACCTTCAGTTTTACACAAAAGGACAATGAAATCAGCAATCCTAAGCTTTGGTCTTTGGAAAATCCATATTTATATACGCTCAGGACGGCTGTTATTGAAAATGGAAAAGTAATAGACCAGGTAGACAACCCTTATGGCATCCGTTGGATCAGCTGGCCTGTAGGTGAAAATCCGGCAGATGCGAGACGGTTCTTATTAAATGGTAAACCTGTTTTTATCAATGGAGTAGCCGAATATGAGCACCTGATCGGACAAAGTCATGCTTTCAGTAACGAGCAGATCCGTTCGCGCGTGATGCAGATCAAAGCAGCAGGTTTCAATGCTTTTCGTGATGCACACCAACCGCATAACCTGCTTTATCAGGAATACTGGGATAAGCTTGGCATTTTGTCCTGGACCCAAATGGCCGCACACATCTGGTACGATACACCGGAATTCAGAAAAAACTTTAAAAATTTGCTTACAGACTGGGTTAAAGAACGCAGGAACAGCCCATCAGTTGTGTTATGGGGACTGGAAAATGAAAGCACCCTGCCCGAAGATTTTGCCAGGGAATGTACAGAGCTGATCCGACGGCTGGATCCAACGGCTTCTTCACAAAGAAAAGTAACCACCTGTAACGGTGGTAAAGGAACAGACTGGGACGTGCCGCAAAACTGGACCGGTACCTATGGTGGTGATCCATTAACCTATGCAGAAGATGTGCAGCGGCAGGTCCTGATAGGAGAGTATGGAGCATGGCGCACACTTGATTTACATACAGAAGGGCCTTTTATGCAAAAGGGCCCATATAGTGAAAACAATATGACCCAGCTGATGGAAACCAAGGTACGTTTGGCCGAATCTGTAAAAGATAAAACAGCCGGACATTACTTCTGGCTATTCAGTTCGCACGATAATCCGGGCAGGGTACAGGGAGGAGAAGGTTTAAGGGAACTGGACAGGGTAGGGCCTGTAAATTATAAAGGCCTGTTTACCCCCTGGGAAGAACCTCTGGATGTATTTTATATGTTCAGGGCCAATTATGCCCCAAAGGAAACGGAACCTATGGTGTATATCGTATCGCATACCTGGCCCGAAAGGTGGTTGAAACCCGGCAAAAAGGATAGCATTACCATTTACTCCAATTGCGATGAGGTGGAGTTGTTTAATGATGTAAATGCCATTTCACTGGGTAAAAGAAAACGTGCTGGTACAGGTACCCATTTTCAGTGGGATGCGGTCGATATACAATACAATGTACTTTATGCCATTGGCTATGTAAATGGTAAGGCAGTGGCCAAAGATTATATTGTGTTAAATAATTTGCCTAAATCACCTCATTTTGAGGAGTTCAATAAGGGGGCTGAAAATATTACTAAACCCGCGGCAGGATACCAGTACCTGTACCGTATCAATTGCGGCGGACCCGAGTATAAAGACCAGAACGGACAATTATGGTCGCCCGACCGTGCTTTGACCAAAGGTGGTTTTGGTTCGGTATCCTGGACAGCTGGTTTTCCTGGTATGCCGGCTTTTTTTGCCAGTCAGCGCCGTACCTTCGATCCCGTCAAAGGAACTGCAGACTGGCCGCTGTTCCAGTCTTTCCGTTACGGCAGGGACCAGCTTTCTTACCATTTTCCTGTACCTGACGGTGAATACCTGGTAGAACTTTATTTTATTGAGCCCTGGCTGGGTACAGGCGGTGGAATGGACGCAAAGGGGATGCGTTTGTTTGATGTGGCGATCAATGGAAATACCTTATTGAAGGATGTGGACATCTGGGCGGTGGCCGGACACGATACTGCATTAAAAAAGACAGTTAAAGCCAGGGTTAAAGGTGGAACGTTGTTGCTCTCTTTCCCCCGGGTAAAATCCGGACAAGCCCTTATTTCTGCAATAGCTGTTGCATCGGTAAATAAAAATATTATTCCCGCTAAACAGAGCAATGCTATTATTGAACCTTTAAAAGCTATACAGATATCCACCTGGATGGATCTGGGCGATCAGCAATATAGCGATGGGCAAGCAGCTTTTACCAGTCTTCCATCTGCCCTGTACGGAGCAGAATGGATCCGGACAGCAGGGCAATCGGCCATTGCCGAAGCATTTAAGGTTTCCGGTGATGCAGATGTATATGTAGCAGCAGATGCTGTAGCCCAGCTCGACTGGCTGCAGGGGTATGAAGATACCAAAAGCACAATCACAAACAATGCAGGTACCACATTTAAAGTGTACCGCAAACATGCTGTAAAAGGAGAGCATATTGTACCTGGGCCAAAAGCAGCGAATACAAGTATGTATACCCTGGCAGTTTTACCGAAAACCAATATGCAGCCGGCCTACGACCTGAAAGCGGTAACCAGCTACAAAGCTGCAGATGCAGCTTTAAAAGGAGAAGGTCTGGTTAAGGAAATATTGATGGAAAAGGAACGTGTTACCTTTAAAAAGCCCTCGGGCGACGTTTTGGAATTTACCATCAGTGTTGGCGTTGCCGATACCTATTCGATTACCGTTAAATACCATAACCCTTTTGAACACATACTGAAAGGAAAAATAGAAGTTTTGACCATGGATGGAACCGTGCTGAAACCGACAGAAGCCATTGCATTCAGCCCTGCAAAAAAAGGAAAATGGAATTACTTTAGTACCAATACCGGTACCATGATCAATGCAGGTAGCTATAAGGTCCGCCTGATTGCAGAAGATGCAGCAGGGCTTAGCATTGATGCGGTTGATGTACAATAATCTGATTATTTATAAAATAACCAGATGAAATAAGATAAGATATTATAACATATAGCGAAAATATTATATTAATATAGATACCGGCAAGTAGATATTTGCTTTAACCAATTTATAAATCAGCCAATCGCCAAAATGAAGGGTCTCCCTATTTTCGATCTTGTTATAATTGTCATTTACCTTATCGGAATGATATTGGTAGGGATTTATTTTTCCCGCAACAACAAAAACTCTGACCAGTTTACCAAGGCCTCGGGCCTGATACCTGGATGGGCCATCGGCTTGTCCATTTATGCTACCTTTTTGAGCAGCAATACTTTTTTAGGCGTGCCGGGCAAAGCTTTTGGCAGCAACTGGAATGCCTTTGTCTTTAGCCTTTCCATGCCGCTGGCCGCCTGGGTGGCTTCAAAATACTTTGTACCTTTTTACCGAAGTACAGGCGAAATCTCTGCTTACACACATTTGGAACATCGTTTTGGCGCATGGGCACGCACTTATGCCGTAGTTTGCTTTTTACTTACCCAGCTGGCCCGTATGGGTTCTATCTTTTTTGGGATTGCCTTAAGCTTACAGGCACTTACCGGATATTCCATGCAAATGATCATGGTGGTAATGGGGGTTTGTATTATTATTTATACGGTGCTTGGTGGTATTGAAGCTGTGATCTGGACAGAAGTGGTTCAGGCTGTAGTCAAAACTTTTGGAGCCTTGCTTATCTTATATCTCATCATTACCAATATGCCTGGCGGGGTGTCTAAAGTAATTGAGATAGGTAAATCAGCCGATAAGTTTAGTCTGGGTAGTTTTTCTCCCGATTTTATCAGTTCCTCTTTCTGGGTGGTTTTATTGTATGGTTTCTTTATCAACCTGAACAACTTTGGTATGGACCAAAATTATGTGCAGCGTTATCATACAGCTTCTTCTTCAAAAGCAGCTTCCAGATCTATCTGGTTATGTGTATGGTTATATGTACCTGCCTCCCTGATGTTCTTTGTTATAGGCTCTGCTTTGTATGCGTATTATGAAGTAAATCCTGATCTGATTGCAAGCATAAAACACCAGGTAGCGGTAGAGCGTTTGCCTTTAAATGCTTCTGTTACAGAAATAACAGATCTGGAAAAAACTTTACAGCCTGCCGATTATGGTGATAAGATCATGCCTCATTTTATGGTCACAAAAATACCCGCCGGATTGGTTGGTCTTATCGTTTCAGCCATTCTTTCTGCTGCCATGAGCACCATAAGCTCGGGGATGAACTCATCAGCTACAGTGTTTACCGTCGATATTTATAAAAGATATTTTAAACCCGATATCACTGAAAAACAAAACCTGTCGCTCCTGCATATCGCTACCGTTGGATTTGGGCTTTTAGGGATGGGCGCAGGTATTGCTATGATTGGTGTAAAGAGCATCCTTGATGTGTGGTGGGAGCTGTCGGGTATTTTCGCTGCGGGTATGCTCGGCTTGTTTTTACTGGGCATAGCCAGCAGGCAAACCAAAAACCATGAAGCATTTATTGCTACCATGATCGGCATTGTGGTCATCATCTGGATGACATTCTCTGCACTTTTGCCAGCGCAATATGAGTTTTTGCGCAACCCGCTCCATAAAAATATGATCATTGTAATTGGTACCCTCAGTATTTTCCTGGTAGGCGTACTGTTAACAAAACTGAAAAATAGAAATTTAAAATCTGCTGATGGAAACATGCCGGTTTAGCACCGGAGCTGTCTGAAATAAATATAAAAATTACTACATAATATAAAATGGAAAACTCACAAAAAGGGTTCATCCCGGTCATGCTTACGCCTTTTTTTGGCAATGGGGATATAGATTACGATGCACTTACCCAGCTTACAGAAGTATACTTAAAGGCCGGAGCCTCAGGCTTATTCGCCAATTGTTTGTCAAGCGAAATGTTTGAACTGAGCGATGAAGAAAGAATAAAAGTGATCCGTCATGTCATTAAGGTGGCCGATGGGGCCGTACCTGTAGTGGCTACAGGTACATTTGGCGGAGAGATCAATAAACAGGCCGATTTTGTAAAACGGGTGAATGATCTGGGTACAGAGGCGGTAATTATTATTGCAGGTCTGCTGGCTGCCGAATATGAAACAGATGCTGTATTTGATGAAAGGGTTTTTGACCTGATCGGCCAGACAAAAGATATTCCGCTTGGTTTTTACGAATGTCCGGTACCTTATAAAAGAACATTAAATGCGGGTCAGCTGCAACAATTTGTGGAAACTGGCAGGGTAATTTATCATAAGGATACCTGTCTGGATCTTGGCCAGATCAAAGAAAAACTGGCAGTTACACAGGGTTTTCCAAAATTTGGACTGTATGATGCTTATATGGTACATGCTGTAGATTCTTTAAAAGCAGGTTCAGCAGGTCTATCCTGCATCCAGGGTAATTATTTCCCTGAACTCATTGTGTGGTTGTGCAAACACTACAACGATGCCCGGCTCGAAGATGAAGTACAGCGTGTGCAAAAATTCATGATCGACAATATGGATGTTATGCACAACGTATATCCGGTTGTATCCAAATATTTCCTTCAAAAAAGAGGCCTGAACATTTCAACCTTTACCCGCAGGGATGTAGGAACCTTTAACACTTCGGTAGTTAAGGAAATAGAAGCACTGTTTGCCGATTACAGCAGTTTGAAAAATGAGCTGGACATTCCTGTCCTGATTTAAAACGGTTATTCGTTCAGATACTTGCGTTTATAATCCAGTGGGGTCATGCCTGTTACCTTTTTAAAATGTCTGTAAAAATTAGACACATTGTTGAAGCCACAATCAAAGCAGATCATTTCTGTAGGCAGTTTATTTTCAATTAAAAAGCGACAGGCATGGCTTACACGGATCTCTATCAGAAAATCGTAATAGGTTTTTTTGGTCATCAGTTTAAAATACCTGCAAAAAGAAGTAATGCTCAGGTTACTTAATGAAGCAATTTCTTCCAGGGTAATGTCCTTTTTATAATTGGTCATGGTATAAGTGCAGATCTTATTGATCCGCTGCGTTTCCGACTCGTTGCTCTGATAAAAAGTATTTTTACCGGTTACTATACCAGCATATTCATCGGTTTCTGCCAGTGTTTTTAAAATAGAGAGCAGAATGATGATCCGGTCCAGGTTGGTGGCCTCGATAGCCGATTTCATTAGGCCGGCCAGTTTATCCCTGGTCTTACCATTAATTACCATCCCACTTTTTGCTTTCTCGAACAGTTTGGGTATCAGGTAAGCCTCGGGTAGGTTCAACAGGTATTTACCCAAACAATCAGGTAAAAACTGGATCACCATCGCTTCTACATGCAAATCGGGATTATTTTGAAAGTACTCATCCTTGCAGCGCCAGGTATGCGGCAGGTTCTCGCCCAGTAATATCATTTCACCCTGTGTAAAATTGCTGATGTTATCACCAATAAACCGGACACCTTCACCTTTTATAATATAGTGAAGTTCCAGTTCCGGATGGTAATGCCAGATGTTTCCGAAGTCTGGTTTAACATCATGACGAATACTGAACGAACTTTGAGGCGTACTCGGGATTTTGTGAAAATGAGGCTTCATTTTATTTTTATATTTGAATATTATATTTATATTTAATTATTCAAAACTGAGTTTTTGCAAATAATAAGGGTTATTGATCAAATGTATGTCTTTTTATGACAATATCCTACATTAATTTGCTAATAACCATCAGTAATTGAATGACGCTATTGTGGAGTTTTGTATAAGGCCATGATGGCAATAACCAAATTATAAACCGACAAATTATTTTTTAGTAAATATTTTGTTCAGTAATAAATTAAAATGCAAGGGGTAAATAGAGAAATTATTCTGGTTTCAAGTGGTGATCTGAGACTGTCGGCAAATCAAAATTGCTGGGAAGCACAGTCGCAAATGGAGCGCGACCTGACTACAGCTATTGGTAAGTTAGGCTGGACAGTAAGACGCGCCCATGCTTATGATGCCAATAAAAAACACGGCTTCATTGATTCCCAAAGAATGGGAATGGATGTATTCCGGAACATCAACCCCGAACAACCTTTAATTGTTGCCGAAAGTGTTTGGCAATATTCACATCACGTATTTGCCGGGTTAACTACGCACAGGGGGCCTATATTAACGGTAGCCAACTGGAGCGGACAATGGCCGGGCCTGGTAGGTATGCTAAATTTAAATGGCTGCTTAACAAAGGCCGGTGTAAACTATAGCACGCTGTGGTCTGAGCAGTTTACCGATGATTTTTTTATTGCCGGTTTAAACGAATGGCTGGCTACAGGTAAAGTAAGCCATAACTTAAGCCATGTAAAGAGCCTGGCACTCCATAAAATTCCATTCAGTGAAGAAGAGCAGGGCAGAAGTTTTGCCAGAAAGCTGAAAGAAAGAAAAGTGATCATGGGTGTATTTGATGAGGGCTGCATGGGCATGTACAATGCCATTGTGCCTGATGAATTGTTGCATCCAACAGGTTTTTTTAAAGAAAGGTTAAGCCAGTCGGCACTCTATGCAGCCATGAACCGTGTTAAGGATAGTGAAGCAGAGGCTGTTTTAAACTGGTTGCTGGATAAAGGTATGCAGTTTAACTGGGGCGAGAACCCTGAGGCCGAGCTTACCCGGGCGCAAAGTATGGAGCAATGCAAAATGTACATTGCGGCTGTACGCATTGCTGATGAGTTTGGCTGTGATACTATTGGCATCCAATACCAGCAGGGATTAAAAGACCTTACCGTGGCAAGCGACCTGGTAGAAGGTTTATTGAATAATGAAGACAGGCCTCCTGTATATTCAGAAGGCGGTAAGGAACTATATACAGGTAAAGCATTGCCGCATTTTAATGAGGTAGATGAATGTGCCGGAATTGATGCTTTGCTCACTTACAATTTATGGAAGGAGCTGGGCATGGAAGGAGAGAATACTTTACATGACATCAGATGGGGAGAGCATTATAAAGGTGCAGGTATAGATGATTTTGTATGGTTGTTCCTGATTTCGGGTGCTGCACCTGCAGCGCATTTTGAAGGGGGCTATGCTGGTGCAAGTAGCGACAGGCAGCCGCCAATGTATTTCCGTTTGGGTGGGGGCACCCTTAAGGGCATCAGTAAACCAGGTGCAATTGTATGGAGCAGGGTGTACGTGATGAACAATGAGCTGCATTGCGATTTAGGGGTAGGCGAGGTAGTTGCCTTGCCGGAAGAAGAAACTTACAGACGCTGGAACAATACCACGCCTGAATGGCCCATTATGAATGCCGTATTAAAAGGTGTAAGCAGGGACCAGTTAATGGGACGGCACAAAGCAAACCACATCCATGTTGTCTATACGCCTGATGAGGCTGCAGCGCATAAAGCATGTCGTATTAAAGCGGCAGCGATGGATGAATTGGGTTTGAAGGTACATTTTTGCGGAGAGGTAAACCTGTAGAAAGGTAATTTTTAAGAGAATACTAACCAAATTGATAAATTATGAAACGTGTATATCTATTGCTGTTTATCATGCTCCTGGGCACTGGCATATTTGCACAGAACAATGCCATTCCTGCAAATGAAAAGGAAGCATATTTAAAGGTTATTACGCAACGTGCAGATAAAATTGCATCAGTACTGAATATCAGTGATGAAGCAAAACTGCAGAAAGTGAGCCATATCATCAGAGATCAGTACAGTAACCTGAATGATATTTATACTGAACGGGATACGCGTATTAAAGAAATCAAAAAAACTACCGAAGGCGATAAAACCGCAACTGAAGCTGCTGTTAAAGCCGAAAACGATAAAACAGATGCTGAACTGGCCAAGCTACATAAAAAATATCTGGCTAAACTTTCTGCTCAGTTAACTGAAGACCAGGTAGATCAGGTGAAAAACGGGATGACCTATGGTGTATTGCCCCTAACTTATAAAGCCTATCAGGAACAGATACTTACCCTTACGGAAGAGCAGAAGAAACAAATCTTTACCTGGTTAACCGAAGCAAGGGAGCATGCCATGGATGCAGAGTCGTCTGATAAGAAGCATGCCTGGTTTGGCAAATATAAAGGAAGGATCAACAATTACCTTTCGGCAGCAGGTTATGATTTGAAAAAAGAAGGTCAGGAATGGGAAAAAAGAAGAAAATCAACAGCAAAGACAGATAAATAAGAAATACCGCTCTCTATTTGGTTAGAAAAATTCCCGTTACTGATTAAAGTAACTGTTGGTAACGGGTTTTTCTGTTCTTGATAGAAGAAATTAACAATTAAACCTATACAATTTGATTAGACATTTACTTTAAAACCGAACCATTTAACTCGCTTATTATTAAGCTGTAGCTAGAATATCAACTGATTCATTAAAAGCCAAACCAGGTATAAATAAAAATTAACCAAGTATGAATATTAGACTTTTACGAACATTAAAAGGGGTGGTACTGTTATCCCTTCTTATTTGTGCCTCTTCATATGCGCAAGTACGGAAAATTACAGGGAAAGTAACGGACGGCACTGACGGAGGGGGAATGCCGGGAGTTAATGTCAGCATTAAGGGCAAACCCAGCAATGTAAGTACAAATGCCGATGGTATTTATACCATTCAAGCTGATCCGGCAACAGATGCATTGGTGTTCTCTTATATCGGTTTCAAAAGACAAACCATTGTATTGGCAGGGAAAACAACCTTAAATGTTGCTTTAGCCTCCGATAATTCAGATTTGGATGAGGTTATCGTTGTAGGTTATGGTACGAAGAAGAAATCTGAAATTCTGGGATCAGTCGCAGTGATTAGTGGTGAAGAAATTCAGGATATTCCTGCGCCTAACATTGCAGGAGCTTTAAGAAACCGGATAGCAGGTGTTGGTGTTAGTCAGGTATCAGGTCGTCCGGGCGCTCCCATCACATTAAACATTAGAAATTCAACAGCATCGGAGACAGCAATTACAGTCGGCGTTACCAGTGAACCCCTTTATATTATCGATGGGATTACAGTAAGCAAAGAAGCCTTCGATAACATTGATCCATCTATGGTCGATAATATTTCTTTTTTAAAGGATGCATCAGCCGCAATTTACGGGGCAGCGGGTGCAAAAGGTGTGGTATTAGTTACAACTAAACGAGGAAAAATTGGAAAGCCAACGCTAAGTTATAGCGGTTATGTCGGGGTTTCCGATGCCGCCAGAACTCCGGATATGTTATCGGCCTATGATCAGGCTTTATTGTTAAATGATGGTTACAGGCAGTCAAGTGCTGCGCTTTCCAACTTCTTTTTACCGGCAGATCTGGAAATTCTCCGGGGTCAGAATTATAAAAGCTGGTATGATGAAATCTGGCAGGCTTCCACTACACAGCGCCATAACATCAGTATATCAGGTGGTAGTGATAAAGTCACATTCTTTGGCGGTGGTAGTTACCAGAACGAGGATGCGAATTTTAAAGGGATGAACTTCGATAAATACAGCTTCAGAAGTGGCGTAGTAGCTACTATTGTTAATGGTTTAAAAGCAGACGTAAATTTCAACGTGGATTGGAACATCAGAAATGCACAACATAATCTTACAGATCAGGACGATGTATTTTTAGAACGGATTATTACCGTACCAAGGTGGGTTCCAAACAGTATTGATGGTAAATTTGTAAACTTTAACAATACGGTCAATCCAAATGCTTTACTTAATTCTGGTTATTACAACAGACGTAAATCAAAAGGATATAGAATAAATGCAAATTTATCTTATCAACCCGTATTCCTGAAAGGTTTCAACGCAAAATTCCAAATTTCTCAGGGAAGTAATTCAACAAATAGCAGAACTTATATTCCGCCGTATCAAACCTATAACTTTGCAAAAATTGGCAACAACGGTCAGTTGTATACGGATCAACTCGCAGCAGTTTCTCCGGTTGTAGAGCAGGTAGCTGCTGGTAACCAAAGAATTAACCCTGGACTGGCTGAAAATAACAGCTATCAGGGATTTATAACATTACAATATGGAAGAACCTTTGGCAGACATACCTTTGATGTGCTGGCGGGTGCTGAACAATCAGAATCAAATGGCGAGAGTTTATCTGTATACAGATCAAACCAGTTGATACCAGGTGGCGAAGACCTATGGGCTTTTGATGTGAACACACTTACTTTACAAAGCGCTGATCGTAGCGAAACTGCCAAAAGATCAGTATTTGGCCGTGCATCATACGATTTTGATAAAAAATACCTGGTTGATTTTGTAATTCGTTCTGATGCTTCTTCAAATTTTGCACCAGGTAAACGTTGGGGGTTATCTCCCAGTATCGGTTTGGGCTGGATTATAAGTCAGGAGAATTTCTTCAAAAATACGCAGTTCCTGAGTTTCATCAATTATTTGAAGTTTAAAGTGAATTATGGCATAACTGGTGATGATCGTGTGACTTCAAGATTATGGCAAGCCCGTTACACCATCGACACGAACAATGGTTACATCTATGGCAATGCAAATGCCAATGGATTAAATCCGTCGTTTTTTCCGAATCCAGATCTTACCTGGGAAAAGAAAAGAACACTTAATGTAGGTATAGAGACAAGCATGTTCAACAACAAACTGGATGTCACCATTGAGACCTTTCAAAATCGCAATTATGATGGAATTGATAGAGGTGGAAATAACTTGTATCCGCTATACGGAGGATTCACCGCTCCAGTTGTTAACTACAGGGAAACCTATAACTGGGGATCGGAGTTTACCATTGGCTATAAAGCAAGGTTGACCACTGATCTGAGCATGAACGCAGGTGTAAACTTCACCTATGGTAATTCTGTAAATACACAACTGATTTATGCACCAGGCGATTTAATAAATAACGTAGGTCCGGATTGGGTTACTTCATTCGGTACTGATCCGCGTAAATATAACTCCAGCAACATTGGTTTAAGAACTGTAGGTATGTTCAGAACGCAGGCCGAGGTTGATGCTTTTATGACGAAAAATCCAAATTATAGGGTATATACCAGAATTCCGGAACCAGGCTTTCTATATTACGAAGATACAAATGGTGACGGTGTGATCACCGATAACGATATGGTTCCTCTTTATGATAAAACAAACTCATGGTTTGGAGGAGGTTTTAATTTGAACTTTTCTTACAAGGCATTGTCTCTGCAAACCAATATCGTTGCCAGATTTGGCGGTAAGGTTTTTTATGACAGCAAGGCCAGAGCCCAACCATCTGTTACTAAAAATGTATTGTCGATTTGGAAAGACCGTTGGACGCAGGATAATCCTATGGAAGGAAAATATCCTCGTTTTGATGATCCAACCATTTCTAAAAACTCGGATTTTTGGGCAGTAGATGCTACAATGATCCGCATCAATAACATGACACTGAGCTATAAGGCACCAACTAAGTTTGTGAATAAGCTTGGCTTAACCGGAGCCAGATTGCTGCTTACAGGTAACAATTTGTGGACTTTGGTAAATCCATTGGCATATAAAGATCCGTATTCGTCAACTGCCTACGATTATCCAGTCTTAAGAACAATTTCATTAGGCTTAAATGTTAACCTATAATTTTTGAATCATGATTAAGCAATTTAAAACCAATATAAAAAGATCTTTAATTATCCTTTCTTTGGTAGCTTGTTTGCCAGCTTGTAAAAAGGGCTTTTTCGATCTTCCTGATCGTGGCGGTGTTGATAATGCCATCTGGAGTACAGATGGAGCCGTTCAACTTCACCTCAACAGAACATACGATGTTGTCATTCCTACCTTCCCTTTTCAGGTAACCATTAACGAACGAAATGGTGTGCATTTGGCCAGCGATGAAAACTATTTCGCAGAGACAGATCAATATACACGTGCAGCATTAGGTTTGCAGGGCTTTCTAACCAATAACGATGTGAGATGGGCAGGTAACAGGTATAATAACAATTCAACTGCAGGTGAAAATAAATACTTTGATGTTCAGCGATGTAACGAAGCTATAAAATTTCTTCCGGAAGGTACTTTACCTGAAGCAAAAAAGAATGAGTATTTAGGGCAATATTATGCATTAAGGGCGATGACCTTTTTTGAACTCGTTAAGGTGTATGGTGGTATTCCATTGCCACTTGAACCTCAGGCCCCGTTGAGCGTTTATACAGGGGGCAGGAAAAGTGCTAAAGAATGTTTTGATCAGATTATTTCCGATTTGGATAAATCAATTACCATGCTCGAAGGCTTTGCTCCGATTGATGACACTGGCCGTGGAAAAATTACCAAGCTGATTGCCGTTAACCTTAAGGCCAAAGTGTTGTTTTATTGGGCTAGTCCGCAATTTAATCCCACTGACGATCCAAAACATCCTTACCAGTCGGCCAGATGGACAGATGCGTTAAATGCGAACAAAATAGCCTATGATATGAGCATCGCAGCTGGAAGAAGGTTACAGGCCAACTATGCCGATATTTTCAGGGTAGAAGGTACACTGAATACAGAAGCTATTTTAGTGAGAACACATTCTGCTACAGTTGAAAGAAGAGGTCATGATACTGAATATAAATCCAGACCTACTTCTGAAAGCGGCGGCCCTACAACAGGTTTTATGCCGTCCTTAAAAATGCTTCAGGCTTATCCGATGAAAGATGGACTTCCGATGGGAACTTCTACAGCTTATCCATACGACGCGGTTATGTTCTGGCAAAACAGAGATCCGAGATTCGAAGCTACAATAGCCTATAACGGTGGACCCTGGGCTTTGAGCGGTAACGCTGCAAGAAGACAATGGACCTATAACCAGGCTGTAGGTGAAAGCAATGGCAATGGGGTATATTGTAAGCGTTTTACTTCTCCAACTTTAGCTGCAGCAAGCGTAAGATATACGAACAATATTGGTGGAAACGGGTTTGACTGGATCGAACTCAGACTCGCCGAAGTGATGTTGAATTATGCGGATTGCTTAAACGAAACCGGAAATTTGGGTGGGGCAAAGGATATGGTTCGACAAATCAGGGTAAGGGCCGGAATAGTTGCGGGTACTGCAGATTATGGGTTGGCACCAGTAGGCGGCCCCGACGCAATGAGAACACTCATCCTTAATGAGCGGATGGTTGAGTTTGCTTTCGAAAATAAACGCAATTCCGATTTGAGAAGATCACGTACCATGCATTTGTTAACCGGAAACATGCAGAAGATCGAAATTACCCTTGTAAAACCTCCTGTTGGAAGCGTACTAAATGATAAAGGTGTTTTGGAAGCGGTAACTAATGGGGTAATGTTTAGGGAAACACTAAATACCAACGATAAAGCTGTGTTTACGAAATACTTCAATGTAACAGTTACCACAAACGGCAGTTATTCATCTTATAACGTTCCGGTGTTTCATTATTTTTATACATTCCATGATGATTTCGTAAATAACGGTTTAAACATAGCGCCAACAATTGGATGGTCTGGAGGTACATTTGATCCACTTGATTAAACTGAATTTATAGAGAATCGCATTTTAAAATTTAAAGAAATGAAAATTAAAAATATATCAAAGTTCTTCCTTCTGGCATCAGGTATCTTTATCCTCACGTCTTGTAAGAAGGAAGCCAACAGCATTTTCGATATGTTCGAAGATGTTACGGTTACATTTAATAACAGCGATCCTAAGGCTGTAGTTGATTATAAACAGGTGAACGATAATACTGAAGTTTGGGTTGATTTTACCATCAATTCGGCAAAGGAAGATATGTATACTGTTACGGTAGAGCGGACAACGGGTACTGGTTTCGATCGCTCCACAGTATACACACTTAGCAATGACCAACGCAGAAGCTTTTCAAATGTTTACAAATACACGATGCAACGTGATGGTAAAACAAGTTTCCGCGTTTTCGCAAGGAACCAAAAAGGTGTCTACATAGGCGATGGTTATAAAAAAGTTGTTGTTGAAGGAAATCCGAGCTATAAAGTTTATGCGAATAGAATTATTTATTTACCTGATACAGTTGCAAAGGTACAGCCATCATTCTTTTCGTTAAATGACGGAACGTCTTTTAGTTACAACAATGGCAGTACTAATGCTGCAAAAATTGACTTTGGTATTTATAGAAGAATGTACACTAATTCATCGGGTGGGATAGAATATGCGATCAATCTGTACTCTCCCAGTACTCCGGTGATTCCCTTAACGGTTTATGATTTGAGTAGCTGGAATCCAAAAAGGACTACGAAATTCAGTGCTCCGGTGACAAGTCAGGCTACACCATTTGTAAACTCTGCGGTTTCCGGATCAACTATCGAGGCGCTGGCTAAAGCAAGAACCATTAACCTGAATGCAACTGTAGGCGCCACTGCGGCTGCAGGATTGGCTGCAGGAAGTGCTGTGTTTTTCCTGACACCCGAAGGTAAATATGGTATGATGGTCATCAATTCAGTTACTTCAGATTATGAGAAGAGACCATTAATAAATGTAAGTGTAAAAATCCAAAACTAATTATTGTGTGGTTAACAAGGCTGCTACCGAAAGGGGCAGCCTTTAGCCAATAAACCCTATAAATTTAAAAACCTAAACAAATCCCAATTTGAATAAAACTTTACTATAGTCCGGATCTTGTTAACAGCTCTTCCTATTTATAATTAAAAACCACCTAACCAGCGGTTTTATCAGCATTCCATATTTATAAGGGAGCTGTTTGATTGAACCAGACCAACCAATTAACCAAGTATAAACCAACAAACTAAGCATGAACATTAAACTTTTACGAACGTTAAAAGGGATTTTCTTTTTTTCCCTTTTTTGCTGCGCATCGTCTTATGCACAGGTAAAAAAAATTACAGGTAAAGTAACCGATAGCGGTGACGGAGGTCCCTTACCAGGCGTAAATGTGAGCATTAAAGGAAAACCAAGTAATGTGAGCACCAACGGAGATGGAATTTATACCATTCAGGCCGATCCCGAAACTGATGCCCTCGTATTCTCCTATATTGGCTTTATCAGGCAAACTGTTAACCTGGCCGGAAAAACAACTTTAAATGTTGCACTAGCTGCTGATAACAAGGCATTGACCGAAGTAGAGATCATTTCAGTTGGTTACGGGACGCAGAAGAAACGTCTTGCTACCAATGCTACCGAAAACATCAATATGAAGGCGATAGAAGATTTACCTGTAGGTAGTTTAGCTGCGGCTTTAAGAGGGCAACTGGCTGCCGTAAGTGTTAGTGGAGGTCAATCCAGACCCGGACAAAATGCGACTATAACTGTTCGTCAGCCCCGGATCTATTCTAAAGATGGGGGAACAACAGATCCTATTTATATTGTAGATGATGTTTTCAAAACCGCTACAGAATTTAATTTACTGGATCAGAGTGAAATAGAAAGCATTACAGTGTTAAAAGACGGAGCAGCAGCAATATACGGTGTTAATGGTAACCAGGGAGCCGTGTTGGTTAAAACCAGAAGAGGACAGATCGGCGCACCCAAAATTAGTTATAGCGGCTCAGTTGGGATAACAGATGCGGTTATGCTCCCAAAAATGATGAACGGATATGAACAGGCCAGGTATTTGAATTCCTATAACTATACCAATAACCCTACAGGTTATTTAACCAGTGCTGCAAGGTATACACCTGATGAGCTGGATTATTTTAAGAACCACAATTATGACTGGTTAGATATGGCCTGGAAAGCCTCTACACTGAACAGGCACACTTTAAATATTAGCGGTGGGGCAGAGCGGGCCACCTATTTTGCCAGTGTTACCTATAATGCACAGGATGCAAATTTAGATAACATAAATTCAGATAGGATGACTTACAGGGCCAGTTCAGATATTAAACTGGCAACTGGCCTGAGTGTAGGGATACAGTTAAGTGGCGATGTGTATAACAATAAATCCTATTGGTTAAAGCAAGGCGGGGAGAGCATAGAAAAAGATGTGCTGGCACTGATGCAGACACCACAGTTTAATCCACCCTATATTAACGGATTGCCTGTAAACCTTACCAACGCAACCAATGCAACTACTGAGAATTTCCATTTTTTTGCTGTACAGAAAAATGGCGATTATACCAAAACCAGGACCTCGGGATTAAACGTTAACCTTAACCTCAACTACGATGTTCCTTTTATTACCGGGCTGTCTGCCAAGGCAACCTATAACCAACGCAGTAACAATAGTTTTGGTAAACAATACGGTACCGCTTATGATGTTTACAGGTTTACCATGCTGGGCGAGAACAAGCATATTTACGGGGGCGATATTTTAAGTAAAACCGCTTTGAAAAATGGCTATATGCTGCGTTTTAATCCTACTTATGATAAAAATTATCAGCTTAACGGATCTTTAAACTATAACCGGAGTTTCGGAAAGCACAATATCTCTGCGCTGGCTATGTTTGAGCAAAGGGAATCTTATGGGGATGGTGTGGCTACGTATATTGAAGACCCGATCATGGGTGGAGAAGATAACATGAATTATTTTTATGGAACTTCAGTAATGCAGAGTGAATCTGAAACCGAAGCCGGATATCTGTCTTACATCAGCAGGTTAAATTACAATTATGCCGAAAAATACCTGTTTGAAGCAACCCTGAGGGCCGATGCATCTACTGGTTTTGCTCCTGAAAACCGTTGGGGTTACTTCCCTTCATTTTCTGCAGGCTGGATAGTTAGCCAGGAAAATTTCTTTAAGGACCATGTGAAGTTCATGAGCTTTCTTAAAATAAGGGCGGCATTAGGATTTGCCGGAAGCGACAGGACAAGGGCTTTCCAATGGTACGACCGCTATAGAAAACAAACCCAAAGAAGTGCTGTTTTTGGTGGTGATGCAGACCGGACTCTGGTGTTCAATCAGAATGGGATTTCCAATAGAAATGTACTCTGGGACGATGCCACCAAAATGGGCATCGGTGTTGAAGCCAGGTTTTTAAGAGACCGTTTATCGGTAACTATTGACGGCTATAAAGATAAGTTCCGCAATATGCTTACCCAGCTGTCATCATCAGTTTCGTTATTGGTTGGTGAGGCCCTGCCTTCAGAAAATTACTCAAAAATAAACACATTTGGTACAGAAATTTCCTTGGGATGGAACGATAAAATCGGTAAGGATTGGTCTTACAGGGTAAATTCATTCTTCAGCTGGTACGACGATAAAAGTATATTAAGGGATGTTACCGCTGGTAATAAAGGCACCATGATGGACCCCACCGGACGTTCCACAGACCAGGGTGTTTATGGTTATAAATATGGTGGTATGTTCAGGTCGCAGGCCGAAGTAGATGATTTTTTAGTTAAAAACCCTGGTTATACCCTTTTTGGTGCAGTGCCTAAACCCGGTATGATCTGGTACCAGGATATATCCGGACCAAGAACAGGGGGCGACTTAACAAGCACTGATGGTGTGATTACAGAAGCTGATCAAACTTTTATCACTAAAAAGGCCGATAACCATTATGGCGTAGGATTCAACTTTAACGTAAGTTACAAGTCGTTAAGCCTGGGTGTAACATCAGGGATGTCATGGGGCGGACAAGCCGTAGTTGAAGGTGATGCCCGTGCCAGGGCAACAGCTACGCTTAACAAACCTGCTTTCTGGGCCGATCACTGGACCGAAGAAACGCCCAATGCAAAATACCCAAATCCATTTTACACAGCAACCTATACCGGTGTTTCTGAGTTTTGGTTTAGAAGTTCAACCACCATCAGGGTCTCAAACTTAAACCTGTCCTATACTTTACCTAAAAACCTTACCAACAGCATAGGTATTAACAATGTAAGGGCATTTGTGGTGGCTACAAACCCATTTGATATCTATAACCCTTTCAAAGATTACAAATACACATCTGGGGCATTCAATGTATATCCGGTGTTAAAAACCTGGTCTTTTGGCTTAAATGTTGGATTTTAAAAATAAAAACATGAAATTAAAAACTATCATATTTTATACTGCTGCTGTTTTACTGGGATTGAGCAGCTGTCAGAAAGTTCTGGATAAAAAAGATTTATCGTCTCTTGACGGAGACCTGATCTTCAGTGATTCAACGCTTGCATTTTTTAACCTGAGTTTTGTGTACGACCAGAACCTGCCTGCCTGGTTTGGAAATACCGGTGGTGCAATCAGCGCAAACGGAACATTCTCTGAGGAAGCCCAGGGCACACATTTATTTTTTCAGGGACAAGTGATCTCCACTACTGTCGGAGATTTCGGAACCGGTTTGAGCAATACCAATAACTGGGGGAAGATCCGGAAGATCAACGAGTTCATCAGGGATGTTAAAAAAGGAGGGATGCCTGACGGTACCAAGAACAGAATGATTGCTGAAGCTTTATTTTTCCGGGCGTTCAGGTATTTTGATCTGGTACGCTTATATGGCGGAGTGCCTATTGTATTGGAGCCTATGGATCCGATCGGCGAAGCAAATAAACAAGGGAACATGTTGCCAAGGGACCCAACATCTGCATGTATCAAGCAAATTGTGGAAGATCTGGATTTCGGCATTCAGAACCTGCCGGGCAAATGGCCAAATTCAGCAGATTGGGGAAGAATAACAAAAGGAGCTGCGGCTGCATTTAAAGGTCGTGTACTGTTAACCTATGCCAGTCCGCAATTTAACCCGGATGACACTCAGTTAAGGTGGCAGGCAGCCTATGATGCGAATCTAAAAGCTAAGGAGCTGTTAGACCAGGCTGGCTTTGGCTTAAACTCATCTTATGCCAACCTGTGGTTTCAGGAAGTGAATAACCCTGAAGCAGTTTTAATAACTGGCTACAATACCAAGACCGGAGATGTTTCAAAAAAGAACAATACGTACGACCTGCAAACCAGGCCCATTTATTTAAGTAATGGGGGTGGGGGCTCCAATGCGCCAACATGGGATTTTGTAAAAGATTACCCGATGAAAGATGGTAAAAAACCCGGTGTTTCTACTACCTATCCGTATGATGAGCAGCATTTTTATAAAAACAGGGACCCGAGGTTCGACAATACCATTGCTTACAATGGATGTACCTGGCCTATATTGGGTAATACCAGCTATAGATTATGGACCTACTATACTTCTACAAATAGTGGCGGCACATGGACTACATCAGAGACCAATGCCAGCAATACAGGCTTTTACCTGAGAAAAGCAGTTAGCCCCACAGCAACTACAGATGTTTTACCAAACTCAGGAACAGACTGGATAGAACTGAGGTATGCTGAGGTATTATTGAACCTGGCAGAAAGTGCTTGTGGAATTAACAGAACAGCACAGGGGCAGGAAGGTTACCAGGGCTTAATCGCTTTGCGTAAAAGAGCGGGACTGGATGCGGGTACCGACGGGTTATATGGTGTTGATGCTGGCTTAGGCCGTTCGGCCCTATTTGAAGCCATTTTATATGAACGTAAAATAGAACTGGCTTTTGAGGGTAAACGTTTCTGGGATTTGCGGAGGTGGAAAAAGTTTGAATCTGTTTTAAATGGCAAAAGGAGGACAGGGCTAAGGGTGAGGTTAAAAACAGGAACGGGTATGCCAACCCCGGCAGATTTCCTGAACAACAGGAACAACCTGAACCTGGATGATGTTTACACCAATAATTTTGACTTTGAAGTTCAGGTAAAAGATGGGGCAGACATTAACTGGAGACCAGAATATTATTTCTTCGCCATTCCGGACGGAGCGCTGAACAACAATACACAGCTAAAGCAAAATAATACCTGGGGAGGAACATTTAATCCGCTAAACTAATCATGAAAAACGATATGAAACTCACATATAAAATATTTATGGCGTTCATCCTGCTGTCGGGATTTGTCGCTTGTAAAAAAGCAAAGGGGCCGGATATGAACTATTATATAGCTTCCCCACAGAATTTAAAATTAAATGCGGTAAAAACAACACTACATGCTACCTGGGAATATTCAGGTAACGAAAATAGCGGTTTCCTGGCGCAGGTAGCCGCAGATGCTAATTTTACCACTATTTTAAAGACAGATACTTTAGGTTCAACAGTAACTGCTGTTGATTTTACCAATCTGGGCTATTTTTCGGAAGCCTATGTAAGGGTAAAAGCATTATCCAGTAATATTGTATTGCATTCTGGCTTTATTAACGCTTCCATAAAACCAGAGAGCATTTTAAAAACCGTACTGAAATCAGAATTAACGGCAACGTCGGCCGTATTGCGCTGGAATGCGCCGAGTTCAGGAACGGTAACCTCCGTTTTAATCATAGATAACCTTAAAAAAACAGAACGTACCATACAGTTGTCGGCCCAAAATGTCAGCAGCCAGTCTGTGTCAATAGACGGACTGGAATCAGCAGGCAATTATACTGCTGTAATTTTTGCCGGAGAAGACAGAAAAGGGGTACTTACATTTAGTGCTGTAGATCTGAGAATGAGCATCACCATTGAAGGAAGTTCTGTAATTTATGAAACTTTGCACGCTGCTGTTGCAGCAGCAGCTTCGGGAAGCACAATCAACGTTGGCGGCGCCAAATATGATTTCAATTCTCTTGGAACTATAGAGATCACAAAGGCACTTACCATAAGAGCTGTTCAGGGTGGAGCTATTCCGGAAATTTCTGCACAGGCTTTTAATCTTGTAGGTAATGTAGCCTCGTTCAAGTTGTCGGGCATAAAAGTAAGCGGCAGTTCGCTTTACATCATTGTTGCTACAGGACTTACCTCTGCATGTAATGTTACCATAGAAAACTGCGACATGACCAAAGCTACTGCAGGTTTAATTTACGTAGCGGCAACTGGTACAGCTGCTAATGTTAATTTTACAGTTGATAATTCTATTTTCCATGAATTTGGGGCTACTGGAGGAGATTTTATTGATTTCAGGGCCGGAGTGTTGAGCGGTACAAAAATAACCAACTCCACTTTTTATAAGTTAGCCAGAGACTTTTTCAGGATTGAATCTATCGTTTCACTCCCTGGATCTAATGGTCCGGTATTGATTGAGAATTGCACGTTTGACAATATATGTGGTGTGGATGGTACCCAGGGAAGGTTCCTTTATCCCCGTATAGCTAAAGTTACAGGTGTTACTGCAATGAAGATCAATAAGTGTATTCTGACCAATAAATTCAGGACCCAGACGAATGGTGTGACCCCAACCGTTGAATTTACCAATAACAATGTTTTTGGAAACTACTCAACTGAATGGGCAAGCGGTACAGTAAGCAGCGGGGTAACTACATTAGACCCTCAGTACACAGATGCTGCTAAATTTAATTTTACCGTTGGCAATGCCACAATCAAAGCCGCAGGATTAGGCGATCCGCGCTGGTTAAAATAAAAAGCTTTATTTCCAGCGGATATACCATGCTGGAAGTATACCTTAACGGTATAAAGTAATTTTGAAAGATAATTATTGTGTGTGTTTAAGGCTGTTACCGAAAGGTGCAGCCTTTTTGAGGATGTTTTCTTTTGAATGAGTCCGACATGAGTCCGGGGTGAGTCCGAGGTGAGTCCGACTTTTTACTGGAAAAAGGCGGACTCATCGCATAGTCATTACGCACTAAATACGCATGCATATCAAAAGTAAATAACACCTGATTACTGCTTCAATAAAATATTAAATACAAATAGGTAAATTTGATAGAAACCACTTCAAATATGTTAACAATTATGTGTCCTATTACTCAGTTTTCTTTAAAATGGTATTTCCTGACATTGTCAATATGTCTCACCACCTTTCAATTGAACGCTCAGGAAACAAAAAAAAATGTTCGGCCTCCATTTGATTTTAAAACGGATACTGTAAGGTCCAGGTTTATCTCCTTTCAGGAAGCTTCAACATCGGAAGTGAATGCGGCTTATAACCGCAGTGTTGATTCCACCTTTCATTTGGATAAGAACTATATTTTTGAGCTGCGGTTATGGAAAAGACACCTTTCCTATAACTTTGACGATGTTTTTATACTAAGGCTAAAGAACAATAAATGGACTGCCAGATACTTTGATCTCAAAGATAGTTTTGGTGACAAGACTAAATTCACTGAAAGAAAGGTAGACCAAACCAAGGCAGACCAGCTTTGGGTAAAGCTGGTCGAAAACAAAGTGTTAACAATACCTGATGAGAAAGTATTACAGGACAGGTTGCTATTGTACAAAATAGATAGCGCCAATATAGATTTAGTAATTCAAAGAATAAGCATGACAGATGGTGTACTGTATGGTTTTGAGCTAAGTACACCAGATAAAAAAAGGCATTTTAGTTATAGCAATCCCGAAAGCTTATTAAAGTATTACGGAAATGTGGAAGAACTGTATCGTGTTGTGATCATAAATATGTTGATTCAAAAATTCCTTGAGCTGCAGTAATTTTTATCCGTATTTGGGATGTTAAGGGCTGTGTATAACTGTGCACAGAGAGTAAAAGCGGAGTGTTTTTTACCTGATTTGCTGTATTAATTATCTCAAAAAATGATTTGCCGGGGCAATTTTTAGCCCCGGTTTTTTTATGTAAAATCGGTTTTTGATCGGATTGTTGCATTATTTTATGGTTTTAAATGTGTTTAAAGGCCGATTTTTAGTCCGGGAAAAATATTTTCAAATAAATAGTAAAGGGCAAACTGGTTGCCCTTTGGTTTTTTAATATTGGCAGGTTATTCATTAAAGATGATTTAAACAGGTTAATATGAAAGTAGATTTAACGCTTTTAAAAAGAATTAATAAAAATATTTCAAAGGGCAGAACCGGTAGCCCTGAATGCTTTGCAAAGGCTCTGGGGATATCCAGACGTAATCTGTACCTGTATATTGAATTTTTAAAAACAAAATTTGATGCACCAATTGCCTATTCAAGATCTAATGAAACTTTTTATTTTACGGAAGAGTGGAAATTTTATATTGGTAATTTGATGCCTATAAAAACCGGGCTATTAAAGGAGCTTTTAGAGGTTGTTGAAAATTTAGAACCTTTATGAGGCATTTTGCGCGGCACACTGTCGTGTTTTTGTCCTGGACAAAATTGGACTTTTATTTAAATCGGTCTGTTTTAAAGTGTGAGTTGCTCCTTAGCTTCATTTTTTAACTCAAAAATTATTTTTAGTTATTTTCTTCCGTGCAAGCCGGCTGCACGGTGATTTTGTAGTATTGAATTATTAAAAGTATCTATTAAAATAATATGAAAATAAACCTATTTGGTATCTGCATGGCTTTCTTTTTTTGCTGTCTCCCTTTTTGTTTGGTTGCACAAAATTTGCCAAATGTGATACCGCCATCACCGCAGACGCAGGAATTAAATAAGTACATTGATTTTCCCGTAGATTTAAGTACAGGTGTTCCGGAGATATCTATCCCATTGTATACGATTAAAACAAAGGGGGTAGAAATTCCGATCACGCTGAACTACCATGCTTCGGGTATAAAGAGCGGGCAGGATGATGGTGATGTTGGCGTGGGATGGAGTTTGAGTAATAATTACCGGATTTCAAGAACGATATATGGACATGTCGATAGGGAGGATATTGAAATGGGTTCATTGTCGTCCTATCAAACAAACCTCAACTCCTTAACGCATTTAGCTCTGGATAATTATTTAGGTAGATTTTTTTCAGAATATCCAGGATCAGTAAATTCAGATCCACATATGCCCCCTCGTTCCGGAGGTCTCTTGGATGGCGAGTACGATCAATTTCATTATATCGTGCCTGGTCAGGGAGGAAAGTTCATAGTCAGTAATAGAACAACTAAGACTGTGAGTGAATTTTCGCCCACAACGAATAAGTTCAACTATATCGAAGGAACCGCAGCTAACAATGTAACGTCAGGAATTATCGGCTTTAGTATGAAAGATGCAAGCCAAAATATCTATAGTTTCGGTGAACAATCGAATAACTTGGGAGCTAAAGTATTAGAAACACATAATGGTACCTTAAACGGAAGAGATGTTACGGCGTGGGCACTGACAGATATTGATACCAAATATGGAGAAAAGATTAAGTTCGCATACACCAAAAAAGATATTTCGACCAAGTATGCACTTCAAGCAACATTAACTGTCATTGAGCCCACTATGTCAGGTGGAGATGCTTGGGAATATCAATATAGTGATGAATCTGACAGTAGAAATTATTCCATTTTTTCTATTTCCGCTATAAGTACACAAAACGAGAGGATTAATTTTGTCAAAAATGGGAATAACCCAAAAATAACGCAGATCAATGTTACAGATTCATTGACTGGCATTCTAATCAAAAGAATTGAATTTTTTTATTCCGAGATTTCTATATATCCATCGGGATATACCTTTCTGGATTCTATTAAGATTTTCGACAAGGGCCTGTTGAACTATGAAAAATATAGTTTTGATTATTATAACAAGGATCTGCCATCATCAACTATTTTGGTCCCAGATCAATGGGGCTATAACAAATTTGAAAGCGACAGAGGTAAATTGTTGCACCAAGAATTTGGTAGTGATAATGGAAATGCCCCCAATTCACCTTGGGCTTCTTATTACGGGACATTGTATCAAAATTCTGGATATGGTGGACATTTTTCAAATCGTAAATCAAATAATAATCCAAGTATTTTTAGCTTAAAAACTATTTCTTATCCCACTGGAGGGAAAACGCTTTTTGAGTATGAACCTAATAAAATTTCTTACGAATATTCGGGGGGCATCCGGATAAAGGCCATAAAAAAAATTGCGAGTTTGGGACAATACAATGCTAATGGTTTTGAACTGAGTAGATATTATAGTTATGGGCTTAATGATTCGGGAAACGGTTATGCTGATTATTATTTGGACCAAAATGATTTTAGGCATGAACAAATCTCTTTTGGTTCAGATCCAACATTTCAAGTAGAAATTTCTCCTGGCGTTTTTGCTGATGGAGGAGCGCATAATCTTCCTAGAAAAAAGACAGTTTATTCATCAAATCCGGTAGGTGAGCCCAATCAAATTACCTACTATCAATATATTAGTGAAACGAATAACTTTCAGGGCGGAAAAACTGTTTATTTTTTCAGTGCAATTCCCCCGATCGCTGTTGATGCCTATCCCGTTACACTTATATCCAATGAGTCGAATCTGGGATATTATAGCTCAGATCCAAAATATATATCTAATTATACTGAATGGCATAAGCCAAAACTATTAAAAAAAGAATATTTCAGTTCGGCCAATATCCTTCTTAAAAAGGAAGCTTACACTTACATGGCAAATCCTTATTTAGACTTCTATGGATTAAAAGTACATCCTTTCGCTAAATTTAAATATGATTATGGTAACTACCCTGAAAATTATAGTTTTTTGTCGTCATTTTATAGTCATGGAATTTATTCTATAAGTACTGGAAGGGACCTATTAACAAATAAAAGTGAGGTTACCTATTCTGGGAATGATTCGCTCAAAGTGTCAACAACTTATCAATACAATAACCTAGACCAGGTTATTAAAGAAACAACAGTTGACAGCAAGAGTCGGGTTATAGAAAAGAGCAGTATATATCCGGCAGATACCCCGTATGAATCCAATGCCAGTCGGATGCTTCAGACCAATGATGTGAATAAGGTTTTGGAAGAAACGGTCAAGGTGAATAGTGATATTGTGAGCCAGATCACAAACCAGTATTACGAACTGCCAGGGGAAATCTTTGTTCCTGACAAGATCCTGCGCTATAATACCGATACGAAACTTCAGGAGGATGGTATCGTTTTCCACAAATACGATGCAAAGGGCAATGCGCTGAGCCTTTCCAAAGCCAATGATGTTGTGATCAACTATATATGGAGTTACGCTTCGAGGTTTCCTATTGCCGAAATAAAGGGGACAGATTATCAGATAATAGAGAATACATTGGGGCTTAGTACCATCCAGGAATTTAGTTCCCGGGTTAATCCTACGAAGTCAGAAATAGACAGTTTTCTGGCGCCAATTAGGACAGCAATTAATACAGGCACGTTAAAAGATGTAGAAATCAGTTCCTTCAGCTATGATCCGGTAGTAGGTATAAAAAGCCAGACTGATTCCCGCGGCAAGTCGACGTATTATGAATACGACTCCTTCGGCAGATTGAACGTGATCAAAGGGGATAACGGAGCCATAGAGAAGAAAATGGACTATAACTATCGGAACCAATGATGTTTAAAATAAGAAAAGTAAGTATGGCAAAAAGAAGTCTTAACCTCGTACCATCTGGATCTCTTGGAAAAGCTATTCGCAGTTTTATCTACCTGTTTTTTTGTGTTCCGATCCTTTCTTTTGGACAGACTGGAACCTCGTTTTCAAATCCCATAGAGCTGGGTTCGGTAACTTCTTATTTAGCTCAAAATTTCCTGATGGCTTATTCTACAGGTGATTACAGTAATATTTACGGTAATTCTTCTCCGGATATTGTTCACCGCTTCAGGGTTACCGGAAACTCTGTTGTTGATGTTTCGGTATATACCTCAGCCTTAAGCAGGGTGTACATTTTAGATGAACAGTTTAACCAAATATCAGTTGATGATTTCAGCCCTTCTTCCTCGTACAAGAGTTTAAATTTATCGACCGGAACCTATTTTCTGGTTTTTGAAGCGGGTGTGTCAGATCCCAGTGAGTCGGCCGTTATAGAGACGAATTTTTACGTCAATGATGATAGTGGGATTGTAGCGCCAAATGCTGGAACCAACTTGGCGAATCCGATCATTATCCCTACTAACCCGGACGGTTCTATAGCCTTTACTGATCTAAGAAACTTTGAACCTATATTTGGTTATGGCAATGACCACTATGTTGGATCGTATGACGATATTTATTACCGCTTTGAACTTCCCCAGAGAACAAACATAAAAGCACTTAGAAAGGAAGTTTATTTTTATGGAGATTATTCCCTTCATGTGCTGAATTCGGCAGGAGGAGATATATTTTCGACAACAACCTACGACGGGAACATTGACGTTGATCTTGATCCAGGCGTGTATTATCTAGTGGTTGATGGTGAAAGTCTTAGTATGGGAGGAAATTATCATATCAGCCTGCAAACCTCTAAAAAGCCATCCGAAGGCATCGCACTATCAGATGCCATCCTGATTGGCAATTATAGCCTTGGCGGATCATACAGTTACCATGACAACCGGAGCAACGCAACTTCCGAAGGCTATGGCAATGGAATGGGGCAGCCCAGCGATGACATCTACTATAAGCTTATTGTTGGCAATACATCCACTGTGGCAGCGTCCCTCTGCGGTTCAGACTTTGATACTTACCTTTATGTTTTAGATGCAAGCGGGACAGTGCTCCAGAGCAATAACGACAATGGTCCATCCTGCACAGGGACACGGTCCTCACTACTGGCAAGTAATCTCGCCGCTGGCACCTATTACATCGTCGCCGAAGGTAACGGTACGGCCTCAGGGAATGTCAATCTCACCGTATCTACAGAGGTGCAGGGCAGTCCAGATCCTGTTGCCAGCCTCTCGCCGATCAGTGTAACGGGTTCGGAGAACTATATCCTGACCAGAACGGTAATGGCTGATAATGTTACCACCGATCTGCAGCTATCCGGTCTTTCCAGAAATTCCATCCGGGCAGAGGTCATGTATTTTGATGGCTTGGGACGCCCCATACAGCAGATCGCTATCGGAGCTTCGCCCACTGGGAAAGATATAGTTACACCGCTAGGTTATGACGCCTTTGGCCGGGAAAATAAAAAATACCTTTCCTATGAAGCTCCTACAGGTGGCCCCTCTCCATCGGGAAGCATGCGTACTGATGCCCTTGCTACGGTATATACGAACAGTGCGCAGTACCAGTTTTATCAGCAGGATCAAACCTCTATACCCAAAATGCCAAACCCTTATACCCAGCAAGTGTTCGAGCCCTCGCCACTGGACAGGGTAACTGAAAAGGCAGCCCCGGGCAAAGTATGGGAAGTAGGCAGTGGGCACACGGTAGGAAATGCCTATGCTGTTAACAGTGCCAATGAGGTTAGGTTATGGAACGTTACGCTCAGTGGAGCCGCTAATACTGGCGCGTCTACCGGAGGGCAATATTATCCGGTCGGTGAACTGTACAAGAGCATCGTGCACGATGAAAACGGCAACGCCTCTATCGAGTATAAAGATAAAGAAGGTAAATTGATCAGTAAAAAAGTGCAGGACGGTGGCAGCAAGGCCAGCCCGATCTACATGAGCACAGATTATATCTACGACCGCTTTGGCAACCTGGCCTATGTTGTACCGCCAGCACTGGAGAATTTAACTTCCTTTACAGAGATAGACACTGAGTTTTTAAATTATATCTATGCCTACCATTATGATGGAAGAAAGAGGTTGATCGAAAAGAAAATCCCAGGAGAAGGCTGGAGCTACATGATATATAATGCTGCAGACCGGCTAATCTTATCCCAGGATGCTTCGCATCGTGATAGAACTGGAGGAGCCATTTGGTCGTTTATTAAATATGACCGCTTAGGCCGGCCGGTTATGACAGGGGAAATGCGCTCTTCACAATCGAGAAGTGCGCTGCAAAATATAGTGGCTTTGAACATGAAGCCAACAGGAAGTTTGCTGTTATATGAGAGCAGAAGCAACAGCGAGTATTTTGGGTATACAGCAGTAAGTTATCCCGATCAATCCGATCCTGATGTGCAGGTTTTTACGGTTAGCTATTATGACCGTTATGATTTTCTTAATGTTCCGGCAATTTCGGGGAAACTACAGATCAACAGGTTCCGTGTACCAAGTGGTACAGCGACGGAAAGCACCGCTGCTATTGGTCTGGAGACTGTCTCTCTTAGCAGAATCTTGGGTACAAATGATTTTCTTCTTTCCGAGACGATCTATGACAGTAAAGGGCGGGTAAACAATATAATTGCAGAGCACCATTTGAATGGTGTTGATGAGATCAGCAATAGCTATAATTTTGTCGGAGAGTTATTGACGACAAACAGAAAACACTATAAAGACAATGCACTAGCTTTAACTATAGACAAGCAGAGCACTTATGATGATGTAGGCAGAGTAATTCAATCGAGTGAGCAGATCAATCAACAGAATCCCGTAGTAACAAAATATAGCTATAATGCCCTTGGACAGCTGGAAGTTAAGAAAGCGGGTGGCAAATCAATTGTTCATAGTTATAATCCAAGAGGTTGGCTTTCAAAGACTTCATCTTCCTTGTTTAACTTCTCTTTGTACTATGATTTACCTTTTGACCGTTCCAATGCGCAGTTCAGCGGAAATGTCAGTGAACTGATCTGGACATCGGGCATTGATTTTACGCCCCATCGATATGCCTATGGCTATGACCGTGCTAGCCGGTTATTAAGTGGCATCAGCGATGAGAGTTATGGTGAAACTTTGACATACGACAAAATGGGAAACATCAATAGCCTTGTCAGAACAGGTATAACTTCAATAGCTGGAGCATCTGGTGCATTTGTTTACGGCTATGGCAATTCCGGCAATCAATTGCAGAGCTTTACCAATGGAGGTAGTTATAGCAGGAGTTTCCAATATAACAGTAAAGGAAGCGTGGTAGCTGACGGACAGATAAAAATAGCGTATAATGAATTAAATTTACCAAAGCAGATAAAAGATTATAGTGATAACATAAAAGTTGATTATCTTTATGATGCGCAGGGCAGGAAACTGACGAAACAGAGTCCTGCTGAAACAAGGTATTACGTCGATGGAATAGAGTATATGCAAGTTGGTACTGGAACAACGGTTGATTTTTTACATACGGAAAATGGTATCGCCAGAAACAATGGGGGCACATACCTCTATGAGTATTTCTTAAAAGACCACCTGGGCAATACCAGGGTAGTGTACAATGACGCTGGCACTGTTTTGCAGCAGACGGACTATTATCCTTTTGGTATGGAAATCAACCGTAAGGTTACTTCTCCAAAAATTAATTACACCTATAACGGTAAAGAGTTGCAGGAAGAGCTTGGACAGTATGATTATGGAGCACGTTTTTATGATCCGGTGACTGGGAGGTGGGGCGTAGTGGATCCGATGGCGGAGAAGTTTTATTCAGTGAATCAGTATAATTATACAGATAACAACCCTGTTAACAATATCGATCCGAATGGGATGGAAACTTGGTATGGTGATGAGGCAAAGGCAGTATTATCTGAACTACAAAGAGAACTTGGTGGCCCTAAAGACCCAGAAAAAAGGAAGAAAGATAAACAAGATAATAAGGATCCGCAAGAGCCGAAAAGCACTGACAAAGAGCGTCAAGAAGCTTATGATTCTTGGATGAATAGTTTAATTAAGTTGAATAAGGTTATGCTTAACTTAATGGAATTTAAGTTATTCTCAGAGGGTTTTACACAAACATTTCCAGCAAAAGTAAAGACTCCTATTCCAAAATTTGTAAATAAAGAGTCTGTTGTTCAATTTGGTAATCCTGAAATATCTAATCAAGTTTCTCATGCGACTAGGCATCTAGAGGCTGCTGGACTTAATGTTGAAAAAATAAAAGAAGCTATAATAACGAATTTGAAGCCGGCTGCATCGTATAAAGTTAATGTAAGAATTACAGGGACTGTTAATGTGAATGGCGTAAAAATTGACTATAGCGGCGTTAAATTACCTAATGGAACAATAAATATCGGTTCAATTAAGCCGCCAAGATGATAAAAATATGTTAACAAGAAAATTAAAACCTGAAGAAGTCGCTTTAATAACCTGGATGATAAAAGATAAGGATGAAGGCTCGTCTATAATAGATACGTTAAATGAATTGATCGTTGAAGAAATGGAAGATGGAGGGATGGGAAGTTTACGGGTGGTTGTAGATGGAGAGGACAATAGACTTTTTTCAAGAGAATTGGCGAAGGTAGATTTATTTGATGCAGATCAAGTGCCAGTTTTTATTTCAGTTAATCTGGATACTGATGGGCATTTTTTTGAATTGGAAATTTTTAAAGGAGATTTCAGTCCTTTGAAAAAGTTTCCTCCCGTTCCTCAATAATTTTCTTATATAGATAAGGACTTTGCTGGTTAGTCAATAGGCTGCATATGTGCTTATACGGCCTATTGTTGTTTTTATACTGAAAACTCTGTTTTTGGGTACCCAAAGCTGCTTGCTTTTGTAGGGGCAAAAAGGAGAAACCTTCGTAACTCGGTTTCTGTGTTGCAGAGGGTTATTTATTACGTTTTAAGATTTCGTTCTTTTATTGTAGACCACGCTTACCAGCTAATTGGTTTTTTACAAATGATATTAATGAGTTTGCTTTACCTAATTTAGCGCAATACCCATGGAATGTTCCTTTTCAATTTTGGAAGTATAAAAAGAAATAATATATGAATAATGATAAAATCAGTGGATTAGAGATTCTGAGGCACGGCAATAATTACTTCTCAATAAAAGATTTAAATGATGATATAGATATAAGTAAAAAAAGATGGAATATTTTGCTTGAGATGTTAATAGATGATTCTTCCTGCATATATTTCCATGGCATAGAATTAAATTATACTGATGACAATCTAACTAATATAGTCTCATGGTTAAATGAGAATATATTAGTTGATGATAGTGATACGAATAATTTATTGTTTAAAATTAAAGCATCGTCTATTTTACTGAGCCGAAATCTGGTCTCGACTCTATGGAATTATTATTGGAGTCCTAGCCTTATTTTCATGAATGATAGAAAGTATGAAGATCTTTTAAGAGAATTGATTGAAGGACATTTCTATGTCAAAGACATTTTGGAACAGATTGAAGGGATTAAAATAATTTATATGGGAGCTGAACGAGATGTATTATGGTTACAACACAATTTTGAAGATTTGGACCAGGATATTATAGGGCAAGCATTAATTTAAGATATATAGATTTGGACATACTATGACTCGCTAATAATACGGGGTTTTATCCCTATATATCTAAATCATCTGTATGTCCTAGCCTGCCATAAAAAGCTAAGGCGTGTGCACCAACATTCACCTACCACATAAAGATTAAATTAGCAAAGTTGGATCAATGAAAATGGTTTGTCTAGTTCTCTGGTCGTTACTCCATAGAAAACAATCCAAAAGGGTTTCCTTCAGTATCTACACAAATAGAGCAAAAACCATATTCACCAATAGAAAATTTGGACTGGCTCACCATGCCGCCAGCGGCTTTGATCCGGGCTTCTTCTACGCTGCAATCCTGACAAGGGAAATAGACCATGGTATTTACACAATGCCCGTCGCCTTCTTTGGTGCCAGCCATTTCTATTAAGGCCCCGGATACACCTTGATTTTCTATAGGGGAGAAGAAAGCCATTTTCATGCCCGCAGGTGAATTGCCTGGTCCGGCACTATCCCTGAATTTTGTTCCTATAACAGCGCTGTAGAATTTTTTTGCACGTTCAATATCCTTTACATAGATTTCAAACCAGCAGATGATGTTTTGGTTCATTGTTGTAGATTTTAGATTTGTATACCAAATTTAAGCTTAATAATTTGAAATACAGCTGGCTGATCGCGTCATATAATGGGGGGATCTACGACAATGGTTATTGGAACAGCTACTGGTTATCGCAGCCATTCCCAGCGCTTTGCCCAATCCAGCATTGCCTCATTTCTCCATTTCAGAACTGTTTTTGCACCCTGTCTTATCCCGTCGAAAAGTCCTGGATCTACCTTGTCCGTATACCAGTTTGCCCCCAATTGATAATCTGTAGGACGTTTTTTGCCGGGCCAGATGTTATCCACTACCAACTGTCCGCTTTGTTCCGGAAAGCCGGGTATTTTTGAACTGATCTGATAACTGAGTACTTCAGTTTCTTTAGCGGCATATTTAAGTCCGTAGTTGCCATTGCCCAGGTAAAAGCCATCCCATTTCTGAATGCCGATTCCGGCTTTGACTGTCATTTTGAAGCAAGCTGAATCGGCCGGGATATCAATTACCGGCCCTTTAAACTGAAAGTCGAGCAATGCATATACGGTTACTGTATGGGACAGTGTGGTGCTGTGGTTCAATATAATCCTGGGGCTGTGGCTCAGTTTTTCGAAGCTTCCGCCCCAGCTTTCTTTAAACGGATCGGCAGGGTTTCCATCCATCATATAGAGCAGGGAAGGGGTATCGCCCATTTTAATTTCCCCTTTATAGTAATTTTTAAAATCAGCACCAAGGTGCCCGGCGGCCTGAATATAATTGTCATAATAATTTTTGCCTTTTAATTTTTCAGGCACACCATGATCTGAAAAGAACCCATAGTAAGAGCCATTGGTTTCAATAAACCAAAGGTCGGGGAAGTTTTGGGCGATATAGGCATAACTGGAAGCGCTCCACTTTTTATTGGGGCCACCAATCCAGTACACCTTAATTTTACTTTTTATTTCAGGTGCATCATGCAGGGCCTGGGCCAGGTCTTCCAGTCCGCCCCAAACCAGCACCCATAAGGGCTGCGTGCTTTTCTTGCTGGCACATTTAATGATCCAGTCGGAGCCTTCGGTAGCTGTGGTATAACCGATATAGGGCGCTGCGCCATGCCTGCCCTGTTTGGTTACTTTGCGTAAGGCATCTGGCGACGGGTAATCTTTAATGTGCTTTTTCAGCTTCGGCAAATCCTTTTCATATAAATCAATCATTCTGAGGATTTCCTGTTTGCTGCCATTTCCATAGGAAGGAGAGGATATCAGGCCTTCTGTATTGAATATATTGCTGTACATCAGAAAATGGGTTAAAGATTGGTTGTCATCCGGATCTGTGCCGCCAATATCGGTACTGATGAGGATGCGGGGCTTTACAGGTACGGGTTGCTGGGCCGTTAATGTAGTGCTGGCTGCAAAGAACAGGCAAATAGAGGTCAGTGCTTTTAAATTCATGTTATCGCGTTTTCCCAGCCTTGGTAAGCCTGGTTGATGCTGGTCTTATCTGTTGATGGCTGTAATGTTTCCTTATTGGAATTTAATGTTTTGAGCTGGGTAATGTTTTTGAAAAGTCCGGATTTTAATCCGGCCAGATAAGCTGCTCCCAATGCAGATACATCGGGCATCCCCATATTGCTTACATTTTTGTCCAGCAGATCGGCCATGAACTGCAATACAAAACCATTGCTGGTTATGCCGCCATTTACCATCAGTTCATCTAATCTGATACCGGTATCGTTTTGCATGGCCATAACCACGTCTTTTACCTGGTAGGGGATAGATTCCAGTGCTGCCCTTACGATATGGTTTTTATTGGCACCAAAAGTTAAGCCCTTAATTTCTGCTTTTCGGCTCATATCCCAGTAGGGGGCGCCCAGGCCGCTGAAGGCCGGAACCAGGTAAACGCCGTTATTGTTGCTCACTGCTTTGGCCATACTTTCCGTTTCTGCGCTGTTTGAGAAAAGGCCAAGTTCATTTTTAAGCCATTCTATAGTAGAACCACAGGATACGATTACGCCTTCAAGCGCATAATTTACCTGTTGCTCTGTGCTCCAGCAGATGGTACTGATCATGCCACTGCCTGATGATTTAAGTTCAGGGCCAATGTTCATCAGGATGGAACATCCTGTTCCCAGGGTTGCTTTTGCTGTTCCGGCTGTGAAACAGCCTTCGCCAAAGGCTGCGGCATGCGAATCGCCGATCATTGCGGTAATGGATAATCCTTTTGGCAGGAGCTTGTTAAAGTGGCTGGTACCAAAAAAGGAGGATGATGGTTGAATGGAGGGGAGCTTAAGCCCGGCCAAGCCAAAAGTATGCAGCAGTTCCTGATCCCAGTTTAGGGTAGCAAGATTAAAAAATAAGGTTCTGGAGGCGTTGGTATAATCGGTTAAATAGGTTGTGCCACCGGTTAGCTGATACAGCAGCCAGGTATCTATCGTTCCAAAATAAGCCTTCCCGGCATCGATGGCCGTTTTTACTTTTTCGTTGTGCTGATACAGCCAGATCAGCTTGGTGCCCGAAAAATAGGGATCGATAATTAAGCCGGTTTTAGACTTGATCATTTCAGCCAATCCGTCAGCTGTTAATTGATTACAAATGTTTACCGAGCGCTTGCATTGCCATACAATGGCATTGTGCAGGGGTGTTCCCTGCTCGTCCCAGATCACAAATGTTTCCCTTTGGTTAGAGATGCCACAGGTTTGTATGTCATCAGGATTGCCGCCTTTGGTGCTGAAATCATGTAAACACAGTTGCATAGACGTCAACACATTCTGGTAAATTTCCTGCGGGTCCTGCTCTACAAATCCCTCACCGTAAAAAATACTTTTTAGCGGGGCCGAGCCTTTGGCCACTACCTTGCCCTGTTCATCAAACAGCAGTGTTTTTGTACTGCTGGTGCCCTGATCAATGGCCAATATATATTTTGTGCCCATCACTATTCAGCTTTTGAATTGACCTTGTCGACAATTACAGCCAGCAAAATAACGGCACCCTTTACTACCTGCTGCCAGAAAGGCGAAACATTTAACAGCACCAACCCATTGTTTAACACACCTATAATTACAGCACCCAGTACTGTACCCATTATGCTGCCCTTGCCCCCTGACAGGGAAGTACCGCCTATCACTACAGCTGCAATTGAGTCCAGTTCGTAACTGTTGCCGGCATTGGGTTGTGCAGAATCCAGTCTGGAAGTAACTATAAGGCCACCTACGGCAGCCAGGGCCCCGGCTATGGCGTATACGATTATTTTAACTTTGCTGATGTTGATGCCCGACAGCCGGGAGGCATTTTCGTTGCCACCTATAGCATAAATATATCTTCCTAATCTGGTTTTTGTGGTCAGCACTACAGCGGCCAGCACTACAATAGCAGAAATCCATACCGGAACAGGGATGCCCAGGAACCAGCCTGTACCTAAAT
Organism: Pedobacter sp. AK017; assembly: GCF_014200825.1. NCBI lineage: Bacteria > Pseudomonadati > Bacteroidota > Sphingobacteriia > Sphingobacteriales > Sphingobacteriaceae > Pedobacter > Pedobacter sp. AK017. Next base: position 105,531 of record NZ_JACHCW010000004.1, read on the forward strand.
AGGAAAAATCATCGCCCAGGCCAGAGATAGGAAAACCTTTGGTATACAGTAAGGTTAGGCCCCTGGCAATGGTTAACATGGCCAGGGTGGCAATGAAAGCCGGAACTTTAAACTTAGTAATGGCCCAGCCATTAAATGTACCCAGGGCTGTTCCTGTAAGTATGCCGGCCAGCATGGCACCTAAAATGGTAAAGCCAACAAAAAGATTGGCTTCGGGTATGGCAATGCCATTTTTAAGCAAGCCTGCAGTTAATGCGCCGCAGAGGGCCAATACAGAGCCAACAGAAAGGTCTATCCCCGCAGTTAAAACCACCAGGGTCATGCCAACAGAAATGCAGATATTTACAGAAATCTGTCGCATTACATTCCAGCCGTTGGAGAGGGTAAGGAACTTATCGGATACCATACTGATCAATAAGCAAAGGATAAACAATGCGATCAGCGATTGAAATTTTATGAGGTAAGGTTTGTATAATCTTAAGTCCATTTTAAATTGATTTTGGAATTGCTGCTTTTAAAATACATGCTTCACTGGCTTCGCTGATGGGGATCTGTGCGGTAATGGTACCTTCCGACAGGACCATTACCCGGTCTGATACCGCTAATATTTCCGGTAGTTCTGAAGAGACCATGATGATGCCCATCCCCTGGGCTGCAAGGCCCAGGATAAGTTTATAGATCTCGTTCTTTGCATTTACATCTATGCCACGTGTAGGTTCGTCCAGCAGGAAGATCCTGGGATGGGTGGCCAGCCATTTTGCAATGACAATTTTTTGCTGATTGCCGCCACTCAGGTTACCTGCAACCTGCTTTCCGGAATCTGTCTTAATTTTCAGTTCTGCGGTATATTTATCACTTAACATTGCTTCCTTTCCAATTTCCAGGATACCCAGGTTTTCCATTTCTTTTAAAGTAGTGATACTTATGTTTTTCTGAACATCCAGGCCAAGTAAAAGGCCGTCTCTTTTCCGGTCTTCCGGAACCAGGGCCAGTCCGGCCTTTATGGCATCTCCGGCAGTGGCAATGCTAAGGACCTTGCCCTCAATTTTAAGCTCGGCGCGCATTAGTTTGGGATGAAGGCCAAACAGGCTTTCCAGCAGTTCAGTCCTTCCTGCGCCCATCAAACCAAATACGCCTAAAATCTCGCCTTTATTGAGGCTGAAGGATATATTTTTAAGCAGATAGGTATGCTTTTGGTCCGGATGTTTAAGACAAAGGTCTTTTACACTGAACAATTCTTCCGGGCCGGCTCCCGAACCTTCTTTTTTAATGAGGTTAATTTCCCTGCCCACCATTTTATGGATAATGTCATCGGCCTTTATTTCACCGATCTCGCCACATTCAATCACCCTGCCATCCCTCATGATCACATACCTGTCTGCAATCTTAAACAGTTCATCGAGTTTATGGGAAATGTAAACAATGGCTTTATTTGCTTTACGGAGGTCGTTGATGATGTCAAACAGGATTTTTACTTCCGTATCACTGATGGCTGAAGTGGGCTCGTCCATAATAATCACTTCAGATTCAGTAAGCAGGGCCTTTGCAATTTCTACTACCTGCTGCTGCCCAACTTTGATATCAATGATCCGTGTATCAGGATCAATGTTGAGCTTTAAACGGCTCAAGAGTTCCTGCGTTTTCAGGCGCATCCTCTTTTTATCCAGATCGCCCCATGCTGTGCAGAGTTCCCTGCCTAAAAATATATTCTCTGTAATGCTCAGATAGGGGATAAGGTTCAGTTCCTGGTGGATAATGGAGATGCCACATTCCTGTGCCTGTTTAGGGCTGGAAAAGCTAACGGTTTTGCCTTTGAAAATGATTTTGCCTTCATAATCGGGATATACGCCCGAAAGGATTTTCATTAAAGTGGATTTTCCGGCTCCGTTTTCGCCAATGATAGCGGTAACCTGAGCGGCACGCACTTCAAGGCTGATCTGATCCAGTGCTTTTACCCCCGAGAAATTTTTACTTATGTTTTCTACAACCAGCATTTATGCATTATTTAAGTATTTTTAATTGTACGGGTGTAATTTCTATATCACTCAGGTTTAAGAACTTTTTGTTCATTTCTATGGCACCGGTAAATGTAATGTGGTCGCCGGTTTTTACAGTTCTTTTAAAATCCGGCAGCACTTCTTCTCTAATGATCTTATTGATACCTGCCGAAATTTCATTGAAATCTGAAGTGTTGTCAAATTCATTCCTATTGATCAGTCCGGAAGCATCTCGTACTGCATTTCCATACACATATTCCGTCTCGATCTTTACCGTTTTGTTGTCTGTAGCTAAGGTTACGGTGAGGTCATTGTCGCCGACCTGTTTTACACTGCCTTCAGCTTTAACCATAAAATATTTTAGTTCTCCTATTCCTAAAGCATTGCTATATTTTTTGAATGTATTTTCAGGATCAGTATGGAGCAGGCTGATGAGCTGCTCAAGGGGCATGGCCTTGTTTAAGGATGGGAGGAGTTTCTTATCCCAGAATGTCCTGGTATAAGCAGTGGTGTTGATTTTTCCTGATGGGGTATTGGCCTGTACTTCATTCAGTTTTTTGAAATAGACCGAATGATAGCCAACAAAAAGAACAATGACCAAAGCAGCAAAATATTTTAAGAACTTCTTCATGGCTTAATTTGAAATGTAATTTTTAATATTTTCAGCAGTAACAAGTTCAACTGCTACAGGAACTTTTTGCGGGAAATCACGCTTGCCTTTAAAATATTCCTGCGCATAAAGTGCGGCAGTTTCGGCCATGATTTTGGGGTACTGCATTCCGGTAGCTTTGATCTTCCCTTCCTTTATAGACTGCAGGGCATCATCGGCCCCATCAAAACCAAATACCTGCACGTGGTTGGCCTTTCCGGCAGCAAAAAGGGCCTGATAAGCCCCCATGGCCATGGCATCGTTTCCACAAAAAACGGCATCAATATCTGGATTTGCCTGTAAGATAGACTCCAGTACTTCCATTGCTTTGTTCCGGTCAAAATCTGCACTTTGCTGTGCAACCATTTTCAATCCTGGATAATGGTCTGCCACACTATGAAAGCCTTTGGAACGTGCCCAGGTATTGTTGTCGCCCACCAAGCCAAGTATTTCGACATATTTACCTTTCTTGTTGAGTTTTTTCACGAAATATTTGCCAATCGCTATGCAGCCGGAGTAACTGTCGGACAAGATCTGGGAAGTGGCAGCTTTGGTAGAGTTGACCTCCCTGTCCATACAAAATACCGGCACACCTGCTGCCTTTGCCTTTGAAACGTTTGCAATGGAGCCATCTGCATCTGTAGGGTTAAACAAAATGGCATTAAAGCCCGAACTGATGGCATTTTCGAAGTGGTCTGCTTCCAGTGCGGTATTGTTCTGGGAATCAAATATTTTTGCTTCATAGCCTAAAGACCTGGCTTTTGCTGCTGCGGTTTCTGCAAGCACCACAAACCAGGGATTATTTAAGGTTGAAACAATTACTGCAATTTTTTTAGGTTCACCGGCAGCATTTTTATTGCTGCAGGAAGCTAATGTCAGTAAGGACAGCAGTAAAAAGAATGCATAAATTCTTTTCATTTTTACAGGATTATATTTGGTTAGGTTTATATGGGTTCGGATCAGCTGAGCAGCTTCATTGCTGCGGCTAAAATTCCATCTTCTGATATTCCATAATGGTTAAAAATGTCGTTTTGCGAGCCCGTTACAGTGTATTCGTCAGGAATGCCTATGATTTTAAAAGGGTTTCTATAATTATTTTCCATTAAAAACGATGCACAGGCTTCACCCAGTCCGCCAAAGATACTGTGTTCTTCTACTGTAATGATGGGTTTGCCACCTTTGGCCAAATCTGCAATCAGGCCGTAATCCAGGGGTTTAATGGTGTGCATGCTTATCACAGCAGCAACAATGCCATGTTCGGCCTGTAATTTCCGGGCTGCCTGCAAAGCAGGGTATACTGTTTCACCGGTTCCGATAAGGGTCAGATCGGCTCCCGGCTTAATGATCCTTCCCTTGCCAAACTGAAAACCTTTATCGGCGCCTGTAAGATGGGGCATATTCTTCTTTCCAAATCTGATGTATACCGGCTGGTTAAGGGCTGCGGCCTGAACAATGGCCTGTTCGCTTTCATAATTATCTGCGGGGGCAACAATGATCATGTTATTTACAGCCCTTAAGGCTGCATAATCATGTAAACTATGATGTGTTGATCCTAAAGCACCATAGCTAACACCAGCACTGATACCGATTAAATTGACCGGATTGTCAGAATAAGCCACATCATTTTTGATTTGTTCAAACGATCTGGCGGTAAGGAAACAGGCCGGGGAAACTGCGAATACCTTTTTTCCGGCCGATGCTATTCCTGCTGCAACGCCAACAAGGTTTTGTTCTGCAATTCCAATCTCTATAATTTGTTTGGGAAACCGCTGCGCATAAGGCACCAGTTTTCCTGATCCCCTTGAATCGCTGGTTACTACAATAATGTCCTTATCTCTTTCAGCAAGCCGCTGCAAGGTTTCAGAGAAAACCTCCAGGTTTGCCTGTCCTATTCCTGGTAATTGATCTACAACTGTTTCCAATTTATTTAAATTATGATGAAGTCAAAGTATTGTCTAATTCCTGCAGTGCAGATTCATATTCCTGATCAGAAGGTACACCATGGTGCCATTTGATCTGATGTTCCATATAGCTGATGCCCTTTCCTTTAATCGTATGTGCAATGACCATGCTGGGTTTGCCTGCCTCAAAAGGAAGGCTGCTCAGCACCTCTTTTAATTGGACCAGGTTATGGCCGTCTACATGTCTGACCGACCAGCCGAAACTCTCAAATTTTTGATCGATAGGATCGGTATTGCACACATCAGCTGTTTTCCCGGTGATCTGGAGTTTATTGTGGTCGATAATGGCGCAGAGGTTATCGAGTTTATAATGTGCGGCAGTTAATGCAGCCTCCCAGTTAGATCCTTCGGGCAATTCCCCATCACCAAGCAAGGTGAAAACCTTATAATCTTTATCATCCAGCTTTGCTGCAATGGCTGTTCCAACACTTAAAGGTAAGCCATGGCCCAATGCGCCGGTATTTTGTTCTACACCGTTCACTTTCTTTGTAGGATGACCAATATAATGGGATTTGTAGCGGCACAAGGTCTCGAGGTCCGATTCCGGAAAGAATCCTTTATCTGCAAGTACCACAAACAGCGCTTCAACACAATGGCCCTTACTTTGAATGTAGCGGTCCCTGTCGGGCGATTTGATATTCTCGGGCCCAACGTTCATGATCTCGTTGTAAAGTACGTTTAAAATATCAATACAGGATAAGCTGCCGCCGGTATGTCCGGCTTTTGCCCCGTAAATGTATTTGAGTATCTTTTTACGGTAGCCGATCGATTTTGCTAGTGCTGATAAATTTCCCATCCCATATAATTTTCAAATGCTTCTTTCAGTACCGCCCCGGTTTTGGAAGCGTTCATGACTACATGGTGCTCAAAGCCATTTCTGCAAACGTACTGCATCAATCCCTGCAGATTATTGATTTTGGCTACGGCCCTGTTGCCAAAAGTATTGAGGGCATCGTCGGTAAGTTCTCCTTCACCAAAATAAGCCTTGATTACCCCCCGGGTATCATCCGTGCTGATCCTCCCATAAGTTAAGGGCATTGCAGGTGTGCGGCCGTCAAGTGCACCGTAAGTATTTTCGACACCCACCGTAGTTCCTAGAATGGGCGCATTGCTGATCTGTATATCTGGTAAAAACGACTTTGCCCAGTTTCCGCAATGGAACAATACGCATTTTTCGTCGTCTGCAGCATAATTGTTGTTCCAGTCTACCAATGCACTTGGCGAACCCGATGCCAGCTGCATGGCATACATGGTTAGGGTACCTGTAACATCAACTTCACAGGCACTTGGAAGCATGTTTTCACTCATTATGCTCATCGATGTGCATACATTACATCCATAGTTTTGCTGCAGCGAGGTCCAGCACTGAATGGCAGTTGCATCCAGTGCATGTGTTTTCATAAAGTCGTTCAGCACCACGTCAAGCTTTGCAATCTGGATCAATGCTTCGGACGGGGTAGCGCCAGATGGTGCATAGTTGTGGATCTTTTCGAGGTGGTCTTTTACCACCTGGTCGTCTTTACTTAGTTTATTGGCGCTGCCCAGAATTTCTGAAAGGTCGGCTGTAACTACAGAAATGCCGTGTCGCTGTAATATTTTTTCGCTGTAACGTACGGTATTAAATCCACCTGGTCTGGCACCTATTGCACCAATACGTACATTCCTTAAACCTTTTACCACCCTGCATACGGCAATAAAATCTTTCAGGTCTGCTATAAAAGAAGGGTCTGACGGATGGACCACATGTTTGGTGGTCAGGGTATACTTGATGCCAAATTGATACAGGTTATTACAAACAGAGATTTTACCGCACCAGGAATCCCTTCTCCGTGCCACATCTAGTTTATCCAGGTCGTCAGGATAGGCCTGAATAAGTACAGGAACATTTAATTGTGAGAGTTTTAGTGTTTCAGCAACGCCTCTTTCATCACCAAAATTGGGTAATACCACTAGAACCCCAGTAATTTCCTCACGGTGTTGTTTGAACAGTTCAGCACATTTTTGTGCGTCCTGAAAAGTTTCCACACCCCCAAGTTTCGATTGGGACTCTGCTAAAACTATAGCTTTGATGTTCAGTTTATCCAGTTCCTTTAAAATTTCCGTTCTGGCGTCAGCCACAAGTCTGTCGGGGAAAAAGTCCCGGTTGCCTATAATTACGCCTAGTGTAGTTTGCTTTTCCATCCTCAGTCTGCTATGATCAGCTCTATTTCGTTTTCGTTTAATAAGTTCTTATATTTTTCCTGTATACCTGCATCAGTAATGATGTAATCTATGAGCGACAATGCACCCAGGCTGGCCAGAGAGCTTTTCCCGATTTTGGTAGAATCTGCCACTAAATAAGTGGTTTCGGCTGCGTTGATCATTGCCTTTTTGACCACCAGGTCGCTAATGCTCGGGTAGGTTAACCCGGCTTTGAGTGACAGGCCGGCTGTGGCAAGAAAAAGTTTATGCACGTTTAGCCCGTTAAAAAAATCGGCGGCCTTTTGTCCCGTTAACGATAGGGTAGGTGGCTTAAATTCTCCACCTGTCATGATTACTTCAATTCCGGGTTCTACACCCAGCAGCAAAGCAATATTTAAGGCATTGGTTATGACCGTTAAATTTTTAATTCCTTTTAGTTTTTTAGCGATTTCGGTAGTAGTAGAGCCCGAGTCGAGGATAATGGTATCTCCTGCTTCTATAAATTCGAGGCATTTTTTTGCGATCAATTCCTTTTTGTCCAGGTGGTCCTGATGGCTTAAGGAAAATGTGCGCACCTGGTTTTCCATGTTCTTTAAAAAGGCACCCCCGTGTTCCCTAAGTACCAGACCTTCTTTTTCCAGTTTTTCCAGGTCCTGCCGGATGGTCACTTCTGTTACTTTAAAGAGTTTTGCAAGGTTTACCACCTTTGCAGATCCATCCTCTTTTAACAGTTCCAGTATCTTGTCTTTTCGTTGATTAGCAAGCATGATGATTAAAGGTGTTTTTATTTGGTTATCTTCAAATAAAACAAAAAAATAATTAACAAACGAAAAAAATCGAAAATAAACAAAGATAGACGATGGCTTTTTTTTTCGGTTTCTAATTTTAAAAAGGATAAAATAAGCGTATTAAATTTTTTAGAGAATTGCTTTGGTGTGGAATGGGATATTCCTGCGATGAAACGGGATAACTCCCGGACGAAGTAAATTCAGACGATAAAAGTGTAAATAATAATTAATCATGATTAAACCTATATCATTAGTGAGGGTCTTACCTTAAACCAAACCAAATGTTACCAATGAAGAAATGCGCTTTTATTTTACTTGCCCTTGCCATGTTTGGAACCACTCAAATTAATGCTCAAAACAAACCTTCAAAACCAGTTGCCCCTCCATTACCATTACGGGAAATCAGCGGTATTGTAAAAGACAGTACTGATTTAGAGGTGATTGGTGCAACTGTAAGTCTTACTTCAGATAAAGACACCTTAAAGACGGCTACCAATAATAATGGGGTGTTTGTATTTAAAAATGTAAAATCGGCCACCTATACCATCGTAGTCCAGAGCATCGGGTATATGAAAACGCCTGCAATGCTTTTTAAGCAGAACGACCGCATACCAAGAATTGTGATGGATCCTATTGTGCTTAAAGAAGAAAAAAACACTTTAAATACGGTGGTCATTAATGGAGAACCCTCTATTACCTATAAAACAGATACCATAGAATATAAGGCGAGTGATTATGTAGTGCGGGAGAATTCGACCGTGGATGAATTGTTGAAAAAGATGGAAGGGATGGAAGTTGGAACAGATGGTAGCCTTGTGCACAACGGTGAGGCCGTTTTAAAGGCCAAGCTAAACGGAAAAGAATATTTAGGGGGTGATGTGGCCAATGCCATTAAAAACCTGCCTGCCGAAATTGTAGATAAGATCCAGATTGTAGATGATTATGGCGATGAAGCTGCACGTACAGGAGTTAAAGATGGAGATCCTCAAAAAATACTGAACATCACTACAAGGACAGATAAATCGGTAGGTAACCTGTTGCGGTTAAACACTGCAGGAGGAAACAATAAACGTTATGATGCAGGTATTTTTGGGACAAGGATCAATGGCAATCAGCAGATTGGTGTTAGGACAGGCTACAAAAACACCGTAAATGGTGTTGCCGGAAGTGGTGGGGGTGGCGGAACAGGTGGCACAACGAACGATGGGAATGCTTCCTTCAGTATCCGTGATAAAATAGGAAAGAAGATTGAAGTTAACATGAATTACGGATTTAACGGAAACGATATAAATGCTTTAAACAGTAGCTTTACACATTCATTTACCAATTTCAGAGATCCTGTAACGCAAAAAGATACTTTAATTGCCACCAATACCACCAGGGGCAATGTAAGTGATAACAATTCGAAAAACCACAACTTTAAGGCCGATATAGATTTTGAACTGGACAGCAATAATTTCATTAATTTCTCGCCATCAATTAATTATAGTTCTTCGCTAAGTTTAAAGTCTGATTCTTCTTACCAGACGGGTTTCCGGCATCAGCGCCAGATCAGCTCAAATGCAAGTACAAATACCAGGCCCCAGCTGGGTGCTGCGATCAGTTATACCCATCGGTTTGGCAATAAAAGAAGGAGATTGTCCTTACATGCCAATTTAAACAGCAATAACAATGATGTGGAACAGCAACGGGAGGCCAATATTGTTTATTTTCTAAATGAGGACGAAACGGAGCGCAGGGATTCCCTGGTCAACAGGATCATTGCGCGAAAAAACCTGCAAAATACATATAGGGGTAGTATAACTTATGTAGAGCCGCTGTCGTTAAATACACAGCTGGAATTGAATGCCCAGTTAAATTACAATGGTTACAGTAATGATGCCACCACAAGGAATGTGACGCCCACCGGTTATTCGGAAGTGATTGATTCTTTAAGTAATATTTTTGATTATTCTTTTACCCAGGCGCGCATTTCACTCAACTTCAGATATGGTATGGTGAATACCTCCAAATTCAGGTTTTCGGCTGGTTTAACCGGAATACCATCTTTGCTTTCCGGCACCAAAGTAAGTCTGGGCACCAGCACTGAACGTAAGAGTTTTAACCTGATCCCCATTGCAAGAATGGAATATTTATGGTCCAGACAGCATAAAATTTCCCTTAATTATTCCGGTTCTGCAAATGAGCCTTCGTTTGACCAGATCCAGCCTGTAAAAGATGTAAGCAACCCTCAAAACCCTAGAATTGGTAATCCTGACCTGAAAGCATCGTTTACACATACCATAAGGTCGGAGTACAACAACTACCTGGCAGATATTAAGATGAATTATTCACTAAACATGAATGCTTCTTTTACGCAGAACAGTGTGGTAAACAATACGATAGATGTGCTGGATCCAAATGTGATAGTCGGGCCCAACCAGAAAGCGGTATACATTTCTGAAACGAGGTACATCAATGTGAACGGTTCCTATCGTCTGGCAGGAAATTACTCCGTCAGCAGGCAATTTGGCAACCGCAAATACAATTTATCATTCAGTGGTTCAGCAAATTACAACCATCGGATTTCAATGAGCAACGGCGACCAGAATATCAATACGGTTAAAACTTTTATTGAGCGTTTCGGACCAAGGATTAACCCTTCAGACTGGTTTGAGGTGAATTCTTATGTTTCGCACAATTATACTAAATCTGAAAACACCCTTTTAAAAAATCAAAATGAGACCAGTACGCTTGCATTCAATGTGGATGGGAAAATATATTTTCTGAAAAGCTGGTTGTTTGGCTACAGCGCCAGTAAAAATTATGTAAGCGGTATCAAGGCCAATCTGACCAGCAACCCTTTTGTAGTAAATGCTTATCTTGAAAAAGAATTGCTTAACCGAAGGGGAAAAATCTCTTTGCATGCTTTTGATATCCTGAACCAGAATAATTTTGTAAACCGTGATTATAATGACAACGGGGGATATACAGATACAAAGTCCAATGCGCTTAGCCAGTATTTTATGCTTCGTTTAAGCATGCGCCTGCAGAAATGGAGCGGGGCGAAGGGGCGTAAGGGACAACCGATACGGAGAAGAGGGGACGGGAGTTTTATGTAAAATTAATCAGGAACGGGGGACACGAACTGTAACATACCCGAGACATAAACGTTATTTTGACGTATAAAAAACTGATCAGATAAGATCATACAATAGATGGGAAAAATACTATAGTAAAAGACATTTGTTAGGTTGCATTTTTGGATTATTATACAATCTAACCAAATCATATTCATCTGAAATACCAGGTACTTTTGGTATATCTATTATTCGAGACATCATGAACAAGAGATTTTTTCAATTCGTATTTTCTGCAGCACTGGTGGTTGCAGCGCCCTCTGCTTTCGCTCAATACCCTAAAATACCACAGGATGTGGCTAAAGCTTCAGGTGATATGATGAAGGAAGCCTATCGTCAATCGGAGATCGCCTGGCAAAAAGCAATCCCGATTATAGAAAAAGAAGCTAAAGAAGGTAAGCCTTATATTCCATGGGCAGGAAGGCCGGTTGATTTGCCGCAAGCGGAAATTCTGGCTTTTCCCGGTGCTGAAGGTGGGGGTGCCTATAGCTTTGGTGGTCGCGGTGGCCGTGTCATTGTGGTCAGCAATTTAAATGATAGTGGGCCTGGTTCTTTACGTGATGCCTGTGAGCAGGGTGGTGCAAGGATTGTAGTATTTAATGTTGCTGGAATCATCCGCATCAAAACCCCTTTAATTATCCGTGCACCTTATATTACCATTGCCGGGCAAACTGCACCAGGTGATGGCGTTTGTGTAGCTGGTGAATCGGTCTGGTTAAATACCCATGATGTGGTTGTTCGTTTTATGCGATTTAGAAGGGGAGAGACCTTTGTTGGCCGCAGAGATGACGCTATTGGCGGAAATCCTGTAGGGAACATCATGATTGACCATGTTTCGGCAAGCTGGGGACTGGATGAAAATATGTCTATGTACCGTCATATGTATAATGACAGTACCGGTAAACAGGAAGTTAAACTGGCTACCGTAAACATTACCATTCAGAACTCTATTTTTTCTGAGGCTTTAGATACCTGGAACCATGCCTTTGGCAGTACCCTGGGTGGAGAAAACTGTAGTTTTATGCGTAACCTTTGGGCAGATAATGGTGCACGTAACCCCTCTATCGGATGGAACGGTATTTTTAACTTTGCAAATAATGTGATCTTTAACTGGAACAACCGCTCTACAGATGGTGGTGATTATACGGCCATGTACAATATTATCAATAACTATTACAAACCTGGGCCTGTTACCACGTTAAATGACCCGATCAGTTACCGGATCTTAAAGCCGGAATCTGGTCGCAGTAAATTGCCTTATGTAGTGTTTGGCAGGGCTTATGTGGAAGGAAATATCATTGAAGGCAATGAAAAGGTAACTAAAGATAACTGGAATGGGGGTGTGCAGGTGGAAGATAAGAAAGGCAATCTGATGTCTTACGAGCAGGCCCAGCCTTACTTTGCTGCCATGCGGGTTAAAAAACCTTTTCCAATGGCTGAAATGACCATTTTACCAACCATGGATGCGCATAAGTATGTGCTGGCCAATGTGGGTGCAACTTTACCAAAACGTGATCCGGTAGATACACGTGTAATTGAACAGGTGAAAACCGGTAAAATTAATTATCTGAAAGATGTGAAATTATCAGATAAACCGGATTTTGAACACAGGAGGCTGCCAAAAGATTCTTATAAAATGGGTATCATTACCGATATCAGCCAGGTAGGTGGATATCCGGAATACAAGGGCACACCTTACAAGGATTCGGACAATGATGGTATGCCGGATAGTTACGAAACAAAAAATGGATTAAATCCCAATGATGCAGCTGATGCAGCAAAGATCACCAAAAGTGGCTACTCGAATATCGAATTGTATTTAAACAGTGTGGTTCCGTTAAAAACAGTTAAACCTTAAGATCCTTTTCTTCTTGTATTAAGAAGGAATATGCTTAAATTTAACAAGCTGTGCTTAATTATTTGAGCACAGCTTATTATGGCTTAATTTCATTTATAGCAAGGGCTAACTGCAACCAGTTCCCGAACCGGGGCAATCTAAATTTGGATACCTGGGTACTAAAACTTTCGTTTTTGATAGGGTGTTCCCTGCCCATCTTCACAGTAACTTTTCAGGCTTAACAGGAACATAGCCCAGTTGTAGTTGCACCATCGGTAGAATTCTGTCAGTTCGCGCCAATCGAAATGCTTGAGAACAACTGTTGTTACTCCATCCTTCTCTGTCAGATCAAATGAAATACCTGTTCCTACCCACTCCGGGTCTGTAGCTATGCATTTCCAGAGCACCCTTTTGTTCTGAGACAGCTCTACTACTTCCATTTTTGTGGCATAATTATCTCCGAAATCAAACTCATTGATAAAGCCTAATTCGGGTTTAACGATCAACTTTTCCGTCCAAACAGCCCCAAGTCCAGTTTGTGTTGTCAATGCTTTATAAATAACTTCGATAGGTGCTTTGATATAATTGATATGTTCGATTTTTTCCATTTTTATGATTGAGTATACTTGCGGCTTTCAAATGTATATATATTATTGTTAACATATATGGGCCGCCTGCGGCAAAAAAGGTGGCGATATGCGGCAAGCGTGGAAGTTACTGGGTTAAAAATATAGAAAGCGACCTGACAAAACATGTTTTAGACAGTATATAAAGAACAGCAGATATGGAAAGGGAGCATTTCATTGCTCCCTTTTTTATTGCATTTATCTTAAATTCCCGTTGCCATATTTATGGTTCTGGTAAAGGTGCTTCCTGCGGCATCGGTTACCGTAAACTTAAAAGACGCGAGTCCGCCTTTTGCAGAAGTAAATTTAACCTTGCCATTGTCAGCCAGTTCAACCTGGCCGTTAACTGCGGCAAAAACCCGGTATGCCGGTTTTTCTGTATATCCCCTGGACAGCTGTTTCAGGTCTATCTCAACACTTCCACTTGTTGCCATCATAAAATGAGGACCTGCCATCCATTCCAGATAATTATCAAGATTCGTAAAACCATTTTTATCAGGGTCTGCATTGGCATCGGAGAAGTCTCCTGAAGCAGAGTGGGGATTCAGCTGGTGCAATTTTTCCCACCAGTCTGGCAGACCATCATGGTCGCTGTCAAAATCGGCCGGGCGTTGCACTTCAGGATAATTTTCCCATCCCCCAACATCTTCCTGCGAATCAGGCAACCCTGGTTTACCCGATTTGCTGCCTTTATAGGTATAAGTTCCACCAAGTGTTTCATTGATGATGCGGATATCATGATCGTCAAAAATTGGCTGGTTGCAGCCAACATCAGACAATACATCCTTATAAGCATCTCCTGCACTTTGTGTAGTTACATATGGAAGGAAGAAGGGCTTGTCGACAAAGGTTTGGTAACTTAATTTTCTGCCCGATTCTTTGCGCCCCCTTTCCTGGTTCTTTTCATCAAATTGCCCCGGCATAACGTTGCCATCGAAGAAATAGCGCTGCATACCGCCACCATAGCCCTCATGCTGTGCATTTAAAGCAAATTTAAAAGTAGTGGCCGCACCTGGTTTGTAGTAATTGTTTACAAAGTTAACTTCCATTGCACCACCATCTGTAGTACGATAGTCCCAGTTATATACGACATTGTTGCGCATGTCCATTCTGCCTAAGTAATTGCCGTCGCCATCGGCCCCACCAGCTAAACTCCAGTTTCTGCCGGCACAATGTGCCAGCAGGTTATGATGAAAACTACCAACATCGCCACCAACACTGGCTGCAAAACCATGTGATTTTCCGACCTCATATTTATTGTGTCCGGCAATATTTAACGCTTCTGCTATAAGGGTACGTTGCAAAGTGATGTTATGGGCTCCCCTCGAGCTAAATGATTCATCAATGGTCCAGCTGATAGAGCAATGGTCTACAATGCTATGATTTGCACCGGTTATTCCCATGCCATCGTAAGTTGTACCGCTTCCAAGGCGAACACGCATATAACGGATAATAGCATCATCTGCTACAACCCCCAATGGTGCGCTGCGGATACAGATTCCTTTGCCTGGTGCAGTTTGACCAGCAATGGTTACATAGGGCTGATTGATGATCAGCCGCGATTTTAAGGTAATGATCCCCGAAACCGTAAATACAATTGTGCGTGGGCCAATATCCTTTACAAGGGCCTCCCGAAGACTTCCAGGGCCTGAATCGTTCAGGTTGGTTACTTCAACCACTTTTCCACCCCGGCCGCCGCGGGCAAAACGGCCATAACCTTCGGCACCAGCAAAAGCAAGCTGACGTGGCCTGAAATGCCAGATATTACCTTTAGTAACTTTCCCTGCTGCATTCAATTCGTCAACTCTCCAGTAATAAGTAAGCATACTGTAAAGCTTTTCTGCGTTATAAGTGCTTGTTTTGCGGTTGCCTTTAAATTCTGGAGAACGTTTAGTTGCAGAAGCTACTGCGGCCGAATCGTTTCCAAAATACAGATCATGTGACAATGCGGTTTTTGCGGCGGTCCAGCTCAATGTTAGTGTTCCGGCATCTGCATTAACGTGTTCATCGCTATGCAATGGCTGTGGCGACTGGGCAAGGTCAGTCACATTGGGTGTATTTAGTTCAAAACCATTAATAATCAGATTTTTATTGGCCGCTGAAGAGCCCTTGTCGGCTTTAAAAGTTATTACCACGTCTTTACCAGACTGTGCGCTAAACTGCAGGTAAGCCGTACTGATATTGGTATTTGCCAGCACGCGGTAAGAAGGTATCAGTTTCCTTACCTCAAGTTTCCCATTTACATAGATGTCAATAGGGGCATAATTGTCGGGCCCTCCGCCCCCGATAATGTTATGAAAGGTAAGCAGGGTATTTGGCCCTGCCGGAAGTCCGCTGATGCGCATTTCTATTTCAGCTCCGGCATTTCCATCGCTAACCATCAGTCCATCACTGGCCAGCCTGGCATAATTTGGTGCCTGAACACCTGTTTTATAATAATCAGTTTGCAGTCCTGAGCCAGCTGTGCCTTTCTTACTGAAGGTGATGGTTACACCTTTGACCTTAAGCTGATCAGAAATTCCGGATTTAACCGGCCAGGGTATATATTCAAATTCATTTACTTCTGCAGCTCTGCGGGAAGAGACATTTAAATCTACTTTTAATACAGGTCTGTTGGTTTGTGCCATTACCATGCCTGGAATGGAAAGGTATGAAATGAACAACAGGAATTTAGTGTAAAAAGGTTTCATTATATATTTGGTTCTTATGTTTTGAAACTTAGGCGTTTCGTTCATATAAATAGAAAGAAATTATTGTTGATAGCAAATAGATGATGGTTGTAATCAGACTTTATTGTACTGAACCGGGATAACTCATGGATGAATTTATTCAACCTGTTAATATCCCGGTTCAATTCTAAATTATCAGTATCTGGCTGGTATTTATTTGTTAGAACAATATAAATAAATAAATTGTCTGGATTAACTAAAATAATGAGATTTAATCGCTGGTATTTACATTTTATGTTCCTGATTTTCCTTGCAGCCCAGGTAAGGGCCCAGCACGAAGGGTTTATATATGGGGAAATTAAATTAAAAAACAAGCAGGTCTATACCGGCCAGATCAGGTGGAGTGGCGGGCAGGTATTGTGGTCCGATATCCTGCTGGTTGCCAAGCAGGTTAATCCCAACCTGAAGTATTTGAGTGAATATCAGCTAAACAACCTGTCTAAAGACGGCGTTGAGCCGGTACTTGACTGGAAATTTATGAACTTATGGAAAGATAAATATCCAGAAAGGAAAAGTGAAATTTTATCACGTTTCGGAGATATTGCGCTGATCCATGTAACCGGGGCAAAAGAAGCACAGCTTTACTATAAAAGCGGATCTAAAATCAGGGTAATGGTGGACGAGCACGAGAGCCGGCATTTGGGCAAGGACATTGTAGTGTATAACAATGAACTTGTGCGTACTATAAAATGGTCTGCCATCAGCACCATACGTTTTTTTGCTGGCCCCCCTCGTTTAAACCATCTCAAAGGGAACCCACTTTACGGTACAGTGATCACAACAGCAGGGCCATTTAGCGGCTTTATCCAATGGGATAAAATAAAATACCTTGATAACCAAAGTCTGCAGGGTATATTGAACGGGGAGCAAGCTGTTCAATACGAATTTTCTGATATTGCTGAAATAGAACGTTTTGATAAAGGGGTGAAAGTAAACCTGAAGTCGGGGAAAAAAGTTTATTTAACTGATGGGGGGGATGTTTCAGCTACCAACGCCGGAATAGTAGTGATGCATCCCCGGTGGGGCAGGGTAATTGTCACCTGGAAAGCTTTCAGATCAATACGCTTCGAGCCAATGCCCGACAACCTGGGCTATGAGGCTTATGAAAGTCCGAAAAAGATATTTGCAGCGGTAACCACACGCGATAAAAGGATGTATAAAGGCAATTGCGTTTTTGATATGGATGAAGAATGGAACTGCGAACTGCTGGAAGGTAATAAAGACGGGATGTACTACCAGATACCTTTTAAGTACATCAGCAAAATATCCCCAATGGGCCAGAGCTACACCAATATTACTTTAAACGACCAGCGGGAATTGATTTTAGGGTATCACAATGATGTAACAGCAAAAAATTGGGGTATATTGGTCTGGCTGGAAAACCCGGAACACAAATATATACCCTGGAGTATGATCAACGAAATCTCATTCAGATAAATGATGTATCTAAACTACCTGGTCGCATTTTTATGGATTTTAAGCGTTATTGTCCTGCTTTGGTTTGGCAACAGATTTATTTTTAGATTATTGGATAAAAGCGTGTCCTGGCTTAAATATACGGCCAGGAGGTTTTTCCTTCAGCTGATGCTGAGTTGTATTTATTCTCTGGCCTGCATTAACCTTAGTTATTATCTATTTAAGATTACCAGTACAGTTACCCCGCCCGATCTGGCCCAGATCCTGGTGCTCAACATTTATGGGCTGTTGTTTATTATTCCGGTACTTTCAGTCAATTTTGGCATTTATTTTATGATGCAATGGAAAAAAGAACATATAAAGTCCGACCAGTTGAAACAGGAAAATTTAAATAGTCAGCTGGAAGCATTACGCATGCACATTGACCCTCATTTTCTGTTCAATAACCTGAATGTACTGTCAACCCTCATTGAAGAAAACTCCAGGGATGCCCAGTTTTTTCTGGAACGCTTTGCCGATGTATACCGATATGTACTGCAATATAAAAAAGAAGAGTTGGTTGCCCTAAATACGGAAATCACTTTTATCAGATCGTATGTTTTTTTATTGAAAAAACGTTTCGAAGAACAATGTATAATTGATATTGACATTCCCGGAGATCTACCGGACACGATGTGCATACCTCCATTGTCGTTACAAATGCTTGTCGAGAATGCAATTAAACACAATAAAATATCCCTGAAGAGCCCGCTGATGATCGGTATTTTTATTGAGCATGGAACAACTTTGGTTGTCCGGAATAATTACCAGCCCAAACCGAATTCGGAAAGTAAACTGGCCAATACAGGTTTGGAAAATATCAGTAAAAGATACAAGTACTTATCTGATAGTGCAATAACTGTAGTTAGAGATGAAAATTCCTTTGTTGTGAAACTTCCGCTTTTAGAACTGGAAGATTGAAAAGCCAATTTTATATATTAGTGCCAGTGAAATTAGAGGTTTAACCCCAAACGCATGAAAGTTTTAATTGTTGAAGATGAGGTTCCTGCTGCCCAAAGACTCCAGGCCTTATTAACTGAATATGGAGGGATAACGGTATTGGAAGTTTTACCCAGTATAGAAAGTACTATAAAATGGTTGCAAAAACATCCGCTTCCGGACCTCATTTTTTTAGATATCCACTTATCTGATGGACTTTCTTTTGAGATTTTTAAGCAAACTACGGTAAAATGCCCGGTAATTTTTTGTACTGCATATGATCAGTATGCATTGGATGCCTTTCAGCTGCATAGCATAGACTACATTTTAAAACCTATACAGTACAATAAATTGTACAAGAGCCTGGAGAAAATGAAGGATATCCGCCAATCCTTTTCTTCTGTCTCGGACCCCATCCAGATGAATGACATTGTCAGCATGATCAGGAAAGGGGAAGCCAGCTATAAAAGCAGGTTCATGGTAAAATCAGGGGCAAAGATCAAAACCATAAAAACTGATGACGTAGCCTATTTTTATTCCCATAATAAACTGAGCCTGCTGGTTACAAGGCAGGGCGAGAAATTTCCGATTGACTATGCCCTGGATGAGCTGATCCAGATGCTCAACCCGGGCCTGTTTTTTCATGTCAACAGAAAACTGATCATTCACGTTGATGCAGCCAAAGAAATCCACCCTTATTTTAAAGGGAGATTAAAATTGGTACTCCAGCCTGCAATAGAAGAAGAAGTAATTGTAAGCAGCCAGAAAACGCCTGCTTTCAAAGAATGGCTTGATCAATAATTCAGTTCAATGATATCCGCATTCAGTATCAAATAATCCCCCTTCATCAGGTTATCATTTTTATTAAGGTTAATATTCAGTTCTTTCATATCATCACAGGGCTTTCCTTCTTATATTCCGCTTGCAGCATTTTGGAGGAGGGACATTTTGATTATGATAACATCATACAGGACCATGTGAAAATTGTACAAGATATATAGTTAACCGTATGTTAATTTTGAACTACTAACCAAATGTTATGAGAAAAACCGTTTTGACCCTGCTTTCAGTGCTTTGCACCGGAGTAGCTTTTGCCCAATATCCAACCATTCCACCAGCCTTACAGGATTCATCTGATGCCGTTGAGGCACAGCAAAGAAAATTGTCTGATCAGGCCTGGGAAAAGGCTTTTAAAATAGTGCAGGAGGAAGCTAAAAATAATGGACGGCCTTATGTACCTGGAGCATCCAAACCCTCCGACCTTGTAAAGGTTAAACTGCCGGCTTTTCCTGGAGCTGAAGGTGGTGCCGCATTTACACCGGGAGGACGTGGAGGTAAGGTCATTGTAGTAACCACACTGGCCGATAGTGGTCCGGGATCATTTCGTGCTGCCTGTGAAGAAGGTGGAGCACGTATCATAGTTTTCAATGTTGCTGGAATCATACACTTAAAAAGCCCGGTTAGCATCCGTGCGCCGTACCTGACCATTGCCGGACAATCTGCTCCGGGGGATGGGGTATGTATTGCCGGGGAATCTTTATGGATAGATACCCATGATGTGGTGATCCGATACATGCGTTTTCGCCGCGGAGCTACTGATGTAACCCGCAGAGATGATGCGCTGGGTGGTAATCCAATAGGAAATATCCTTATCGACCATGTTTCGGCAAGTTGGGGATTGGATGAAAATATGTCTATTTACAGGCATGTATATCATGCAAATGATGGTTCAAAACCAGAGAAACTGCCGACTGTAAATGTGACCATACAAAACTCTATCTTCTCTGAAGCACTGGATACCTATAACCATTCGTTTGGTAGTACCATTGGTGGGCTAAACAGTACATTTATGCGGAATTTATGGGCCAATAACATTAGCAGAAACCCATCTATAGGGATGTATGGCGATTTTGGTTTTGTGAACAACGTAATTTTTAACTGGTGGAACCGCAGTGCTGACGGGGGCGATAACAATTCACTGTTCAATTTCATCAACAACTACTATAAACCAGGACCGATTACACCAGCAGGGCAACCCATTTCGTACAGAATATTAAAACCCGAGTCTGGCCGGGATAAAAGATATGCACATCTCTTTGGAAAAGCTTATGTAAGCGGGAATGTGGTAGAAGGTAATGAAAAAGTAACAAAAGACAACTGGGCAGGCGGTGTGCAACCGGCCGACAGAACAAATAATCAAAAATTACTGGATTCCATCCGTACAGATAAACCTATGCCAATGGCGCATGTAACTACGGTTGATGCTTACAAGGCATATGATTATGTATTGAAGAATGCCGGTGCCACTTTACCGAAACGTGATGCGGTAGACTTGCGTATCGTTGAACAGGTTAAAACAGGAAAAATCAAGTATAGCGAACAGGCAAAACCACCGGTTGGCGGGCAGTTCATTAAAAGACGTTTACCTGCAGATTCTTATAAACAGGGAATTATCTCAGACATTAGCCAGGTAGGTGGTTATCCTGAATATACAGGAACGGCTTATCAGGATTCAGATAACGACGGAATTCCTGATGCCTGGGAGATCAAAAACGGTCTGGATCCCAAAAATGCTGTTGATGCCGGAAAGATCAGTAAAAATGGTTATGCTAATATTGAAAATTACCTGAACAGCCTGACCGACATTAAAAGTGTAAGACCATAACAAGGTCTTTACACAATTAAAGGGCTTATGATAAGATCATATAATAGATAGGAAAAATGCTATAACAAGCATTCGGCTTATCTTTTAATTTTGTGACACAAATATAAATTTGAGTGGCATCTAAGGGTTTTAAACCGTTATTTCTGCTTGTAAAATTACAACGATTGTGAAATGTAATCCTATAAAATATTGTCGTTTGTTGGGCTTGCTCATACTGGGACAGTTTTTCGTATTGGCCGGGTATGCACAAAAAGTAAATATCCCCGAACCACCAAAACCAATATTTAAAGGTAAAGAAGGTAAACTGAATTACAGTCCGGACGAAAAAGGCAACCGGATTCCCGATTTTTCTTATGCAGGTTATAAAGCCGGAGAGCAACCCATACCAGAGGCTGTAGTAAAGGTTGTTGTGCCGGTTAAGTCAGGCGATGCTACGCTGAGGATCCAATCGGCCTTAAACTATGTTGCAGCTTTGCCTTTAGGCAAAGATGGCTTAAGGGGAGCTGTATTGCTGGAAAAAGGAAAATATGAAGTTGGAGGTACTTTAAAGATCAATGCCTCCGGCGTGGTTTTGCGTGGAAGCGGAATGGGGGAAAACGGAACGGAGATATTTGCAACAGGACTGGACAGAATGGGGGTATTACGCATAGCTGGTAAACCAGATCGTATTAAAGAGGCCCCTGTAGCAGTTACAGATCAATACGTTCCGGTAAATGCAATGACGGTTACCCTTGCAAATGGAGGATTTAAAAAAGGTGATCAGGTAATTGTACAACGCATATCCTCTAAAAACTGGATTGATTTGATTGGAACAGACCATTTTGGCGGGGGCATTACCTCACTGGGCTGGAAAGCAGGACAACGTGACATTTACTGGGACAGAAAAGTGATTGGGGTTGAAGGGAATACTTTATTATTGGATGCACCCTTAACTACAGCGCTGGATGCTGTTTACGGTGGGGCTACTGTATCAAAATATAGCTGGAATGGCAGAATTTTCAATTCCGGTGCAGAAAATATAAGATTTACATCGGACTTTGATGATAAAAACCCTAAAGATGAATACCACCGCTGGACGGCTATTTCTATAGAAAATGCCACAGATGCATGGGTACGCCAGGTTGTTTTTGAACATTTTGCAGGTTCAGCAGTAACTGTTCAGGAAACTGCAAACAGGATAACTGTGGAAGATTGTAAATCGCTGGCGCCGGTTTCGGAGATTGGTGGCGAACGCAGATATACTTTTTTAACTACAGGAGGGCAAACACTGTTTCAAAGATTGTATTCTGAATATGCTTATCATGATTTTGCAGTTGGCTTTTGTGCTCCCGGTCCAAATGCTTTTGTACAGTGCCAGGCTTATCTGCCATTTAGCTTTAGCGGAACAATTGACAGTTGGGCATCAGGTGTTTTATTTGATATTGTTAATGTGGACGGACAGGCCCTGAGTTTTATGAACAGGGGGCAGGACGGACAAGGTGCAGGCTGGTCGGCCGCCAACAGTGTATTCTGGCAGTGTACAGCGGCCCGGGTAGACTGTTATGCTCCGCCAACTGCGCAGAACTGGGCATTTGGTACTTGGGCACAATTCTCGGGCGACGGTTATTGGGATATGTCTAACGAGCAGATCCAGCCGCGTAGTTTGTATTATGCCCAATTGAAGGACAGGCTGGGAAAACAGGCCGATGAACGGACTTTTGTAATGCCTGTAGAAACGGAAGCTTCAAGTAGCCCGCCAGTGGATGTAGCTCAGAAGCTAACCAGACTGGCTGATAAACCAGCCATGCTGTTAACGGAATATATAGATCAGGCAACCGAAAGACAAAAGATTTCAACTGATACGCGCAATGCAAAAAATATTGACAAAATAGGTGTTGAGAAAATTAATACTCCGGCTAAGGCCAGTGCGATGCAGATAAGCAATGGTTGGTTGCGTCGGGGCAATGCCCTGGTAACCGGAAACCGTGCAGACGTCCAATGGTGGAATGGCAGCGCAAGGCCATATGCGCTTAAAGGCATGAAAATGCACATCACCCGTTTTGTACCTGGCCGTACAGGTAAGGGGCTGACAGACGATCTGGAAGAAATAACTGACTCTATGCAAAAAGGATCAGTAAAGATCTTAGACCATAATTATGGTTTGTGGTACGACAGGAGACGTGACGACCATGAGCGGATCAGAAGAATGGACGGAGAAGTATGGACGCCATTTTATGAATTGCCTTTTGCACGCAGCGGACAGGATAAAGCATGGGATGGACTGAGTAAATACGACATTAGCAAATACAACCCATGGTATTGGGGCAGGTTAAAACAATTTGCAGACCTTGCTGATCAGAAAGGCCTGGTACTGATCCACGAAAACTATTTCCAGCATAACATTATAGAAGCTGGTGCGCATTATGCCGATTTTCCATGGCGTACGGCAAATAACATCAATAATACCGGTTTTCCGGAGCCAGTACCTTACGCGGGCGACAAGAGGATATTTATGGCAGGGCAATTTTATGACATCAGCAATGCTGAGCGTAAGGCACTGCACCGTGCCTATATCCGTAAATGCCTTGATAATTTTAAAGACAATACCGGTGTAATCCAGTTGATCGGTGCAGAGTTTACCGGGCCATTACATTTTGTAGAGTTCTGGATAGATACCATTAAAGAATGGGAAAAAGAGACAGGTAAACACCCGATTATTGGTTTAAGTACCACTAAAGATGTGCAGGATGCCATATTGGCCGATAAAAACAGGGCAGGAGTAGTCGATCTGGTCGACATCCGTTATTGGCATTACCAGGCTGATGGTTCTGCTTATGCACCACAAGGTGGACAAAACCTGGCTCCTCGCCAGCATGCACGTTTGCTGAAACCTAAAAAAACATCTTTTGATCAGGTATACCGTGCTGTAGCAGAATATCGTACCAGATATCCCGAAAAGGCAGTGATCTATTCAGGTGATGGTTTTGATGCTTTTGGCTGGGCCATTTTTATGGCTGGCGGATCTTTGTCAAATGTTCCGGCTGCCAATAATGCTTCGCTTTCGGGTGTGGCCACAATGAAACCATTTAATTTGGCTGGCCGGTCTTCAGGTCAGTATGCTTTGGCTAATCCAGATGGCGCATATCTGTTGTACAACAGCTCTTCCGTTCCTGTAAAACTTGACCTAAGTAAAGCTACAGGAAACTATGTGGTAAAATACATCAACCCGCGCAGCGGCCTGGTGGTTAAGGAAGAAAAGATAAAGGGGGGAGCCGCTAAAGAATTTAATAAGCTTTCATCGGGAGACGAAGTCGTTTTTATCAATAAAATTTAAATATTATTGCATGTATCAAAGAATAGTTTTATTCGCTATGGTCTCGTTAATGCTCTATGCCTGTGCATCGGACCAAAAACCGAAAAGTTTAAAAAGAGGGTTGCACATTTCAGCAAACGGCAGGTATTTTACTAAGGAAGATGGCAAGCCTTTTTTCTGGCTCGGCGATACAGGCTGGCTTTTGTTTAACAAACTGACCCGTGAGCAGGCCAGCCAATACCTGGAAGACCGTATGCAAAAAGGTTTTAATGTAGTGCAGGTAATGGTGTTACATACAGTGCCATCCGTAAATATTTATGGCGATTCTTCGTTGGTTGGAGGAGATATTTCAAAACCTAAGGTTACGGAGGGTAGCTCATTTGCAGACTCCACACAATATGATTTCTGGGACCATGTAGATTATATCGTAGATAAAGCAGCAGAGAAAGGTATATATATGGCGATGGTACCGGTTTGGGGCACGAATGTGAAAAATAAAAAAGTTACACCTGAACAGGCTAAAATTTATGCCGAATTTCTGGCGAAACGTTATAAAGACAGGTGGAATATTATCTGGTTAAACGGTGGGGACATCAAAGGGTCAGAAGTAAAACCAGTATGGGAAGTGATTGGCAGTACTTTACGGACAAATGATCCCAACCACCTCATTACTTTCCATCCCAGAGGCCGGACCGGTTCGTCGGAATGGTTCCATGAGGCCAAATGGCTCGATTTTAATATGGTACAGTCCGGACATCGCCGTTATGAGCAGGATACTTCCGCAAAAGAAAAATGGCATTATGGCGAAGACAACTGGAAGTACATTGAAAAAGATTACAGCCTTAAACCTGTAAAACCTACTATAGATGGGGAACCGTCTTATGAAGGCATACCGCAGGGATTACATGATGTGACCCAGCCAAAATGGAACGATGCCGATGTGCGCAGATACGGCTACTGGTCGGTATTTGCCGGTGCTTTTGGTTATACTTATGGTGATAATTCTGTAATGCAGATGTACAATCCGGCAGATAAAGATCCGGCTTATGGTGCAACCAAGCCATGGCAGGAAGCCATAAACGATCCTGGCGCAGGGCAGATGGTCCATTTAAAAGACCTGATGCTTTCCAGAAAAAGTGAAGCTTATTTTGACAGGGTACCAGATCAGTCGCTTATTGCCGGAGCTGCTGGCGGCGATGGAGAAAAATACAACAGGTTAATGGCTACAAGAGGTAAGGACTATATTTTCGTATATACCTATACCGGCCGCAACATTCCCCTGAAGATGGGTGTACTGGAAGGTGATAAAGTTAAAGCATCCTGGTTCAATCCAAAAAATGGAAAAACAACAGTGATTGGCGAAATAGAAAATAAAGGAATACATGATTTCGATGCACCTGGATTAGAAAGAAATGGAAATGATTGGGTGTTGATTATAGATAAATTGAAATGATGAACAGTCTGAAAAGTACATACTGGTTATCTTTATGCTTGACACTATTGGTTGCACTAAGCGCTTGTTCCAAAAAAGGTTACGTATTTACCTCCTTTCATGAACCTGCCGATGAAGGCTTAAGGATGCTGTACAGTTATGATGGTTACAAATGGAACGACCTGGATAAAATTTACCTGAAACCGGAAATAGGCGAGAAGAAGATCATGCGCGACCCATCAATGGTACAAGGACCGGATGGGGTATTCCATCTGGTCTGGACCTGCGGATGGAAAGGGGAGAAGGGATTTGGTTACGCCAACTCAAAAGACCTGATACACTGGTCGGCAGAACAGTTTATCCCGGTATTACAACAGGAGAGTAATGTCATTAATGTGTGGGCCCCGGAGTTGTTCTATGATGACCAAAAAAAAGAATTTATCATCATCTGGGCCTCTACCATTCCACATCGCTTTGCAAAAGGAATAGAAGATGAAGAGAACAACCACAGGATGTATGCCATTACCACCAAAGATTTTAAAACATTTACCGACACAAAATTATTCCTCGATCCGGGTTTCAGCGTAATTGATGCGGTCATTGTACAACGGTCGGCAAAAGACCATGTGCTGGTACTGAAAGACAATACCAGGCCAAACAGGAATTTAAAAGTAGCTTTCAGCAGCGATGCCTTAGGGCCATACACGGGCGTTTCTGCAGCCTTTACCGGAAAATTGACAGAGGGGCCAACGGTTGTCAGGCTCGGAAAAGACTGGTTAATTTATTACGATGCTTATGGGGAGAAAAAATATGCAGCGATGAAGACTAGTGATTTTAAAACTTTTACTGATGTGACTTCAGAGACTATTGTTCCCAAAGGGCATAAGCATGGAACTATAGTAAAAGTAAGCAGGAAAATAATTGAAAATCTGAAAAAAGATAAGGCCAACTAATGGTTTAAACACCATTGAAAAGATTGTATGCCAATGAGAAGATATAAAATTTGGTTAACCCCCGTACTTTTGATACTGGTACAAGCAGCACAAGCACAAGATACCTTACGTTATACCGGCAGTGTCATGGTTAATGCCGACTATCACCATGGTCAGCTTGTGCCTGCGATGGGGGTACACAACATCCAGACTTTCAGGGCCAACCGGGAACATCCTGAACTGGCTGAGGGACTAAACTGGACTTATAACCATGCACCCATGCTGGCCTGGTGGAATGGTACTTTTTACCTGGAATACCTGAGCGATCCTGTGGGTGAGCATATCCCGCCCAGCAGAACACTGTTGCAAACCTCTAAAGATGGTTACAAATGGTCTAAGCCGGACATTGTTTTTCCGCCCTATAAAATTCCCGATGGCTGGAAAAAAGATGGCTATCCTGGTGTAGCTAAAGATTTATATGCCACCATGCACCAACGCGTTGGTTTTTATGTATCCCAGTCCGGACGCCTGTTCCTGCTGGCTTACTATGGTATCGCTATGGATAAAAAAGACGATCCGAATGATGGAAAAGGCATCGGGCGCGTCATCAGAGAGATCAGGAAAGACAATACTTATGGTCCTATATATTTCCTCAGGCCGAATTCCAGCTGGGATATGAAGCATGCGGCATATCCGATGTATAACAGCAGTAAGGATAAAGACTTCGTAAAAGCATGCAATGAAATTCTGGCCAGTCCCTTAATGATGCAGCAAATGGTAGAAGAGGCCGATAGAAATGATCCTCTAATTCCATTGAACAGACCAGTAAAGGCATTCAGTTATTACCACCTGCAGGATGGAAGGGTAGTGGGGTTATGGAAACATGCGCTAACATCCATCAGCAAGGACAGTGGCAAGAGCTGGCAATATAATCCGCTGCGTGCACCTGGAGTAGTAAACAGCAATGCCAAAATATGGGGTCAGCGTACCTCAGATGGCCGTTTTTCCATAGTATACAACCCTTCGGAATTCCGCTGGCCACTGGCCGTTTCTACTAGTGATGACGGCTTGGATTACAAAGACCTTTTGCTGGTTAATGGCGAAATCTCTACCATGCGCTATGGTGGTAATTACAAATCCTATGGTCCGCAGTATATCCGTGGGATCCCGGAAACTGATGGTAAGCCAGCTGATGGCAATATGTGGCTTACTTATAGTATGAACAAAGAAGACATCTGGATCGCCAAAGTACCGGTACCTGTAATTTCCAGTACTAAAATGCCGGTCGATGAAGTGTTTAATTCCCTTCCCGACGGGCAGGAACTTAAATTATGGAACATTTTTAGTCCGCTTTGGGCCCCGGTTCGAATAGAAAAGACACCCGATGGTACTAAGGCACTCACTTTGCGCGATAAAGATCCATACGATTATGCCAAAGCGGAACGGTTGATCCCGGAAGCAAAAAAAGTAAAAGTAGAATTTTCAGTAAGCCCGGCCCAGAACAATACCGGGTCATTGCAGATTGAATTTCAGGATGCCAAAGGTACAGCAGCGGCCAGGTTAATATTTGATGCCGATGGTGCCTTAAAAGCCAAGGTGGGTTACCGGAATTCTGAGGTCATGAAATACGAAGCAGGAAAAACATACCACATCAGGATAGAGCTGGACCGGGACAAAAGGATGTACGACATCTTTGTAAATGGCCAAAGTAAAGGAACAAGGCTGATGTTTGTACCTGTAGCATCATTTGAAAAAATTACGTTCAGAACAGGTGATATACGCCGGTTTCCGGATGTAGATACACCAACAGATCAGGATTTCGATCTTAAAAATGCTGGCACACCAGTGAAAGAAGCCGTATATTACGTCAAATCATTAAGAACAACAGCATTTTAAATTAAACTATGAATCTGAAAACGTATTTCCTTTGCACAGCCTTATTTTTTGGATGGACGACAGCAGTCCCGGCAAAAGTATTATTGCCACAGATCTTGTCTGGCAATATGGTATTGCAGCGTGATAAACCCTTAAACATCTGGGGCTATGGCAGTCCGGGCGAAAAGGTAACTGTTAGTTTTTCTGGTCAGCAAAAGACTGCGGTAACCGATGCAAAAGGTAACTGGAAGGTGCTTTTATCTCCCTTGAAAACCTCAGCAGTTCCGGCCACAATGACCATTAAAGGAACAAATACCATTCAGTTAAAAAATATCCTGGTAGGTGAAGTATGGTTGTGTTCGGGGCAATCGAACATGGAATATGCCATGCACAAATTAAAGACCATGAAAAAGCCACTGAATGAAAAGCTGGGTTTTCCGGCAAATGAAGTGGCCAATGCGCACAATAACCTGATCCGTATCTTCGTGGTCAACCGTAAAGATCTGGCTAAACCGGATACCAATCCCAAAAACTGGAACGTAGCTGCAGATCCGGCATTAAAAAATTCATCTGCTGCTGGTTATTTTTTCGCAAAGGAATTGCAAAAACAACTTCATGTGCCAGTTGGGATGATCACTTCCGCAGTTAGTGGTAGTGCCATAGAGCCCTGGATTCCAGTAGCAATTCTTGCCGGTCCTGATTTTCAGGGACAATATCTGGGTAGCGATCCGGGTAAATTCTATCCTACCATGATCGAACCACTTATGCCTTTCGCCATTAAGGGGGTAATCTGGTACCAGGGAGAGACCAACTGTTTCAGGAGAGAAAATATTACCTACAGTTATAAAATGAAGGCGCTGATCAACAGCTGGAGAAGGGGATGGAAAAACCCGGGTATGTCATTTTATTACGTGCAGATTGCACCTTTTCAATATTCCAAAACCATGCAGAATGTGGAGATAGAACCAGAATTCTGGGAAGCACAGGCACAGGTGATGCGGATGCCTAAAACAGGTATGGTAGTTACTACAGACCTTAACGATAAAATAGATGAGCTGCACCCTACCTACAAATGGGAAGTGGGGAGGCGTTTGGCACTTTGGGCCCTGGCCAGAGACTATGGTAAAAAAATAGTCTACTCCGGACCAATGTACCAATCCGTGAAATTTAAAGGCGCTACTGCCGAACTGCAATTTAACCATATTGGATCCGGATTGAAAAGTTCGGATGGTAAGGCATTAAGTGATTTCAGTATTGCAGGTGCAGATGGCAGGTTTGTGCCCGCTGTGGCCCGCATTAGCGGTACCAAGGTACTGGTTTCGGCAGCAGCCGTAAAAAAACCGGTGGCAGTACGTTTTGGCTGGACTGAATCTGCCAGTCCTAATCTATACAATAAGAATGGCCTTCCTGCATTGCCGTTTCGTACAGATAATCCGCTGATTACCCAATTTAACCCGATATAACCCAATCCCGATTCATGAAGCTTAAACCGATCCTTTCCGTACTGCTGCTATTGTTGTTTTCTGTTGTTCAGGCCCAGCAAACCGAACAACTGTATTTGTCGGGTACCGGCAACGACGATACAGTTAAATGGGATTTTTTCTGTACTGCAGGGATGAATTCGGGTAAATGGACAACTATACCGGTTCCTTCCAACTGGGAATTACAGGGCTTTGGAAAATACAATTACGGATTTGCCAAAGACAGTGTAAGGGGCAAAGAAGAGGGCTTATATAAATATAATTTTAAGGTACCATCAGCCTGGAAGGGCAAAAAGATCAATATTGTATTTGAAGGATCAATGACCGATACGGAAGTAAAGGTTAATGGAAAATCGGCAGGCCCCACACATCAGGGATCTTTTTACGTATTCCGGTACGACGTATCAAGCTTGTTAAAATATGGTTCAGCCAACCTCCTTGAGGTAAAAGTAGCCAAACATTCTGCCAATAAATCGGTAAACGATGCCGAGCGGAAAGCAGATTTCTGGATTTTTGGAGGCATATTCAGGCCAGTATATCTGGAAGCACTTCCCCTGCAGCATATAGAGAGGGTAGCTGTAGATGCGCAGGCCGATGGCCGGTTTAAAGCGGAAGTTCAGGTAGTGGGCAAGGCTGATGAGCTTAGCTTGCAGTTGTATACAGCCGATGGAAAGCAGTACGGTGCGCCAGTCAGCACCAGGTTAAATGGTAAAGCCGGAATGACCAGCCTTTCAGGTATTTTTCAGTCGCCGCAATTGTGGTCTTCAGAATTTCCTAATCTGTACACCGCCACATTCACCCTATATCAAAATAGCAAAATTATACATACCCTGTCCAAAAAGATCGGTTTCCGTACCATTCTTGTAAAACCAAGGGATGGGGTATATGTAAATGGTGTTAAAATAAAATTTAAAGGTGTGAACAGGCATTCTTTCCGGCCTGCATCCGGGAGAACATTGAGCAAAAAGAACAGCATTGAGGACGTTGAGTTAATGAAGGAAATGAATATGAATGCGGTGCGCATGTCACATTATCCTCCTGATGGTCATTTTCTGGATGTATGTGATTCGCTGGGCCTGTATGTAATGGATGAACTTGCTGGTTGGCACGGACATTATGATACTCCAACAGGAACCAAACTGGTTAAAGAAATGCTGCGCCACGATGTGAATCATCCATCCATTATTTTCTGGGCCAATGGAAATGAAGGAGGGCATAACCGCGATCTGGATCCCCTGTTTGCCAAAGAAGATATTCAAAAACGTCCGGTAATCCATCCCTGGGAAGATTTCAATGGATTCGATACCCAGCATTACCGGGAATACAACTATGGTATTGGCAACTACAGGCAGGGCCACAGCATACAGATGCCCACTGAATTTTTACATGGTATGTTTGATGGGGGACATGGTGCCAGTTTGGAAGATTACTGGGACGATATGTTATCGAACCCGCTTTCTGCCGGTGGATTTCTCTGGGATTTTGCCGATCAGGGGGTTGTCCGTACCGACAAGAATAACACAATAGATGCAGATGGCAACCGCGGGGCTGATGGAATTGTAGGACCTTTCCATGAAAAAGAGGGCAGCTATTTTGCCATCAAAGAGATCTGGAGCCCTGTGTTTTTTGAACATAGGGAAATGACACCCGAATTTGACGGGGTATTTAACATAGAGAACCGTTATCATTTTGCGAATCTGAATACCTGTACGTTTAGCTGGAAACTGTTAAACCTGAAAACCGGACAGGAAATGAGCGGGAGGTTGATCTCACCTGATGTACAGCCGGCAGCAAAAGGCCGGCTGCAGGTAAATTTGCCACAAAACTGGTTCTCTTTCGACGTATTGTACCTTACCGCCACCGATCTATATGGCAAAGAATTGTTTACCTGGAGCTTTCCCATCACACTCCCTAAAAAAGAGGCGTTAACCCTGGTTAAAACTGCTGGAGACAAGGCGGTAAGCTTTAAAGAAAGTGATAGCCTTTATACTGTTTCAGCAAATGGTATACAGTTAAGCTTCAGCAAAAAAAATGGGATATTGCGTCAGGTAAGGAATGAAAAGGGAATTATCCCATTTACAAACGGACCGCTTGTACAGGAAGGTGCCACCAATTTTCAAAATATCCATCAGTATAAGGATGGTGAGAACCTGGTCATAGCATCCACTTTTGACAGAAAAACTGCCTACAATACCTTAAAATGGACCATCTATCCTTCGGGCTGGGTAAAACTACAGGTGAAATATTTCCCTGCCGAGTACCTTACTAATTTTATCGGATTAAATTTTTCTTTTCCGGAAGACCAGATCAAGGGGGTGGAATACATGGGAAGAGGCCCATACAGGGTATGGAAAAACCGCTTAAAAGGCAATCCTTTTGGTGTCTGGAAAAAGGATTATAACAATACAGAAACCGGCGAAACCTGGATATACCCCGAATTCAAAGGATACCATTCTAACATGTACTGGTGTAAATTTATTACAAAAGAGCAACCTTTTAAGGTGGTAACCGAAAATGAGGACGTTTTTTTAAGGTTGTTTAGCGCAGCATTTAAAACCGACCAATGGCACAATTATGAACCGCTTTTCCCTTCTGGCGACATTTCCTTTATGCAGGGCATTCCCGGTATCGGTACAAAAACGCAAAGGGCAGACCGGAGTGGGCCAATGGCCATGAAAAACATTTTTTATGATTATGAAAAAGATCCTGCAAGAGCATTGGACTTAACACTTTACTTTGATTTCTCGGGGAACAACTAATTGCGTAAATTAAATGGAAAAAGGCAGAACCAGATGAACCTTAAAAGACATATCCTACTCACAGCGATTTTAATGCTGAACCTCAGCATTGCTTTTTCGCAGGTAACGCTGCAAAACCTGCGCTGTGAAATGCTGCAAAACCCTTTGGGAATTGATGTGGCCAAGCCCCGTTTAAGCTGGGAGATCGCCTCAACCCGAAATGATGTGCAGCAGACTGCCTATCATATCCTGGTTGCTTCATCGCTGGCCAAACTTACTGAAAATGATGCCGATATCTGGAATTCAGGCAAAGTCAATTCAGCGGAATCTTTGTACAACGTGTATGCCGGGCAGACCTTAAAAAGTAAAAATAAATATTACTGGAAAGTAAAAGTTTATACCAGTAAAGGCGAAAGCAGCTGGAGCCAGCCAGCCTTCTGGCTAATGGGGTTATTGCATTATAAAGATTGGGAAGGCAGATGGATAGGTTTTGACCGCTTTTTTACCGGCGACAATGAGGCCGAGGCAAGGCTATCTGCCCGTTATTTCAGAAAAGAGTTCAGCACCACTAAAACTGTAGCCTCAGCAACCGCCTACCTGATGGGCATGGGTTTGTATGAGCTGTATATAGATGGGCAAAAAATTGGCGACCAGGTGCTGGCACCGACGGCAACCGATTATACAAAAAATATAAAATACAATACCCTTGATGTCACTGAGCAGCTTAGGCATGGGGGAAACCACGCTATAGGGGTTATACTAGGCAACGGTCGTTTTTTTGCCATGCGCCAGTCCAAAGCTTATAAAGTAAAAACATTCGGACTACCTAAACTATTGCTGCAGGTAAACATTAAATATACAGATGGTTCAACGGCAACCATAAAAACAGATGATACCTGGAAAGGCACAGCCGATGGACCAATTCTGGCCAATAATGAGTACGATGGAGAAATATATGATGCCCGGAAAGAATTTAAAGGATGGAGCGAACCAGGATTTAAGGAAGACAAGTGGCTACGGGCCGAATATGTACAGGAACCCGGGGGAACTTATGAAGCCCAGTTAAACGAAGGCATGAAAGTCATGAAAACGCTGTCGCCCGTGTCCATTGCCAGACGCCCGAATGGCAATTACATCCTCGATTTCGGCCAGAACTTTTCGGGCTGGGTAAAATTTAATGTCAAAGGGCCTCGTGGAACAAGTGTTTCCCTGCGTTTTGCTGAATCACTGGAGCCCAATGGTGAGCTGTTCAGGACCAATCTTCGTGATGCCAAGGCCACCGATATTTACACGCTTAAAGGAGAAGGGACTGAAACCTGGGCACCAAGGTTTACTTATCAGGGCTTCCGGTATGTAGAGTTGAATGGATATCCTGGTGTTCCGCAAAAAAGTGATTTCTCAGGGTGCCTGATCTATGATGACATGAAAACTGCAGGTACTTTTGAGTCATCGAACAGCCTGCTTAACCAGATTTTCAAAAACGCATGGTGGGGCATTGCATCTAATTACAAAGGGATGCCTGTCGACTGCCCACAGCGCAATGAACGTCAGCCCTGGCTGGGCGATAGGACCGTAGGTGCTTATGGCGAAAGTTTTTTGTTTGACAATACGGCATTGTATAAAAAATGGCTGGATGACATCCGATATGCCCAGAAAGAAGATGGGGCAATACCGGATGTGGCCCCGGCATTCTGGCGTTATTATAGCGACAATGTAACCTGGCCTGCAACCTTACTTTTTGTAGCAGATATGCTGTACCGGCAAACGGGTGACAGCACAGTGATCCGTAAAAATTATCCGGCAGTAAAAAAATGGATGAGCTATATGAAAGACAGGTACATGAGCAGTGAAGGGATCATGACCAAAGACAGCTATGGCGACTGGTGTGCACCGCCTGCAACAGCCGAGGATGGCAAAGGGGTAAATGCTGATCAGAAACACCCGAGTGCCTTAATTGCTACGGCTTATTATTATCACCTGGCCAACATGATGGCCGGTTACAGCGCACTTACAGGAAATGCAGGAGATAAGGAAAGCTATACCAGATTCGCTGCTGAGGTAAAAAATGCTTTTAACCGTAAATTTTATAATTCGCAGGGATATTATGGTGATAATAAATTAACGGACAATTTGTTGCCGGTCTACTTTGGCCTGGTGGGAGAAGCCGATAAAGGAAAAGTAGTAAAGCAAATCTGTTCCATAATTGAGGAAAAAAACAATGGGCATCTCAGTACAGGGTTAATCGGCACACAATTTTTAATGCGTACACTTACTGAAACAGGAAGGCCTGACCTGGCCTATAGAATTGCCTCGCAGAAAGCCTATCCGTCCTGGGGTTACATGATTGAAAATGGTGCAACTGCTATCTGGGAATTATGGAATGGAAATACTGCTGCACCTAAAATGAATTCGCAGAACCACGTTATGATGCTGGGCGATTTAATGATCTGGTATTATGAAAATCTTGCTGGTATTAAAGCTGCTGCACCTGGTTTCAAAGAAATCACTATGAAGCCAGAGCTGATTGAAGGACTCAACAATGTAACTGCAGGTTATCAGTCGGTATACGGCCTTATAAAAAGC
The DNA here is from genome assembly GCF_014200825.1 of Pedobacter sp. AK017. Lineage (NCBI taxonomy): Bacteria > Pseudomonadati > Bacteroidota > Sphingobacteriia > Sphingobacteriales > Sphingobacteriaceae > Pedobacter > Pedobacter sp. AK017. The sequence goes on from NZ_JACHCW010000004.1 coordinate 140,810, forward strand.
AGCTGGACCAAAACCGGTAAAAAATTTAGCTGGAACATCAGTATTCCGCCAAATACCAGGGCAAAAGCCTACCTGCCTGCCAGCATGCAAAGCCAGGTAAAAAAAGGAGCTTCAGCTGATGGAGCGAAGTATATCATGGCAGAAAATGGAAGGGTAGTATTTGAGTTGAAATCAGGAGAATATGCTTTTGTAGTTGAACAATAGAAAAATAAAAAAAATGATAAACAGAACCACAAAATTTTTAATGAGCTGCTGCCTGATGGCTGGTATTTCCTTCATTTTCATAAATGGGGCGGATGCCCAGGAACTAATTATTCCGGCCGATGTGAGTGCCAAAGCCGCTGAATATACTGCTGCATTAAAACTGGATGATGCCGCAAAAAGCAAACGTGTAGAAAGTGTGGTCGCCATACACATGACCCAGGTAAAAGACTGGCACAACGCCCATCCGGCTACTACAGTGCCTGCAGGTATCAATCCGGTAACGGGCAGCAAATTAACTGAGCTTGACCGTACCATTATAGCCGATTCGGCCATGCCGGAAACCGTACACAAAGATTTAATGGAGGGGCTGCGTAAAGAGTTAAGCACAGAACAGGTAGAAGCGATACTGGACAAATACACAATAGGTAAAGTAGACTTTACGATGAAAGGCTATAAGGCCATTGTACCAGACCTGACAACTGCGGAAGAAGCGAAAATTCTTGGTTTTTTGAAAGAAGGCCGCGAAATGGCGGTAGATTACAAGAACATGAAGCAGATCTCGGCCATTTTCGAGATTTACAAAACCAAATCTGAGCAGTTCCTGAACAATAACGGCCGCAACTGGAGGACATTGTACAGTGATTATACCAAAAAAATCAAGGCCGAGAAAGCAAATAAAAAGCAATAATAAATACCCTTATTAAAGAAAAAATGTTAAAAAGAAGCGCAGGTATAATCGGTTTACTGATTTGTTTAACCGGAGGATATGATTTAAAGGCACAATCGCAAAAATGGCGGTCAGGTATTATAACAGACGAATTCTTATATGAGAAGGCAGCATTTCCTTCCTGCCATTCTGCTACCATAGCCGAAACGCCTACCGGATTGGTGGCAGCCTATTTTGGTGGTACCCATGAACGCCATCCGGATGTGGAGATTTATGTGAGCAGGCAGGTTAACGGAACCTGGCTTGCTCCGGTTTCTGTAGCCAATGGTATACAAAACGACAAAGTCAGGCTGCCTACCTGGAACCCTGTATTGTACCAGGTGCCTGGTGGAGAACTGTTGCTTTTTTACAAAATTGGCCCTAAGCCATCCGAATGGTGGGGCATGATGCGCAGCTCAAAAGATGGCGGCATTACCTGGTCTGAAGCGCAGAAATTACCGGAAGGCCAGATTGGCCCAGTAAAAAACAAACCGGTGCTGCTCAGCAATGGTAACTTGTTCTGTCCTTCCAGTACAGAAGGCAAAGGCTGGAAAGTCCATTTCGAAGTAACCAAAGACAATGGCAAAACCTGGCGCTTAATCGGCCCGCTGGAAGGTGGGGAGATCAATGCTATACAGCCAAGTATCCTGGATCATGGCAATGGAAAACTACAGATCCTGGCCAGGAGCAGGAACAGGGCAATTGTAGAATCCTGGTCGCAGGACAACGGTGAAACCTGGTCTGCTTTAGCAAAAACGTCCCTGCCAAACAACAATTCAGGCACCGATGCAGTAACTATGAAAGATGGCAGACATGTATTGGTATACAACCATGTACTGCCTCCCGGAGACCTGGCAAAAGGGGCCCGGACGCCATTAAATGTAGCGATTTCCAAAGATGGTAAAAACTGGTCGGCAGCGTTGATCCTTGAGGATTCGCCCATCAGCCAGTATTCCTATCCTGCGGTAATCCAAACCTCAGATGGTTTGCTGCATTTCATTTATACCTGGAGAAGGGAAAAGATCAAACATGTAGTAGTTGATCCATCAAAACTTAAGCTTAAAAAGATAGTAAATGGCATTTGGCCAAAATTAAAGGGCTATACAGCCCCTGTGGTTACTGATGTTAAAAACGAGGAATAGCAGATGAAACGGATAGCTTTATTTCTGGTGGCAATGGCTTTAAGCAGTATATTGCTGGCACAGACCCAAAATTCGGATAGCCTGTACAGGCAGCCGCTTAAAACTGTTTTATCGGAAATAGAAGGCCGTTTCAAAGTAAAAATAAAGTATAGTGAAAACCAGGTGAACAACCGTTGGGTAAACTATGCCTTATGGCGCTTCAGACCCGATGTTGACGAAACACTGGCCAATGTGCTCGCACCGCTCGACATGAAGGTCAATAAAGAAAAAGAAGGGGTTTACAAATTAAAAGAATACGAATATTACCGCTGGAATGCAGCAGAGGGCCAGGCTACCCTAAACCATCTGGCCTCACTGTACCAGGATAAAGCCAGCTGGGAGAAACGCAAGGCCTTGATCAGGCCATTGTTGTACCAGGCACAGCAATTGTCGCCCTTACCTGCAAAACCTTTATCTAAACCCATCATTACACCAAAAAGAGTAATGGATGGTTATACGGTAGAGAACATTGCGATAGAAATATTGCCCGGCCTGTACATCAATGGTTCTTTATACAGACCCTCGAAAATCAGGGGAAAAATACCTGTAATGCTTAGTCCGGACGGGCATTGGGGGCAGCAACGTTACCGTGCCGATTGCCAGCTGCGTTGTGCCACCATGGCCCGCATGGGGGTAATGGCCTTCAGTTACGACCTTTTTGCCTGGGGCGAATCGCTGTTGCAGTTTAAACCGGAAGACCACAGGCGAAGCCTGGCACAAACGATACAAACCTTAGGTGGCATCAGAATACTGGATTATGTATTGTCCCTTAAAGAAACAGATCCGGGCAGGGTGGGCATTAGTGGAGGTTCGGGTGGCGGAAGCCACACTGTATTGATGGCCGCCATGGACGATCGGATCAAACTCAGTGCACCTGTAGTTTCGCTTTCTTCTTCATTTTATGGAGGTTGTCCTTGTGAAAGTGGCATGCCGATACACCTTTGCGCAGGTGGAACCAATAATGTGGAGTTGGCCGCGATGGCGGCACCAAATCCTCAGTTGGTCGTGTCAGATGGTAAGGACTGGACGGTTACCGTACCTGGGCAGGACATGCCTTTCCTGAAAACGATATATGGTTATTACGGACAGGCTGAACGGGTTGAAAATGTGCATCTGCCGGAAGAAGGACACGACTTCGGTTATTCCAAGCGAAAGGCCCTGTATGATTTTTTAGTGCAGAATTTCAAACTCGATGTTGCCGGAGTAAAAGATAAAGATGGCAAATACGATGAAAGTAAATGTACCATTGAAAAAGAACCTGCCATGTATGTATTCGGCGAAAAGGCTGAGCGTTTGCCTGCAAATGCCATAAAGGGTTTTGAGCAACTGGAACAAGTATTTAAAGCGGCAACAAAATAAGAAAATGGACAACAGGCGTATTTTTATCCGGAAATTTGGACTGCTTGCAGGGAGTGTTTTACTGTCAGATCAGCTAATGGCCTTTGCCGCCTTTAAGGGACCACGCTATAAAGTGGCGGTAATAGACCTGATGATCCTGAAAAGACAAAAATTAAGTGCCTTTCCTTTAAGCAAGGAAATTGGTGCCGACGGTGTTGAACTCGATATGGGCGGTCTGGGCGACAGGGATACTTTCGATAACAAACTGGCCGATCCCTTAGTACGCGCGGAATTTCTGGCGAAAGCAAAAGAATTGAACCTGGAGATCTGTTCATTGGCCATGACCGGTTTTTATGCGCAGTCGTTAGCCACCAGGCCTACCTACAAACAAATGATCGGCGATTGTATCAGTACCATGAAAGCTATGAACGTTAAAGTGGCTTTCCTGCCATTGGGTGTACAGGGTGATCTGGTCAGAAATCCTGAACTTCGCCCAGCTATAGTAGAACGCCTGAAAGTAGCGGGGGCAATGGCCAGACAAGCTGGAGTAGTGATTGGGATTGAAACTGCTTTAGATGCTGCAGGAGAATTGAAACTGTTACAGGACATTGGTTCAGCTGCGGTTAAAAGTTATTTCAATTTTTCGAATGCCATTAAAAACGGGCGCGACCTGCACCAGGAGCTCAGGATACTAGGCAAAAAGAATATTGTCCAGATCCATTGTACCAATGAAGATGGGGTATGGCTGCAAAATGACCCTAAGGTTGACCTGAAGGCCATTCGTAAAACCCTGGATGATATGGGTTGGAAAGGCTGGCTGGTCATCGAGAGGTCGAGGGACCAGAAAGACCCAAGAAATGTAAAATGGAATTTTAGTGCAAATACGGCTTACGTAAAGTCGGTTTTTCAATAAGCCTTTATGAGATCAGTTAAAACTTACCTGGTACTGTTTATCACCTTGTTGCTATTGGGAGAGCTTAAGGCGGCAGATATTTATGTCTCTTTAAAAGGCTCAGACCATAATCCCGGAACCAAAACGCAGCCGGTAGCCACATTGGCCAATGCTTTGCGCAAGGCCAGGGAATTGCGGCGTTTAAATGATCCTTCTGTCAGAAATGGGATTAATATTATTATAGAACAAGGTGTTTACCAGCTGGATGAGCCCGTTGTGGTACGGCCGGAAGATAGCGGAAGTGCAGCAAGCCCTACCTACATTACTGCTGTAAAAAATGAAACCATAGTTTTAAGTGGTGGCAGGCAAATCTCGGGTTGGAAAAAAGCAGCCGAAATAACAGGCCTGCCAGAAATTGCAAAGAATAAGGTTTGGGTGGCCGATGTACCTGAATTGGGAAACAGGTTACTGGAATTTCGGCAGCTCTGGGTAAATGGCAAAAAAGCGATAAGGGCAAGGGATTGCAATGCTGACAGTATGCAGCGTATTTTGTCATGGGATTTTAACAAGCGTACCTGCAAAATCCCGCTCAGCAAAAACATTGCAGCAGCAAAAGGTGTCGAAATGGTCATCCAGCAATGGTGGGCCATCGCCAACTTAAGGGTTAAATCACTAAATGTAACCAACAATGAAGCTGAGCTGGCTTTTATGGAGCCCGAAAGCAGGGTGCAGTCGGAACATCCCTGGCCAGCGCCATGGCTTTCTACCAAAACAGGCAATTCACCCTTTTATTTAACCAATGCCATTCAGTTCCTGGATCAGCCTGGAGAGTGGTATGAAGATTTGCAGAACGGCAAGGTATACTACTGGCCTTTAGCTGATGAAAACCTGAACACGGCTGAGGTGATTGTACCTTACCTGGAAACGCTGCTTAAGATGGAAGGTAGCATAGACCACCAGGTGAGCCATGTACATTTTAAAAATATTTCATTCCAGCATGCCGGTTGGCTGCGGCCTTCGCATTTTGGACATGTGCCACACCAGGCAGGCATGTACATGCTCGATGCCTATAAATTAAAAGTTCCGGGAACACCTGATAAAAAGACCCTGGAAAATCAGGCCTGGGTAGGACGGCCCGCGGCAGCTGTTGAAGTAGCTTATGCACAGCATACCAGTTTTGAATCCTGTCGTTTTGAACACCATGCCTCAACGGGACTCGATTACCGGCAGGGAACCAGCAATAACCTCATCAAAGGCAACCTGTTTAAAGATATAGGGGGTAGCGGGATATTGCTGGGTATATTTTCTGATGAAGCCACAGAAGTACATTTGCCTTACAAGCCAAAAGATGAAAGGGAGATCTGTACCAATGAAAGCATACTGAACAACCTGATTACCAATGCAACCAATGAGGATTGGGGCTGTGTAGGTATTGGTGCCGGCTATGTAAGGGGGATAAATATTGCCCACAATGAAATTGCTGAAGTAAGTTATTCAGGTATCAGTATGGGCTGGGGCTGGACAAAGAGCAGCAATGCCATGCGCAACAATACGATCAGGGCAAACCGGATCCATCATTATGGAAAATACCTCTATGATGTGGCCGGAATTTATACTTTATCGGCCCAGCCTGGCTCATCAATTACCGGCAATGTTATAGACAGCATTTATAAAGCCCCTTATCCGCACGATCCGGAGCATTGGTTTTATTTATATACCGATGAAGGTTCTTCTTATTTTACCGTAAAGGACAATTGGACACCTGCTGATAAATACCTGCAAAATGCCAACGGACCTGGAAATGTATGGCTAAATAACGGGCCGGGGGTTGGGGGAAACATCAAACAGCAGGCTGGATTGGAACCCGCCTATCAGTGGTTACGCAAAGAAAGTTACGTACCTCAATCCAGGCAACGTATCAACGAGGTTTCACTTCAAAACGGAAAACAGCTTGTCATCGAAGTGATCCTTAAAACACCAGTAAAAGCTGCCAAAGATTCCTTTAAGCAGGTGTGCATCCAGCAGGGTATTCCGGTTTCATCTGTATACCAGTGGAACAATCGCTTGCTGCTCTATGCATTAATGGCTTCCCCTGAAAACCTGATGAAAAAGATTCGGCAGCAGTTTAACAATGCAGAGGTAAAACTATACGATAAGGTGTTTTATACTTTTGACCGCAGTACACATTGCGGCCTGGAAAAGGTTAAAGAATGGGACAATATCATTTTGAGTGCCAACCTGGTGAAAGATGAAAAATTGCAAAAAGCGTACCTGGATTACCATGCCACGCAATTTGAAAAATGGCCGGAAGTGGCCAAAGGATTTTGCAATGCTGATTTTCAGCAACTCAGGATTTTTAAGAGCGGCAGACAGCTGATGCTGGTCATCAGCATACCAAAAGGGGCAAGTTTAGATGAGCTGAACCCTAAAACTACCTTAAACAATCCCCGTGTAGATGAATGGAACCAGATAATGAAGAAATATCAGGAAGGTATTGCAGGCACAAAGCCGGATGAGACATGGGTGTTTTTTAGTAAAGAATAGAAGATTTAGAACAATATGTTAAAATTAGGAATTTTAGGTTTGGGAGAAGGGCGCAGCACCATGTCGGCAGCCCTTGCGAGTAATAAATACGAGCTGGTCAAAATTTGTGATGCCAGTGAAGCGGTATGCAAACAAAGGGCAAAAGAGTTCGATTTCCCTGATTACACTACCAGTTACCAGGAAATGCTGGATGATGCCGCCATCGATGTCATTGCCATTTATACACCTGATCATTTACATGCAGACCATGTGAAACTGGCCTTACAGCATGGTAAACATGTAGTGTGCACAAAACCTTTTATTGATGATCTGGGTAGGGCCAGGGAGCTCCTGGAGATATCAAGGCAAAGCGGTAAAAAAGTTTTTGTAGGTCAGAGCTCCAGGTTTTTTGAACCTTATAAAAGGCAAAGAACAGATTATACTGAAGGCATCATCGGCGAACTGATCACCGTAGAATGTCACTATAACGCAGACCATCGCTGGTTCCTTGAAAAAAAATGGGCACTGGAACCTTCTTTTAAATGGTTGTATGGGGGCTTAAGCCATCCTGTTGATTTTATCAGGTGGTACCTGCCCGAAATCGAAGAAGTAATGGGCTATGGGATGATCAGCGCCAATGGTAAAAAGGCAGGATTAAAAAATGAAGATACCATGCATTTCATTTTTAAAGCTACAGATGGCAGGGTTGCGCGTGTAAGTGGTGCTTATACAGGGCCCATTCAGCCCGCTTACAGGGAAAGCGAAATGAGCTGCGTATTAAGGGGAACTGAAGGGGCCAGTCAGGCCGATTATCACGAACTCCGTTATGCGGTAACCACCAATACCGGCGAAGAAAAGCTGATCACCTGGGGTGATGCCAAATTGAAACACTTCTTCCGTTTTGAAGGGCAGAGCCATCATGCGGGCGAATACCAGAACTACCTGGAATATTTTGCAGAAAGCATAGCGGACAATACGACTGCCTATCCCGATTTAAAGGAAGGTATCGGCACAATTGCTTTGTTACAGGCTATGGACAGGTCGCTGCAAACCGGTGTTCCCGTTAAAATTAATGATATCCTGAATGAATACCAGCTATTGAGGAGCGATTTCGGCCTTTAATGCAAAACCAAAAAAAACAAATCTAATATAATGGGAAACATTGTTGAACGTTTAACCAGCCTCGATTACATCATCGTCATTGCCTACCTGGTTATTCTAATTGTTATCGGTTACCGGGCCAGTTTCTCTAAAAAGAAAAATGAGGATGAAACGCTTTTCCTGGCCAATAAATCGTTGGGCTGGTCAAGCATAGGCTTTAACATGTGGGGTACCAATGTTGGCCCCTCCATGTTGCTCGCCTTTGCCAGCATTGGTTACAGTACAGGTATTGTGGCCGTCAATTTCGACTGGTATGCCTTTGTTTTCCTGTTTTTGCTGGCCATTGTTTTTGCACCCAAATACCTGGCCGCCAAAGTAAGTACCATGCCCGAGTTTATGGGCAAAAGATATGGAGATTCTACACAGAATATTCTGGCCTGGTACGCGCTGATCAAGATCCTCATTTCCTGGTTATCCTTAGGTTTGTTTGCCGGGGGCTTTCTGGTAAGACAAATACTCGGCATCCCCATGTGGCAATCCGTTACTGTACTGGTTGCGTTTGCGGGTTTATTTACTTTTTTCGGCGGCCTGAAAGCCATTGCCAAGGTAAATGTTTTTCAAATGATCCTGTTGATTGCCGTGTCGTTGGCATTAACCATATTGGGCCTGTATAAAGTAGGGGGTATTGAAGCTTTATACAGCAAAACCCCTGCACATTACTGGAACCTGATCCAGCCGGCAAGTGATCCAAAATATCCCTGGTATGCCATTTTGCTGGGCTATCCGGTAGCAGCTGTGGCTTTCTTTTGTACAGACCAGGCTATGGTGCAATCGGTTTTAGGTGCAAAGAACCTGGAGCAGGGCCAGCTTGGCGTCAGTTTTATCGGCTGGCTAAAAATATTGTCATTGCCCCTGTTCATCATTACCGGCATACTGTGTTATGTATTGTTCCCGGGTTTAAAAGATCCTAATGAAGCCTATATGACCATGGTTACCCATCTTTTTCCTCCGGGAATGAACGGTTTGGTCATTGTGGTACTTATTGCCGTACTGGTGGGCACCATCGGTTCTTCATTAAATTCCTTGAGTACCGTATTTACCATGGATGTTTATGTGAAAAACATCAATCCTCAGGCCAGCAATAAACAGATCATTAGGATGGGCCGGATATCCGTCATCGCGGGCTGCGTATTTGCCGTCATCGTAGTACTGGCTATCGATAACATCAAAGGCCTTAACCTTTTTGATGTGTTTCAGTCGGTACTTGGTTTTATTGCACCTCCTTTATCGGTTGTATTCCTGTTAACCGTTTTCTGGAAAAGGACTACCCGCAAAGCAGTGAATTTTACGCTTTCAGTGGGCTCTGTTTTGAGCCTGGGTACAGGCGTTACTTACCTGTGGATCCTTCCACCTCATAAATACCTGTTCTGGCCACATTACCTTATCCTTTCTTTTTTAATTTTTGCAGGCTTGCTGCTCATTGCCATACTGATCTCGCTGGCCGACAGGAACCCTACAATTTATGAGATCAATGAACTGGATAAAAGTGCCATCGAAAAACCGACCAACCGGGTCTGGGTTTCCTGGATTGCCCTTGCCATTGTGATGGTTGCCTTATATATATTTTTTAACGGACATTAATTTTTTGATATGAAACTCATCCCCAATTTTTTAAAAACCAGTATGCAGCAAACAGTGCTGTTGTTATTGTTGGCCCTTGTTTGCTGTGCTGATACTGTTCTGGCGCAGCAATCTGGTAAAGCATCCTGGATCTGGTATCCTGGCGATCTGGACATCTGGGTATCCAATAAAATGCAAAACCGCAGAACAGAAAGGGGAGCTTTTTTGCCACCATTCTGGAAAATGGATAGCCATTATGTACTGGTTGAATTCCATAAAGAGTTTAACCTGGCCAATGCCGAAGAGGTCAATCTATATGTAGAGGGACAGTACAATGTGAAAATTGACGGGCAGGCTTTTTCGGGTTATCCTAAAAAGATCACCGTACCGGCAGGTAAACACAAACTTAGTTTAAAAGTATACGGACAGGATAAAGTACCAGCCATATTGGTACAGGGAAAAACAGTTGTATCGGATGAGAGCTGGCTGGCTACTTTTGAAGATAAGGAATGGATTGATGCGAGTGGAAAGGCATCCGATAAATCGGGTACTACCTTTGTATCTGCCGCTTCCTGGAACCTGACCGATCCCTTATCGCCACCATCCCGGTTTAAGCTGGCCACTACGCCTATGGCTGCGGTAAAAACAGACAAAGTAAACAATGGTTTTGTGGCCGATTTCGGTAAGGAAACCTTTGGCTTTATTAAGCTGCATGGCTTAAAAGGTAAAGGTAAACTGCACATTTATTATGGAGAATCTAAAGAAGAGGCCTTATCTGCCGACCATTGCGAAACCCTGGACCTGCTGGAAATTGACCTGAAGGGAAAACAGGATTCAGTAATTGAACTTTCCAAAGCTTTCAGGTATGTCAACTGTCAGCCTGAAGGTAATGTAACCCTGGATAAAGTGAGCATGTTGTATGAGTATGCGTCGGTCACAGAAAAAGGGAATTTCCGTTGCTCAGATGAGCAGATCAATAAGATCTACGACATTTCTAAGTATACCTTCCACCTCAATACCCGCGAATTTTTTATCGATGGGATCAAGCGCGACCGCTGGGTATGGTCGGGCGATGCTTACCAAAGCTATCTGATGAACTATTATTCGTTCAACGAATCGCCAATTGTGAAACGGACTTTACTGGCCCAAAGGGGTAAAGATCCGGTAACGGCACACATCAATACCATCATGGATTACTCTTTCTATTGGTTTTTAGGAATTTATGACTATTACCAATATTCGGGTGATCAGAAATTTGTACAGGATATTTATCCAAGAATGAAAAGCCTGATGGATTATGTTTTAGGGCGCCGGAATAAGGACGGTTTGCTGGAATGGATGCCTGGCGACTGGATTTTTATAGATTGGGCCGATAAATTGAGCAAAGACGGGGAAGTGAGTTTTGAGCAATTGCTGTTTTGCAGGAGTCTGGAAACTATGGCACTCTGTGCCGATATGGCAAAAGATACTGAGGCCGCTGCCAATTATAAAAAGCTTGCTGCCGATTTGAAAGCCAGGATATTTAAGCTGTACTGGGACGAGAATAAACATGCCCTGGTACATAGCAGGATTAACGGGAAGCCTACAGACAACGTAACACGTTATGCCAATATGTTCGGCATTTTCTTCGATTATTTTAGCCCTTCACAAAAACAGGAGGTAAAACAACATGTATTGATGAACGATAAAATCAATAAAATTACTACACCATACATGCGTTTTTATGAGCTGGAAGCACTTTGTGCCATGGGCGAGCAATCTTACGTACTCAAACAAATGAAAGATTACTGGGGCGGTATGCTGGAATTGGGTGCTACCTCTTTCTGGGAAGAATATAACCCTGATAAAAAAGGGGTAGAGCATCTGGCTATGTACGGCAGGCCTTTTGGTAAAAGCCTTTGTCATGCCTGGGGCGCCAGCCCAATTTACCTGCTGGGTAAGTATTATTTAGGTGTTAAACCACTTTCAGCAGGTTATGAAACTTATGTAGTTGAACCTTCACTGGGAGGATTGGAATGGATGGAAGGAAAGGTACCAACACCATCGGGCGAGATCTCATTGTATTGCAGCAAAAAAGAGATCAAGATTAAAGCAGATGAAGGATCAGGTGTGTTAAGGTTTAAAAGTGTGTCCAAGCCAGTTGTAAAAGGTGGTAAAGTAGTTGAAGTTGGCAAAAGGACTTATGAACTTAAATTGATGAAGGGTGTTCAGTACACGGTTAATTATCAGAAGTAATTATCCCGGTTAAACAAATGGCTTGCGAAACACATCAGTTCCGCAAGCCATTTCATAACAGGACTGTCTACAAAAACCGCTTTGTCAGTCGGCTTCCCATCTTCCGATCCGGCAGGGCCCAGCTCCCATAAAAACTTAACTGTGCCAGGTGTATCAATCAATACTTCAGCGTTTAAAGCCATTGGCAGCGCCCCATCGCTAAACTTCAGTTTCGTAAAGTCAATCGTGAAATCAGGCGATACGCCGGTAACGGCATTGTTGATGTTGTAGGCCACAGCGGCATTCATGGCCGATTGATTACTTGGCTTGTTTTGAAAACCAACCTTAATGATGGCACTCAGCCGCTTTAAAAATGCCGTCATCAGCGCAAGCTTTAGCTGTACCGGTATTTGTGCGGTAGTAGGTGGGCGTTTCACCTTACGTGGCATGGCCTTAACCAAATCCATTAGTCGCCAGAAACAGCCATACGCAGTTCCCAATTGTCCCTGAAACTTATACAAAAGCCTTTACATGAACCACAAAAAAGAAAAAATATTTTAATTTAGGATTTATTGAACTTTCTAAAGGCACTGATCACCTGGAATATAAAATCCCAAATTAACGCTATCAAAAAAGAGTTAAAGTTTTTATCTTAGGCTCACTGTTTCACTTCTACAAAGGAGGTGCTTATGAAAAAGTCACATATAAAAATAGCTCATTAGCGAAACGAAATTATTAAAGTATCGCTTTTCTGGTGCTGATCGTTCAGGTCAGTCACCCTTCTTATGATCGTTTAATTATTTTTTTATTATGACAAAAAATCATTTTTTGTCCCTGTACCAGTATAATACATGGGCCAATAATACAATATTGAATCACCTCAAACAACTTCCTGAAGGAATTATCCGTAGCCAAGTCAAAAGTGTTTTTCCTTCTATATTTGATATCCTGATGCATGTTTACATCATTGATCAGGGATGGTATTCTGTTTTAACCAAAGCATACCGTTCAGATGATTATCAAACTATAAAGACTACAGTGGATCGTTTGGTAAGCGAGGTCAAAGATCTGGGACTGGAAGATTTTACGAAAAAGCAGCAGAACCTGGCTATCAACCTGGAAACTTTTATTCCCGGGAACGACATGGGATATATGGATACATTTTCAGGTGTTCAGATGACTTACGGGGATGTGGTTACGCATATGGTTAACCATGGCACTTACCATCGTGGTAATGTGACGGCGATGTTGCATCAATTGGGGGAAAAGGGGGTACCCACTGACTATGGGGTATACCTTTATTATACCAGTCGGCAATAACATTAGAGGGGAGCTTAGGCTTCCCTTAATCTGCTTTTATAGTGCTTGCGCGTAGATAGTTAAGCATTTTAAAAATGGTTAATTTTGTCGCAATACCCCACTATGATTGGCGCAATAATCAACCTTATTTAATGTGTAGACTGCATAACTTTGTTAAATGAGTATATCCAACGTGTCAAGATTGAAGCAGCTAAAAAAGAATTGGAATCGGGAGAAATGAAGATCAATGATATCATGCTGGAAGTGGGCTATTCTGATAAGAGCACTTTCAGGAACTCATTTAAATTATTAACCGGGTTACTCCCTAATGAATACCGCAACAAATATCATAGCAGAGTTACTAATTAAAACAAAATGATGATGGACCAGTTTTTCAAAAAAATAGGGATGTACACAGTCCTTTCAAAAGAAGCTGAATCTGCCTGGAGAAACCTACTTAAAGAAAAGACCTATAAAAAAGGAGAATGCTTTATAAGAATTGGACAGGTGCCTAAAAAGGTAGCATTTGTCTTAAAAGGTCTTTTTTCGCAAAATTACATTGACGACAACGGTGATACAATAATAAAATACTTTTTTCATGAAGGCAGGATTGCCGGCTCCATCCCGGCTACCTTGCAGCAGTCGGAAAGTTTGTTTGATATTACAGCACTTGAAGAAACAACCGTTCTGGAATATGATTTTGTTGCGTTCAAAAGGTTGGTTTTAGGTTATCCTGATATTGCCGTATTTTATATTCATTATCTGGAATTACATTGGGTTATTGACAAAGAACTCTATGAGGTTTCGCTGCGAAGCGATTCGGCAAAAATTCGCTATGCTGATTTTTTACGGAAATATCCCGAGCTAGTTAAAAGGTTAAAGAAACATCACATTGCCTCCTATCTTGGCATTACACCAACGCAGTTAAGCCGGATTTTTGGTTATAGTGGATAAATTTTAAATCCTCAACATTTGTAAAGGGTTTTCCATTTTGACGTCTTCATCTTTGTATTGTAATCAACATTAAATCAAAACAATGAAACAATAGTAACCAATTAAACAAAATAACATGGAAAAGTATAAAATTGAACTCAAATGGGCATTCATTTTTACAGCAATGTATCTGCTATGGATGACAATGGAAAAACTTGCAGGATTACACGACAAGTATCTCGAACAACAACAGTTAATAAGTATGTTTGTGCTGGTTCCTGCTATTATTATTTATGCTCTTGCCATAAAGGACAAGAAGAAAAACCACTATGCAGGAACCATAACTTATAAACAAAGCTTTATGAGTGGACTTCTGCTTACCATATTCGTGGTTCTGCTCAGCCCGATCAGTCAGCTTATTACCTCCCATATTATTACGCCTGACTACTTTGCCAATGTTATTGCGCATACGGTCAAATCCCGAATGTTTACCCAGGAGCAGGCCGAAGCACAATTCAATATTAAAAGCTACATCATTACCAGTATTATAGGAGGATTGGTAACAGGTATCATTTTCAGTATAGTCATTTCCGTATTCACCAAATCAAAAACCAGATTAACATGAGCAAGACAAACAAAATAGACGAGTTTGTAAGTAAACTCAACCATCCGATGAAAGCCGAAATTGAGGAGGTTATAAAAATAATCCGCAGTGCAAGCAATGACCTGGAAGAGGATGTAAAATGGGGTGGCCCGAGTTTTGATTACAAGGAACCAATGGCGACGCTAAGTTTGAGGGTGGCAGGAACAATTGTTTTCATATTTCACAAAGGAGAGTTGATTAAAGACGAAAGTAGCTTATTGGAAGCCGCACCGAAAGGCAAAGCCTATTTGAAACTTCGCTCCATGAAAGAAATAAAGGACAACGAAGCGAACATTCAGCATATCGTAAAGGAATGGATTAAACTCATGGATGCCTGAGAAAATAAGGTGCTACAACAATATTATTGAATATTAAAAAAATAAGCATTATGGGAACTGAAAATCTTATAGCAAAGGCCGAAGAGGCGATCTTAGCAAAAGTTGACCAGGTTTGGAAAGCACTGGTTGATCCGGATTCAATCAAACAATATATGTTTGGAACTTCTGTTCAATCTGATTGGAAAAAAGGTAGCAAAATTACCTGGCAGGGGGAATGGAAAGGAAAAAAATATGAGGACAGAGGTGAGATCACAAAGATTGAACCCAATAAGGTATTGCAGTACACGCATTTTAGCCCCCTTTCCGGTTTAGCCGATAAGCCCGAAAATTATCATACTGTTACCATCAGTTTATCTGCAGTGGGGAACCATACAAAAGTTATTTTGACCCAAGATAAAAACCTTAGTGAAAAAGCGCAACAGGAATCGCAGAAGAATTGGGAAAATATGCTTGGATCCCTCAAAGAAGTTGTAGAAGGCCATTAGCCGTCTTTGTTTGATTACCCTGGGTGTTCTTGGATGCGGTATAGAAAAATGTATAACCCAACAGGAGCTGCATTTTCCCAGGCCTATGCTATTAAACACTATAAAACAGCTTGTTTTCGTGAGCGGCCAGGTAAATTTTCATTGGTCTTGATGTGATGTTCTGTGCACTACAGCCAAACTGGTTTTTTGTGGATGAATGGTGCCGTGGTTGGGGCCTATCCCGGTGGAGTAGAGCCTGATCTGATCCGTTTGGATGAGGATCGTCCGGAAGGTGTCAGGGATAAAGTAGATGGGGTAGCTTTGCCTGAGAATGATCCGCTGAACGGTAAATCTGAAGGCGGCCTTTTAAGTTTTTGGAGATGACTGAGCTGAAGTTAAAAGTGATCGGCTGTGATGATGCGGCATGGAAATCATGGTTTAATTATCCCTTTGCCTGCTCATGAGCATGGATGGCGTCCCGGATGGAATTAAGCAATGGCATATCCAGTTCACAGCCCTGGCTTTCGCAGTGGGCATGATCTTTTTCATCGAGTTGGATGGTGCCAATGGTGTCTTCTTCTACATAAATCTGGTAACGGGAGTTTCCTAACGATTTGATATTGTAAAAATGACCTCTTCCATTATCAGCTACTTCTATTCTAAATTGTTCCATGTGTTACTTTTTTTAATTCAAATCATCTTCATCAATATTCAGACTAAGCTCATCATCTTCATCCCTGTTTAAGTCAAAGTCGTCATCTTCCAGGTCTTCTCTTGCAGGGAAATCATCTTCATCGTCCTGCTCATCATCGTCCTGCTCGGGATCAATCGGTGGATCTTGCTCGTAGAAGCTGGGATCCAATTCATCAGTTTCTGCGGTAATGGCAGGATCTGTTAAAATGGTCTGTTCTGCTCCATCGGTCTGCCGCTGGTGATAATTTCCTGCAGGGTTACTACTTTTATCTTCTGTTTGATGTTCCAGGCTTATATTTTCCATGGTATCCATAGTTTTGTTTTTTGGTGTTAGTGGAAAAACAGTTGGAAAACAAAAATGTTCTTAAATGTTCAAACCCTGGCAAAACCAACTGAATATGGTTTGTCTATGATCCAAGCGATATAGGTGTTGGCGATATATAGGAAATGGTTTTACCGTTGAAGCGGGGACCGGCTTTGAGAGATCGTTAGTGACCTGCATTTCCAGGAACTGAAAAACGACCTTTCTGGTTTCCCTGATTAGCGTGTATTGTGTATAGAGTAGATTTGACATATAAAGTCAATATACAATTTTTGATGAACGCTTCAGCGTCCTGGATGTTGTACCCTAAATCATTTTGGATTAGCCTTAAAACACTTTGCGATGGGGGTTGTTTTGCTTTTAGACTTAAATTTAAAGCTATGCCCTGGTATAATGGAGACTACCCGCCATCTTATAAGAACCTTCCTGTTAAGATCAGGAATAAAGCTGTGGAAATTGCCAATGCCATCCTGGAAGAAAGCGGGGATGAGGGCGTGGCTATTGCAACCGGTGTGAAACGGGCCAAAGAATGGGCAGAGAAGGAGGGGGACAGCAGTGGTGATAACCAGGATAAAACGGATAAAAAATGATCTTTTCTATTTTTCAATTATAAAGCCTATGAACACTGATGCACAAATATTGAGTGACGATTTTATCAATGATCTGGCTGCGGACTGGTATTTTTTAAGCCTGCATTTAAACGCTCTGGGTAATAGCTGTGCCAGCGAGATTTCTGATGAGCTGATTGAAAGTGGGTTGAAGTTAAAGCTAATTTTGAAGGCCGGGCAATATACTTACCTGCAACCCCTGAATATTTGTGTGGACAGGGATACTTTCTTTGATATCTGGCTGGATGCGGACGGTGATATTCAGACCAGTGCGCTGTTTTGTGATGCGGACTAAATATGAAGATTGCTACTTATAATATCAATGGCATTAATGGCCGGCTGGAAAACCCTTTTGGATTACCTGCGAAATGCTTATGGAAGGGATGCTGGCCTTCGTTTGGACCATTTCCTGTTGAATAAGAATCTGGCGGAATACCTGGACGCTGCCGGGGTAGATAAGCATGTACGCGGCTGGACACATTCCAGTGATCACGCCCCGGTATGGATCAATATTCATATTTGATCCAGGAGGATAATAAGTCGATTGATTTTCTTGCTTTAGTTTTGGTTTTGCAGGTTGAGGATCTTCAGGGTGATGTGGTCTTTCAGACCATTGAAGAATTTTTTAAGCACGAGTTCGAAGACGGGGTCTGCGCCCGGTACCTGGGAAAACAGGGTCATGCAGGATTTAAGTTTGAGATCGTCGGGGCTTCCGAATATTTTATGGGCATCGTTGGTCTCCAGGCTGAGCAAAACGTGGCTCAA
This sequence comes from Pedobacter sp. AK017, assembly GCF_014200825.1. NCBI lineage: Bacteria > Pseudomonadati > Bacteroidota > Sphingobacteriia > Sphingobacteriales > Sphingobacteriaceae > Pedobacter > Pedobacter sp. AK017. The sequence goes on from NZ_JACHCW010000004.1 coordinate 158,654, forward strand.
CAGGATCAGTCTTGGACCGAGCATCCGGTGCTGGAGGTATTCGGCAGCTTCTTCCAGGTCTTCAATGGCATAGCGTTTGGAGATTTCGGTATACCCTAGTCCCTGGATCTGCGGGAAGATGTACCACATCCAGTGGCTTTGTTTTTTCCCGGATTTCAGTTCGCCTAGTGCCGTCTGATACACGGATTTTTGTGCGGAGATGTATCTTTCCAGGTTATGGCTTTTCATGGTTTGGTCTGCTGAAGGGCGATTAGGGTTATAAGGGTCGGTTTTTGAGCGGCGGATATCAGGAGCTTGACCGATTTCTATATTTGGTAATCTCGAATTTACAAAGTTTGACTGTAAAAACGTGTAATGGATTAATGATTAATTGGTAAAATATATAACCAAATCTTATATCTCTAAAAATCCAACTATAGTCCAACTTCACAGCTACTATACTCCAGGTTTCTTTGGCAATAGTTGGAGTGATATACGTGTTTTATGCATTTGTACTTATCTGTTTCAATTTGCTCGTCAAACATTAATAAAGCCATTGCTGTTATTTCTATTTTATTCAGTATAAATTTATGGCAAAATTCGACGGAAAGTTTTTTAAAGGAACGGTTGGTCCGGTGGTATACAAGCAGTACCGCGGTATGCAGCTGGTTACTGCCAAATCAAGGCTAAAAAAATCAGGACAGACAGAAAAGACCAAAAAGGCTGCCCTGGCTTTTGGGTTAACCAGTAGTCTTGCTGCCGATATGCGGAAAAATTTAGGAAACATCATTACTGATTTTTATGATGGAACGATGATCTATCGCTTCAAAACCGATGTTCAGTTTGCCATGCACCAGGCAATGGACCAGGAAACAGGCAGCTATCATTTTACTGCAAACAGCTTTGAAAGGCTGAACGGTTTTGAATTTAATTCCGGTTCGCCGGTGATGAACCTTTTTTTTGTACAGCCAGAACAGCAAATAAGCGGAAATACTTTAAGGCTCAGCCTTCCTGAAATGAACTTGCCTAAAGACCTCCGGTTTCCAAAAAATGCCACAGCCTGCCAATTGAACATTGCCATAGGCATGTACGACCTTAGCTATGGGCACAAAGCCATTTGTCCTGTACAATCCATTGAAATTCCGTATAGTGACGAAGTTCTGATTCTCCCAGAAAGACAGTTTAATTTTACCATAATGCCCGGCTGTTTGTGCATTACACTGTTCTCGTTTCAGTTTATACAGCAAACATTTTCAGGTAAGCAGATCATCAATAGTAAGGCTTTTAACCCGGTTGCCATCTTCAGGGCAGTACTTGCTGATGGTACAGTGCCGGAAGAGCAGACCAGGCACTGGCAACGCATGAAGTTTAGTCTTCCTCATCATTGAGGTCATACAACTTGATTTTACTGATGATAGGCATTACTTCCTCCATCATCTGGTTCAGTGTTTCAAGCTTACATTTGATATTTAATAAGATTTCTTCCTCGGATATGGGAGCATTGGTTTTCATAGCTTGATCTTTTTGGTCATTACTAAATCATCGGGATAAATATAGTAATAATGTTCTTAATTAACCAAAAAGAAATATGTTGTCTATTTTATCAATTATTTACTTGTTGTTAACCATCTGTTATGGTAAAATTTACAATGCAATAATGCCAATCCTTTCTTCAATTTTCTTTGCACACTTAACTGCTTCTACCAATACTGCTTCATTGTCAATTTCATTATTCATGTTTAAGGCTGTTAAGCTGGAAACGGTTAAACAGGCAATGATGCCGGTACTGCCGCGGCCAATTGGAACCGATACATCTACAACACCTGCAGCCAGGTCGCTTGTTTTAACATAAGCTCCCTTTGCCTGTATTTCTTTTAAAGATTTTAAAAACTTGTTCTTTTCCTTATCGCTGTATTCTGTATAGATCGTGTTACCACTCAAAGCAATTTCCTGTTCAGCCTCGGGCATATAGGCCAGCAGCACTTTTCCGGAAGCAGTTAAAGGCAAAGGAAACAGGTTACCCTCTTCTATAGAAAGTGCAATAGGACCAGGGCTTTTGGCGTGGATAATGACCATCACCTGGTTCATATATAATATACTGAGGTGACAGGATTGTCTTACGGTATTGGCCAGTTCTTCTAAAGGATGTTGCGCCGCCTTTCGCAATTCATCAACAGGGGAATGCCGGTGTGAAAGATAAAATAGTTTTAAAGATAGTCTGTATTTTCCCGAAACTTCGTCCCTTAATATATACCCGCGGCTTTCTAAACTCATCAGCATCCTGTAAATCTCGTTCGGACTTTTGTCTATTCCTACCGCAATTTCTGTTTGGGAAAGCGGGATGGACTGAGCAGACAGATATTCCAGTATATCCAGACCTTTATCCAATGCAGGGGCCTGATATTTCATTTCTTTATCCTTCATAAAACTGGTGCGTAATTTTTTTAATCAACAAACATACTAAATGCTTTTTATTCATTTTTCTCTCAAATGTGTATAAAATTTACTTAATATAAGTTTTCATATTTGAAATAAATATTTATATTTGAATTAGTAACCATTTATAAACCGGATACCTGGTTTAAAATTCAACTAAATAGCTAATTTAGTTTTAACAGGTATTAATCTTATAAAACAGAATGAGCAAACTAATCTATTTCCTTGGTTTATTTTTTTTTACGATTCCGGTATTTTCACAACAGCTGAAAGTAAATGAGCTGCGCTGCACTTATAAAAACAATCCTCAGGGTGTGGAAAGTCCTGCCCCGGCATTAAGCTGGAAATTGTTTTCAGCGCAAAGAAATGTACTGCAATCGGCTTATCATATCATTGTAGCAGACGATGCTTTAACCCTTGCAAAAGGCATAGGGAATGTATGGGACTCGAAAAAAGTGGCTTCTGCCCGGTCTTTGCTGGTTAACTATAATGGTAAGCCGCTTATTTCTGGTAAAACTTATTACTGGAAAGTAAAAGTTTGGGATAATAATGGCCTAGCCTCGGCCTGGTCGGATCCCGCAACATGGCAAATGGGTTTGTTAACCGTGTCCGACTGGAAAAATGCAAAATGGATAGGCTATGAGAAAATGCCAGATTCGCTGGTTACTATTTTACCACTTGATACAAAAAAAGATAAACCTGAGGGTAACAATATACAGCCGCTTTTAAGAAAAGAATTTAGGGTAAACAAAGCAGTAAAAAAAGCCACCATGTTCATTTCCGGTCTTGGACATTTTGAACTGCAACTGAATGGCCGGAAAGTAGGTGACCATTTTTTAGATCCGGGCTGGACTAAATATGATAAAGAAGCTTTATATGTACCTTTTGATATCACGGCACAATTAAAAGATGGAAACAACGCTTTGGGTGTTATGCTGGGCAATGGGTTTTATTATATTCCACCAATTAAGGCGCGTTATAAAAAGCTGAGGGCATCTTTTGGCTACCCAAAAATGATTTGCCGTTTGCTGATTGAATATAAAGATGGGAGTGTGGCCAACATCATCAGCGATGAAAGCTGGAAAACAGCTGCCTCAGCAATCACTTTTTCCAGTATTTATGGCGGGGAAGATTATGATGCCAACCTGGAGCAAAAGGGCTGGGACATTCCCGGATTTGATGATAAACATTGGAAGAGTGCAGTTGCTGTAGGCGGTCCTGCTTTAACTTCACAAAAAGCCGAACCGCTTAAGGTATTTGATCAGTTTACTGCTAAAACCATAAAGCCGCTTGGGAATGGCGACTGGGTGTATGACCTTGGACAAAATGCTTCGGCCATTATTGAACTAACTGTTAAGGGTAAAAAAGGGGATACCGTAAAGATTATTCCTGCCGAACTGCTTAAAGCAGATGGTACGGCAAATCAGCGGGCTACAGGCAGCCCTACTTATTTCCAGTACATATTAAAAGGAGATGGTGCAGAAACCTGGCGCCCCAGGTTTATGTATACTGGTTTCAGGTACCTGCAGGTAATTGGCGGGATACCGGAAGGACAGTCTAATACAACTGGTAAGCCCTCATTAATAACCCTGAAAAGTTTGCATGTACGCAATGCAGCCGCAACTGCAGGTTCATTTGAAAGTTCAAGTGAACTGTTCAATAAAACAGATGATCTGGTCAACTGGGCCATTAAAAGCAATATGGTTAGCGTATTTACCGATTGCCCGCACCGGGAAAAACTGGGCTGGCTGGAAGAACTTCACCTGATGGGCAGTTCTGTGCGCTACAATTATGATGCTGCTGCGCTGTTTAAAAAGGCCCTGCAGGACATGCGGAATTCGCAGACAGCAGATGGCCTGGTACCTGAAATTTCGCCCGAATATGTAAAATTTGACTATGGCAATGGTATGTTCCGCGATTCTCCGGAATGGGGGAGCAGCAGTATCCTGGTGCCATGGTATCTTTATGAATGGTACGGGGAAACACAGGCGCTTGCCGAAAATTACGACATGATGCAGCGTTATGTGGCTTACCTGGGTACGAAAGCTAAAAACAATATCCTTTCACAAGGGCTGGGTGATTGGTTTGACCTTGGGCCGGAACGACCTGGGGTTTCTCAGCTTACCCCAATGGGGGTAACCGGCACTGCTATTTATTATTACGACCTGAACGTAATGGAGAAAATTGCCCTTTTACTGGGTAAAAATGCTGATGCCGGCAAATATGCAGCATTGGCGATGGAAGTAAGGAAATCATTTAACGATACTTTTTTTAATACAGAGACCAAACAATATGCTACAGGCAGCCAGACAGCCAATGCCATGGCCGTATATATGAACCTGGTTGCCCCTGAATATAAAGATGCCGTAGTCGCCAATCTGGTCAAAGACATCAGAGACCGAAATAATGGTTTAACCGCCGGGGATATTGGTTACCGCTATGTATTGCGGGTATTGGAAGCAGAGGGCAGATCGGATGTAATTTACGATATGAACAGCCGGACTGATGTACCGGGCTACGGTTATCAGCTGGCACAAGGTGCAACCGCCTTAACGGAATCATGGGCCGCTTTGCCCACGGTGTCCAATAACCATTTTATGCTGGGCCACATTATGGAGTGGTTTTACAGCGGCATTGGCGGGATCCGCCAGGAAAAAGGCGCTGTTGCTTTTAACCACATCCAGATTTATCCGGAACCGGTTGGCGACCTGCGTTATGCCAAAAGCAGTTACCAGTCGCCTTATGGCGAAATTGCAAGTAACTGGAGAAAAACCGCTGATGCGTTTGAACTGGATGTTATTGTACCTGCGAATACAAAAGCAACTGTCTATCTGCCTGCTACAGCAACGCAGCAGGTCAGTGAATCGGGGCAAAAGATCCGGCCTGCTGGTTTTGAAAAAGGAAGAGCTGTAGTCCAGGTCGGCTCGGGTAATTATAAATTTAAAGTACAATAGTTTTGATCATGAAGTTTACCTTATCCATCTTCAGCTTTTTTGTTTCGGTAGCAGTCTTTGCCCAGCCGGGTAAGGAGGTTTCGGCTGCCAGGATGAAATCGATTTATGAGGAAGTTAAGACACCTTATAAGTATGGATTGGTGATGGTGCCTGATGATGAAGGGCATAAAATGGATTGCCCGACTGTGTTCAGGGAAAGCAATACCTGGTACATGACTTACCTGGTGTATAGCGGGCGTGGTTATGAGACCTGGCTGGCCAAAAGCAAAGATTTGCTGAACTGGGAAAAATTGGGCCGCCTCATGTCTTTTGGTGATGCAGGAAAATGGGATGACAACCAAAAAGCCGGATATAATGCGCTGACCAGCACAAGGTGGGGTGGAGATTACAAACTAGGCAAGTTTGAGGGGAAGTATTGGATGTCTTATTTTGGAGGGAAAGAAAAGGGCTATGAAACGGAACCTTTATCTATAGGGATGGCTTATACTGATAAAAAGCCCTGGGTTGCCCAGGAATGGACCAGACTGCCCGAACCGGTATTGACTTCGGCTGATGCGGATGTAAGGTGGTGGGAAAACCGCAATAAGCTTTTTAAAAGCACGGTAATTGAAGATAAGCAGCGTTTAACAGGACATCGGTTTGTGATGTATTACAATGCCGTTGGTGATTCACTGGAGAACAATAAAAAGACCAGATGGTATGAGCGTATCGGTATGGCAGTGTCAGATGACATGTTGCACTGGAAAAGGTTTGGTAAGGATCCTGTGGTGCATCATCCGGTTGGGATTACTGGAGATGGGGTGATCCAGAAAATAAACGGGACTTGGGTGATGTTCTATTTTGGGGCCTTTTGGCAGGACAGACAGGGAGCTTTTAACCGTTTTGCTGCTTCAGATGACCTGGTTAACTGGACAGACTGGACTGGAAACAATTTAATTGAATCTTCTGAAGTTTACGATAAGCTGTATGCACATAAATCTTTTGTGTTAAAGTATAAAGGATTGGTATACCATTTTTATTGCGCGGTTAATAAAAAAGACCAACGCGGAATTGCAGTAGCCACTTCAAAAGAATTAGGGAAAAGTAAGCTGGAGTTTATAAGTCCGGATAGTAAATAAAGATACATCATGATGTTAAGAAAGAACCTTGTTTTATTGTTGCTGATGCTGACTGTTGGGGCTGTTGCATATGGCACCCCGCGCATACGCCAGAATTTTAACCAGGACTGGAAGTTTTTTCTGGGTGATGATGCTGCGGCGAAATTACCCGGTTTTAAGGATGGTAAATGGAGGACACTTACCTTGCCCCACGACTGGAGCATTGAAGGGAAGTTTGATGAAAAGAATCCTGCAAAACCGGAAGGTGGGGGATTACCTACGGGTATTGCCTGGTACAGGAAAACATTTACATTACCGGCGTCCATGCAAAAAAAAGATGTTTTTATTGAGTTTGATGGGGTGTACAAGAACAGTGAGGTTTGGATCAATGGTCATTTACTGGGGAAAAGGCCCTATGGTTATATTTCGTTCCGTTACGAACTCACAAAATATTTGAAAACGGGCCAAAATGTCATTGCTGTAAGGGTAGACAATGCTGCCCAGCCCGATTCGCGCTGGTACTCAGGATCCGGAATTTACCGTAATGTCTGGTTAACGGCCACCGGAAAGGTTGCAGTGAACCAATGGGGTACATTTGTTTCTACACCCTCGGTAAGTAAAACCTCGGCAAACGTTTACATCAAAACCCAGATCAGAAACAAAGAGCGGGTAAAAGCTAAGATCGATGTGAAATGGGAAGTACATGATGCAGATGGCAAAGTGGTATCTACTACAGAAATGAAGGACATATCCTTAAAAGACACCTTGTTTGAAGTAGCAGAATTTGCCAGGGTAAACAATCCTAAGCTGTGGTCGGTAAAACAGCCGTACCTTTATAAAGTAATGACCCGGGTATTTGTCAATAAAACATTAACAGATACTTATGAAACTCCACTGGGCATCCGCTATTTTAACTTTGATGCCAAAAAAGGATTTTTCCTGAATGGTGAATCCCTGAAAATCCTGGGGGTTTGTATGCACCATGACCTGGGTGCACTGGGTGCTGCGGTGAATGTAAGGGCCATGGAGCGCCAGCTGGAAATATTGAAAGAGATGGGCTGTAATGCCATACGTACGGCACATAACCCGCCAGCTCCGGAATTACTTGATCTTTGTGATAAAATGGGATTCCTGGTAATGGACGAAGCTTTCGATATGTGGGCTAAAAAGAAGAACAAACAGGATTATCATCTTGATTTTCCTGAATGGCACCAGCGCGACCTTCAGGACATGGTGAAAAGGGACAGAAACCACCCTTCTATTATTTTATGGAGCATTGGCAATGAGATCCGTGAGCAATTTGATAGTACCGGGGTGGCTTTAACCAGGTCATTGGTAAAGATGGTAAAGGACGTAGATGCCACACGTCCGGTTTTATCGGCATTGACAGAAACAGATTCTGCGAAGAACTTTATTTACCAGGCCAAAGCCCTGGATATTTACGGGTTAAATTATAACCATAAACTGTATAAGGATTTTCCAAAGAACTATCCCGGACAGACATTACTGCCTTCAGAAACAACTTCTGCATTTGCTACCCGCGGTTTTTACGACATGCCATCCGACAGTATCCGCCGCTGGCCTAAAGATGGGAAAACCAAATTTACAGACGGAAATGCAGCCTGGGCAGTTTCTGCTTATGATAACGTTTCTGCATATTGGGGTTCTACACATGAAGAAACCTGGAAGGAAGCAAAAAAATATGCCCATGTACCAGGGATTTTTGTATGGTCAGGATTCGATTTTTTAGGAGAGCCAATACCTTATCCTTGGCCGGCAAGAAGTTCTTACTATGGCATCATTGACCTGGCTGGCTTTCCTAAGGATGCCTATTATATGTACCAGAGTGAATGGACCAGTAAACCGGTACTGCACCTGTTTCCGCACTGGAACTGGACTCCGGGTAAAAAGATAGATGTTTGGGCCTATTACAACAATGCGGATGAGGTAGAACTGTTCCTGAATGGAAAATCTTTGGGTACCAAAAGTAAACAGGGAGAAGAACTACACGTAGTATGGCCGGTTAATTTTGAAGCAGGTACTTTAAAAGCGGTGTCAAGGAAAAACGGGCAGGTGGTGCTGATCAAAGAGATTAAAACTGCTGGTAAGCCTGCAAAGATAGAACTGATTGCCGACAGGACTACTATAACCGCAGACGGTAAAGACCTTTCTTTTGTAACGGTAAGGATTTTAGATGCAGATGGCAATCCGGTGCCGGATGCAGCCAATAGGGTACAGTTTAAACTGGAAGGTGAGGGCACGATAGCTGGTGTAGATAATGGTTTTCAGGCCAGTCTGGAACCTTTCAAAGCCTATTACCGGAAAGCCTATAACGGACTTTGCCTTGCTATTGTACAAGCAAAAACCAAAGCCGGAAAATTAACATTAACGGCCTCTTCAGAAGGTTTACAGCAGGCTGTTGTAACAATTACCTTGAAAGGCAAATAACATTGCGGTAAAAAAATAAAGATAAAGAGCAGAAAGGTCATGAGTGACAAAATTAGTTTAAAAGGAATAACATGGAACCATAGCCGTGGCTTTACCCCAATGGTAGCTACAGCACAGCGTTTTTCAGAGTTGAATCCATCAGTAGAAATTATATGGGAGAAAAGAAGTTTACAGGCTTTTGCTGATTTTTCCATACAGGAGCTGGCCGAAAGATTTGATCTTCTGGTAATTGATCATCCCTGGGCAGGTTTTGCCGCCAAAACAGGATCCATTCTTCCGCTGGACAAATATTTTACAAAGGATTATTTAAAAGACCAGGAAGACAATACAGTAGGACATTCTTATGAGAGTTACAGTTACGACGGACACCAGTGGGCACTCCCGATAGATGCGGCGACACCCGTAGCGGCCTGCCGACCGGATTTACTGGAACAGCATGGCCTTGCTTTGCCAAAAACATTTGAGGATTTACTGAACCTGGCCGATAAAGGCCTGGTGGCTTTTGCGGGGATCCCCATTGATGTACTCATGAATTTTTATACATTTTGCTGCTCGCTGGGCGAAGATCCCTGCCAGCAGGAGGACCTGATCATATCCAGTGATATTGGTATTGCCGCACTCAGGATGTACAGGGAACTGGCTTCAAAGATTCATCCCGATAATTTTAAAAGAAATCCAATACAGACATATGAAGCCATGACCTTAGGTGATGATATTGCTTATTGTCCTTTTGCTTATGGGTATTCCAATTATTCCAGAAAAGGTTATGCCCGCAAACTGCTGCATTTTCATGACATGATCTCTTTGAATGGGCGCAGTAACCTGCGCAGTACGCTTGGAGGAACCGGCCTGGCCGTATCTTCAGCTTGTAAGCATATAGAAATGGCCGTAAAATATGCAGGATATGTAGCTTCGCCATTCTGGCAACAGGGGCTTTTCTTCGAAAATGGTGGTCAGCCCGGCCACTTAAGTGCCTGGACAGATGCAGAAGTGAACCACAGGTCGAATGATTTTTTTGTGAATACGCTGCCAGCACTGCAGAGGGCTTTCTTGCGACCGCGTTACCACGGGCACATGTTTTTCCAGGACCATGCCGGGGATATCGTGCGTGATTACCTCATGATGGGAGGATCTGAAATATCAGTACTGGAAAAGCTGAATAGTTTATATGTAGAATCCAGAACCCTGCAGTTGTCATGAAGAGACCATTAGAAGGAATTCTTGTTTTAGAGTTTTGCCAGTTCCTGGCGGGGCCATCAGCTGGCCTGAAGCTAGCCGATCTGGGTGCACGCGTAATTAAAATCGAACGTCCGGTAAAAGGCGATGCCTGCAGGCAGCTGGCCATTAAAAATCTCTTTGTTGAAGGAGATAGCTTACTTTTTCATACCATTAACCGGAATAAGGAATCTTATGCGGCAGACCTGAAAAATCCGGAAGATCTGGATCTGCTTCGTAAACTGATTGGCAAAGCGGATGTGATGACCCATAATTTCAGGCCTGGGGTGATGGAAAAGATAGGACTGGATTATGTTTCGGTACAGCACATCAATCCAAAAATTATATATGCCGCAGTTACCGGATATGGAACCGCGGGGCCATGGGCGGCAAAACCCGGGCAAGACCTGTTGGTACAGTCTGTTTCCGGCTTAACGCAACTTTCGGGCAGCAGAGACGAGGGGCCAGTGCCTTTTGGCTTGTCGGTAACCGATATCATGTGTGGCAACCACCTGACGCAGGGAATTATAGCCGCTTTGATCAAGCGGGCCAAAACCAATAAAAGCGTGCTGATAGAGGTAAGTTTACTGGAATCGGCACTGGATGTGCAGTTTGAGGTACTGACCACTTATTTGAATGATGGCGGGCAGTTGCCGCAAAGAAGTGCTGTTAAAGGCAGCGCACATGCTTATTTAAGCGCCCCTTACGGCACCTACCAAACCAAAGACGGATACCTGGCCCTGGCTATGGGCGATCTGAACAAGATCAGCCAGTTGATTGGCTGCGACATCTCGGCCGCATACACCAGTGCCGCTGCTTCTTTTGAAAACAGGGATGCCTTGTTGCTGTTATTGGGGAAGACATTCAAAACCAATACCAATGCGCATTGGCTGAGTGTACTGGAGCCGGCTGACGTTTGGTGTGCGGCAGTACTCAGTTATAAAGAGGCTGTTGAAATGGAGGTCTTTAAAAATCAGGAAATCAGGCAACAGCTGGATTTAGGGAATGGACGTACCATAGCTACTACAAGGGCTCCCATCCGTGTAGACGGGCATAAACTTTATGCGGCCAAAGCCGCACCTAAAATAGGTGCAGACAATGAAAGGATTAACAAAGAATTTGATTTAAAATAGGATATGAAAGCCCTGGAAGATTATTTAGTGGTAGATTTTAGCCAGTTCTTATCGGGCCCCTCTGCAAGCTTGAGGTTGGCCGATATGGGTGCAAGGGTGATTAAAATAGAGCGTTCAGGAGTAGGCGATATATGCCGTACCTTATATACTTCCAATGTCATTATGAATGGGGAATCCTCTGTATTTCATGCCATCAACAGAAATAAGGAGAGCTTTGAGCTTGACCTTAAAAATGAGGAAGATTGTAAAATGGTATGGGAATTACTGGAAAAGGCGGATGTAATGATCCATAATTTTCGTCCGGGTGTAATGGAAAGGCTGGGTTTTGGTTATGCAGATGTGCAGCAGCTGAACAAGAGCATCATTTATGCGGAACTCTCTGGCTATGGAACAGAAATTGAAGGTAAAGGCAAGCCCGGACAGGATTTGTTGCTGCAATCGGTAACTGGTTTGACCTGGCTAAGTGGTAATGCCAACAGCGGCCCGGTAGCTATGGGACTTTCTATTGTTGACATGCTGGCAGGTTCGCACCTGGCGCAAGGTATCCTGGCCTGCTTATTTCGTAAAATAAGCACCGGAACAGGTGGCTTGGTACAAGTGAGTATGATCGAATCGGCGTATGATTTTCAGTTTGAGACCATCACTACTTTTATGAATGACGGTGCTGAGCTTCCAGAACGAACGGTACATAACAATGCCAATGCTTATTTAGGTGCACCTTACGGAATCTATAAAACTGCTGACGGCTTTATTGCCCTGGCAATGGGCTCCATCCCTGTACTTGCTGCTTTATTGGGCTGCAAGGCCATGGAAGTTTTTACCGATCCGGCTGAAGCTTATGACAAACGGGAGGAGATCAAGGCAATACTTGCAGCCCATTTACAGACCGCTGCAACCAAAAGCTGGCTTGCTGTGCTGGAACCTGCCGACATCTGGTGTTCGGAGGTGTTGAACTGGAAGGAACTGATGGAACATGAGGGCTTTAAGGCCTTAAATATGATTCAGGAAGTGGAAATGGAGGACGGTTATCGTTACCAGACTACCCGTTGTCCGATAAAGATTGACGGAGAATTGCTGGTTTCTTCCAAAGGTTCTCCTAAATTGGGGCAGGATAATGAAAGGATCATTAACCAGTTTATCACTTTAAAACCCAGTGTTCATGAATAAGGAAGCCATCAGGATAGCAGTGCGCAAATTTGCCCCTTTCGAGGCGGCTATGCAAAAGGTGTGGGATAGCTATTGCATGCATTCGGGTTGTACCCTGCAGGCAGAACTGGTTCCGCTCGACCTGCATGAGCTACATAAGGCTACTTTGGGCAATGATGGCCTGAAAAAAGGCGAATGGGACATTGCCCACATCAATACCGACTGGCTGCTGGAAGGTTATGCCAGCGAGGCCTTTGAAATACTGAACCCCCACCTCGATGCCAATGCCCCCTCGGCTTTTCCGGAGGGCTGGAGTCCGTCATTGCTGGCTTTACAGCAATTTGAAGGACAGGTGGTAGGTTTGCCCTTTCATGATGGTCCGGAATGCCTGAGCTACAGAAAAGACTTATTTGATGATGTTGCAGAACAGCAACGTTATCTGCAGCAATACGGAAGGGATTTGAAAATACCTGCAACATGGGATGAATTCCGGCAGGTAGCCAGGTTTTTTTACCGTCCGGAACAAAACCTCTATGGCAGTGTATTTGCGTGCTATCCTGATGGGCACAATACGGTGTTTGATTTCTGCCTGCAATTGTGGAGCCGGGGCGGGGCATTGCTCGATGAAGAGGGAAAAATAAATATTGATACCAAAGCCGCTGCTGAAGGGCTTGATTTTTATCGTCAGCTGCTGAAAGACACAAAAGCTGTACACCCTGGTTCGGCAAACTACGATTCTGTACAGGCCGGACAGGCTTTTGCCAGAGGTGAAGCTGCACTGATGATCAACTGGTTTGGTTTTGCATCGGTATGCGAGGTAGATGCCGCTTCGGCTGTGAAAGGCAAAGTAGGGGTAACTTCATTGCCGGTTTCGGAAAATAACCTGCCGGCTTCGTTGAATGTTTATTGGGTATATACCATAGGCTCGGGTAGTAAACATAAGCAAACTGCTTATGATTTTCTCCGTTTCGCAGTAAATGAGGAGAACGATAAGCAGTTGACGCTGGAAGGTGGAATTGGCTGCCGGATTTCAACCTGGAAAGATAGCCTGGTGAACAAGCTGGTACCTTATTACCATAAACTGGAACAATTGCATAAAGGGGCAAAAACACTTCCGCAAAAAAGCAATTGGGCAGAAATTGCAGCGATTATTGATGTGGCGGTATTAAAGGCCTTAAACAGCGAGCTACCTGCTGCAGAAATTTTGCGCCTCGCCCAGGAACAGATCATTTTAATTGACAAATAGACCTTTATGGAAATCATCTATCAACCGGTTTTACCTGAAAGCATACAACCCATTATCATTATCGGGGCTGGCGGTATTGTAGCAGATGCACACCTTCCGGCTTATAAAAAAGCAGGTTTTGCAGTTCAGGGAATTGTAAACCGTACCAAAGCTAAAGCTGAAAAGCTGGCGGAAGCTTTTCAGATCCCGAATGTTTATGATTCTGTAGCAGAAGCCGTAGCCAAGGCACCTGCGCATACCGTGTTTGACCTGACCATTATGCCCGAACAATACCTGGAAGTACTGGAACAACTACCAGATGGGGCAGCGGTACTGATCCAAAAACCCATGGGAGATGACTTTAAACAGGCCAGAGAGATCCTGGAACTGTGCAGGCAGAAAAAACTGGTTGCGGCCATCAATTTTCAGTTGCGTTTTGCACCATTTGTGAGTGCTGCAAGGTATATGATCGATCAGGGAATGATTGGTGAGCTGTATGATATGGAAGTGCGTGTGACCATTAAAACACCATGGGAGATTTTTCCGCATGTAATGGTACATCCCCGTCTGGAGATTCTTTACCACAGCATCCACTATATCGATATGCTGCGCTCTTTTTTAGGAGATCCGGAAACAGTAATGGCAAAGACCTTAAAACATCCGGCTAAAACACTTTCCTCTTCCCGCTCCACCATTTTGATGGATTACGGGGATACCATGCATGCGGTGATCAATACCAACCACGACCATGATTTCGGGCCGCATAACCAGGAGTGTTTCATCAAATGGGAAGGTACAGAGGGTTCGATCAAAGCGAACATAGGTTTGCTGATGGATTATCCGCATGGGGTACCTGATGTATTTGAATATTGTTTGCAGGAAGAAGGGAAAGCACCAGAATGGAAAGAGCTGAAACTGGAAGGTTCCTGGTTTCCTGAAGCTTTTATTGGCACTATGGCTAACCTTATGCGCTACAAGGAAGGTTCTTCACCGGTATTGCATACCAGTGTAGAAGATGTGATCAAAACGATGGCGGTAGTGGAGAGTGCTTATCTCTCCAGCAATAAAGGTGGTGTAAAAATAAGCGAACAACTGAACAACAATTAAAGTATTACGGAACATGTATTTTAAATCGATATTTTTTGAAGATTACCTGTTACAGGACAAGCGGATAACCTTGGGAAGGACCATTACAGAAACAGATTTTGTGGTCCACGCAGGACATACCGGAGATTTTTTTCCGCATCATATGGATGAGGAATGGTGCAAAACACAGCCTTTTAAACACCGGATTGCACATGGTACCATGATATTCAGCATTGGGATCGGGCTTACCGCTTCCGAGATCAATCCTGAAGCCTTTTCTAAAGGTTATGACCGTTTGCGCTTTGTAAAACCCGTGTACATAGGGGATACCATTCATTCGGAGATTACCATTTCGGAGAAGGCCGAGGCAAAAAAACCGGAATATGGGACGGTAACTGAGCATGTGGAAATTATAAACCAGCATGGTGAGGTCGTATTGGTATGTGATCACCTGCTGCTGGTAAAAAAGAAATAACAGATTCCCTGTTACAGGGAATTGGAATAGATAAAAACCTAAAAACCAAAATATGAACCATTCAGCAGCACCTGAAGTGATAAGGGGCAGTGATCCTGCAGCGGGTAAAAAATACCTGGTACCATTTATTTTTGTGATCAGCCTGTTCTTTTTATGGGGGATGGCGCACAACCTGGATTCCAGTTTGATTCCTCACCTTAAAAAAGCTTGTAATTTAAGCAATACGCAGTCGATGCTGATTGATACTTCAGTTTTTCTGGCCTATTTTTTAATGGCAATTCCTGCGGGGATGATCCTTAAAAAATGGGGATATAAAGCAAGTATGATTGCTGGTTTACTGGTCTTTGCTGCAGGTGCTTTTTTGTTTGTGCCGGCAGCAAATGAGCTTTCCTATATCACGTTTTTAATTGCCCTGTTTATAATCGGCTGTGGTTTAACCTTATTGGAAACTACTGCAAATCCATATGCTGCGGTTTTAGGAGATCCTGCAAAAGCCACCAGCAGACTAAATTTAGCAGCTTCCTTTAATGGTTTAGCGGCTATGGTGGCGGGATACGTAGGTACAAGGTTTATCCTGTCAGGAAAATCCTATTCCAAAGCAGAGCTGGCAGCGATGACAGAAATTAACCGCAATACCTACTTTATGGAAGAAGCTGCTTCAGTTAAAATGCCGTACATTATTTTGGGAAGTGTTTTAGTGCTTTTTGCCTTAATTTTTTGTTTCATCCGTTTCCCGGAGATCAAAACCAAAAGCATCGATGGCGAGGCTAAGGGTAGCTTTATTGGTGCATTAAGGCATAAACATTTAAAATGGGCGGTTGTGGCACAGTTTTTTTATGTGGGCGCTCAGGTATGTGTAACGAGCTCTTTTATCCGTGCTGCACAACAGGGGGCTGGTTTTGACGAAGGTACTGCCGGATATTATTTAATTGTTTACGGCTTCCTGTTTACGGTAGGCCGTTTTGCAGGCACTGCATTGTTGCAATGGATCTCTTCTCAGAAGTTACTGTCAATCTATGCGATCGTCTGTATTATTCTGTGCTTAATTGCAGTTTTAGGAAGCGGAGTGTATGTGGTTTATGCACTTGGAGGGTTAGGATTCTTTATGTCGATCATGTTCCCAACCATCTTTGCATTGGGAATTGATGGAATTGGTGATGATACCAAACCTGGTTCATCCTGGCTGATCATGTCTATTGTTGGGGGTGCAATCATTCCGGTATGCATGGGTGCATTGATTGATCACTACAATGATCAGGTTCAGATTGGCTATTATGTGCCGCTGATCTGTTTTTTAGTTATTCTTTATTTCGGATTAAAAGGTTATAAGATTGCCGCCAAATCATAATGAATTTGAACTTAAGTAAAACCATAGCATTCGTTTTATTGACTTGCAGCCTGCAGCCTGGCGCAGCTATGGCGCAGGCAAATGAGTCTGCTAAGCCCTGGGTGTTATGGCACTGGATTAAAGGCGGGGTTTCAAAACCAGGTATTACCGCCGATCTGGAAGCCATGAAGTCAGCGGGCATCGGAGGTGCATATCTTTTATCGATTAAAGATGTACCCAATCCCCCTTTATTTAACCGATCTGTACGGCAGCTTACCCCACAATGGTGGGACATGGTAACCTTTGCCATGCAGGAGGCCGGGCGTTTAAACCTGAAACTGGGGATGCATGTAAGTGATGGCTTTGCACTTGCCGGAGGGCCCTGGATTACACCTGAACTTTCTATGCAGAAAGTGGTATCTACCCAATTGAATATCAAGGGTGAAACAGATGAAAAAATAAAACTGCAGCAACCGGAAACCCTGGAAGATTATTATAAAGACATTGCGGTATACGCCTATCCCTCAGCTGAAGGTGCCGGTATTTCCACACAGACTGTGATTCCCGAAATTACGACCAGTAATGCTGCAGATGCAAGCGGACTGATCAGACCGGGTAATACGAAAAATTTTGGAAGTAATGAAGCCTGCTGGATTCAGTATGCTTTTAAACAGCCTTTTACCACCCGCACCATCCGCATAAGTACTGGCAGCAATAACTACCAGGCACAACGGCTGGAAATACAGGTTAGTGATGATGGTAAAAATTTCCGTTCGGTGGGGCGCCTGGAACCGCCAAGGCATGGCTGGCAGGACACTGATGCCGATGTGACACATAGTATTGTACCCGTTACCGCAAGATATTACCGCTTCGTATACGATAAAAAAGGATCGGAGCCCGGTTCAGAAGATCTGGACGCCGCCAAATGGAAGCCTTCTTTAAAACTGAGGAACCTGGAGCTTTCTGCGGAAGCCAGGATCAACCAGTTTGAGGGAAAAGCTGGCTTGGTATGGCGCATCAGCAAAGCCAGCACAAAAGAGACGCTGGAAGACCATTTATGTGTACCGATAGATAAGATCATCAACCTGAGCGATAAAATTAAAGCAGACGGCAGCTTAGACTGGAAGGCGCCTAAAGGAAACTGGACCATATTGAGGATTGGCCATACTTCCACCGGTCATAAGAATGCCACTGCCGGAGCAGGTATGGGGCTGGAATGTGATAAATTTAATCCGGCTGCAGTAAAATTACAATTTGACAGTTGGTACGGGGCAGCCTTAAAACATGGAGGACCTGAAATCGCCTCAAAGGTTTTGAATGAATTGTTTGTTGACAGCTGGGAGTGTGGCAGCCAGAACTGGTCGCCACTTTTTGCAGCGGAATTTAAGAAACGCAGAGGCTACGACCTGATGCCTTATCTGCCTGCTATGGTAGGCATACCGCTTGGAAGTGCTGAACTGTCTGAAGCCTTTTTACATGATGTGCGAAAAACCATTGCTGAACTGGTTGCAGACCAGTTTTACTACACCTTATCCAGCCTGACCAAAGAGAAAGGTGTCACTTTTGCCGCTGAGAATGTTGCACCGACCATGCTGAGCGATGGCCTGCTGCATTATAAAAATGTAGACATGCCGATGGGTGAGTTCTGGTTGAACAGTCCGACACACGATAAACTGAACGACATGCTGGATGCGGTTTCCGGCGCGCACATTTATGGCAAAAATATCATACAGGCAGAAGCTTTCACCACCATTAGGATGGATTGGAATGAACATCCCGGCAATATGAAGACCTTACAGGATAGAAATTATGCGCTGGGCATCAATAAACTGGTATATCATGTTTTTGCCCATAATCCATGGCTGGACCAAAAGCCAGGGATGACACTGGATGGGATAGGTTTATATTTTCAGCGTGACCAGACCTGGTGGAAACCTGGAAAGGCCTGGGTAGATTATGCCACACGTTGTCAGGCACTTTTACAACAGGGTAAGCCTGTAGCCGATGTCGCGGTATTTATTGGTGAAGAGTTGCCCAGCCGCTCGGTATTACCTGATCGTTTGGTTAACCTGTTGCCTGGCCTTTTTGGTGCTGAAGTGGTGGCAGCTGAGGCAAAAAGACTGGCCAATACCGGCGAGCCCTTAAGACAAAAGCCTGCAGGGGTAACACATTCGGCAAACATGGCCGATCCGGAAGACTGGGTAAATCCATTAAGGGGCTATGCCTACGATTCTTTTAATCCTGATGTATTGCTTGACGCAAGCGTAAAAGACGGGAGAGTGGTGTTTGCCAGCGGTGCAAGTTATGCGGTACTGGTTATCCCGGGTAAAATGCTCCTGAACCCAAATTATCAGTATATGAGTAAGGAAGTGGCTGCAAAGCTGAACGAGCTGGCGAAAGCAGGTGCAAGCCTTGTGCTCGGTGAACGTCCGAAATTCCAGCTGGGTATGCCTAAAACAGGCAGTGATCAGGACTTTGAGACTTTACTGACCGAGCTTTGGGATGGTAATTTTAAAACAGCAGGACAGGGGCAACAGCAGCTTTCCCTGAAAACACTGGGTAAGGGAAGGATCATTAAGGGTGCTTATCAGGCAGAAAGTTTTGACCTTATTGGCCTGGAAAGGGATCTGCTGGTAATGGAAGGAAATGGAGATTATGCGAAAAAGGTAGCTTATACCCATAGGATTGCAGCCGATAAAGAGTTTTATTTTGTTGCTAACCAGGAAAATAAAGAGCGCTTGCTGGAGTTTTCTTTTAGAACAGCCGGTAAAATACCTGAACTTTATGATGCTGTAACTAATGAAACTATTGCCCTGAAAGCCTGGAAAACTGAGGCTGGTCGTACAAGAATGCAGCTAAAGCTGGCCCCAAATGCCTCCACCTTTGTCATCTTTAAAGATAGGGCGGCTACTACTGCCTCTGCTACAGGCAAAAACTGGAAAGAACAGCAATTGGTAAACATGGTAAATGGGAGCTGGAAAGTGCGTTTTGATCCTGCTTATGGCGGTCCGGAAAAGCCGGTAACTTTTGCTGCGCTGAGCGATTGGAGTAAACATCCGGACAGCCTGATCAGATATTACTCAGGTTCAGCGGAGTATAGTAATAATTTTAAAGTTAAAAAACAGGCCGGGCAGCAATACCTGCTGGATTTGGGAACGGTAGGCTGTATCGCAGAGGTTCGGGTAAACGGAATTTCTTGTGGTGTGGTCTGGACTGCGCCTTACCAGGCAGACATTACAGCTGCTCTAAAAAATGGGGACAATGTGCTGGACATAACGGTAACCAATACTTGGGCCAACAGGATCATCGGCGATCAGCGTTTGCCGGAAGACAGGAGAATCACAAAAACCAATGCGCCATACCGCCTGGAAGGCAAGCCACTGAATGAGGCTGGCTTGCTTGGTCCGGTAAGGCTATTTAAGCAGCTGAGCAACAATTAAACGAGAGATACAATAAAAAAGCAAAAAAATATGCTGATGGAAACGATAACTATGCCAAAAAGAATGATGTTAGGTTTGTGTTTTGCCTGCTGTTTGGTAGCAGGTATGGGTAAGGCCCAGGATAAAAGCCTGGTCAATACCTCTAATAGTCAGCATGCCAAACTGCATAGCCTGAACATGAGGGATGTGAGCTGGACCAAAGGTTTCTGGGCCGACCGCTTTAAAGTAGCGAAAGAAGCTATGGTACCCAATATGTGGGCCATTTATAACGACGCCAACATCAGTCATGCCTTCAAAAACTTTGAGATCGCAGCTGGTCTGGATACAGGATCACACAAAGGGCCATCTTTCCATGATGGTGACTATTATAAAACGCTGGAAGCTATGGCCAGTATGTATGCATCTACCAACGATCCAAAATTAGACGCGATGATGGACAAGGCCATTGCGGTCATAGCCAGATCTCAGCGTGATGATGGTTACATTTATACCAAAGCGATGATAGAGCAGCGTAAAACCGGTTCAAAGAACCAGTTTCAGGATAGGCTGAGCTTTGAAGCCTATAATATCGGACATTTAATGACGGCTGCCTGTGTGCATTACAGGGCTACCGGTAAAACTACCTTACTGAATGTGGCTAAAAAAGCCACCGAATACCTGTATAATTTTTACCAGAAGGCCTCACCGGCCCTGGCCAGAAATGCCATTTGCCCATCCCACTATATGGGCGTGATTGAAATGTACCGTACAACTAAAGACCCACGTTATCTGGAGTTGGCTAAACATCTGATAGCCATAAAAGGTAAGATTGAAGATGGTACGGATGACAACCAGGACAGGATTCCTTTTTTACAGCAAACGAAGGCCATGGGCCATGCCGTGAGGGCCAATTATCTGTACGCTGGTGTGGCCGATTTGTATGCCGAAACAGGTAACGATTCGTTGATGAAGACCTTGAATTTAATGTGGGATGATGTAAACCAGCATAAAATGTACATCACCGGGGGATGTGGATCGCTTTATGACGGGACATCGCCAGATGGGACATCTTATAACCCAACAGAAGTACAAAAGATACACCAGGCCTTTGGCCGCGATTTTCAGCTGCCTAATTTTACTGCACACAATGAAACCTGTGCAAATATCGGCAATGTATTGTGGAACTGGCGCATGCTCCAGATTAGCGCTGACGCGAAATATGCAGATGTAATGGAACTGGCCCTGCACAACAGTGTATTGTCAGGCATCAGCCTGGATGGTAAGAAATTTTTGTACACCAATCCGCTCAGCTATTCAGATGAGCTGCCCTTTAAACAGCGCTGGTCCAAAGACCGCGTGCCTTATATCGGCCTGTCCAATTGCTGTCCGCCCAATGTAGTGCGTACCATTGCAGAAGTGAGCGATTATGCTTATAGTATTTCTGATAAAGGATTGTGGTTTAATCTGTATGGTGGCAATACCGTAAATACTACTTTAACTGATGGAACCAAATTAAAGCTGAGCCAGGAAACCAATTATCCCTGGGATGGCAACATAAAAATCAAAATCCTCTCAACAGGGAGCAAACCTTATTCCCTGTTTTTCCGGATTCCGGGATGGGCAGCCAGGGCAGATTTAAAGGTAAACGGTAAAGTGGAAAATATGGATCTTAGGCCAGGTACTTATGCCGAACTGAACCGGAAATGGAAAGCGGGTGACGTGATAGAACTGGTGTTGCCAATGGAAGCACAGCTGGTAGAAGCCAATCCGCTGGTAGAAGAAAACAGGAACCAGATTGCGGTGAAACGCGGACCGGTGGTGTATTGCCTGGAGTCCCCTGATCTGCCGGGTAAAAAGATCTTTAATGTGTTCATTCCGGCCAACATCAGCCTGAAAGCGACGCCTATCAAAATTGATGGTGCCGATATGATAAGCCTGGAAGGCAGTGCCCGCTTGATTGAAAATAAAGACTGGAAAAATGTACTGTACCGTCCGCTTAACGAAAACAATGCGCTGAGCCCTATAAAACTGGTGCCTTATTTTGCCTGGGGCAACAGGGGGCATTCAGAAATGTCTGTTTGGTTACCGGTAAGCAGATAAACGATACGATTATGGAAAGAATAACCGCAAAATATTACATAGAAACGCCGCTTGATCTCGAAAAATCGGCCCAGGTGCTGGCCGGCGAGCAAAGTTCAGGAACCTTTATTGCCGTGCCGGGCGAAACCGAAGAATTGAAACAGCGCTTTGCCGCCAGGGTAGAAAGCATTACCCCAATGGATACAGCTAATGAACCCGCCATACCAGGCGTACTGTCTGCCGGCGGTAAATACCAGCGCGCTATGATCGAGGTTTCCTGGTCGATAGAGAATTTCGGCTATAACCTGCCGGTGATGGTGTCTACCCTGCAGGGAAATTTATATGAGCTGACCCAGTTTACAGGGCTTAAGCTGATGGATCTGGAATTGCCAGCTTCTTTTGCTACCGCCTTTAAAGGGCCTAAATTTGGCATAGCCGGCTGCAGGAAACTAACAGGTGTTTACAACAGGCCCCTGATCGGAACCATCATCAAACCCAGCATCGGCATGACGCCGGAACAAACGGCTGCTTTGGTAAATACCCTTGCCCTGGCTGGAATTGATTTCATCAAGGATGATGAACTGCTGGGCTCATCTGCCAATTCCCCCTTTGATAAACGGGTGGATGCCATTATGGAAGTGATCAACAGACATGCTGATCGCAGCGGAAAAAAAGTAATGTATGCTTTTAACATCAGCGATGACATCGACCAGATGCAGCGCAATTACGAAAAGATCCTTCGTTCAGGGGGTACTTCAGCGATGATCAGTCTCAATAGTGTTGGGCTGGCAGGGGTTAAGAAGATTGGCGAAATAGGGGAGCTGGCTATTCATGGCCACCGTAATGGCTGGGGTATGCTCAACCGTCACCCTTTACTGGGTATAGAGTTTCCTGCCTATCAGCAGCTTTGGCGTTTGGCCGGGGTCGACCAGATCCATGTAAATGGCATACAAAACAAATTCTGGGAAACTGACGATTCTGTAGTGCGTTCTATTGAAGCCTGCTTCAAACCCTTATTGGGTGGCTATTCGGTTTTACCAGTGGTATCCTCGGGGCAGTGGGGCGGGCAGGCTGTTGAAACCTACCGGCGCGTACCCTCTGTAGACTTGTTATACATGGCCGGAGGTGGAATTATGGCGCATCCAGACGGTCCTGCAGGTGGCGTAAAAGCTTTACAACAGGCCTGGCAAGGTGCTGTAGATGGCCTGTCAGTGGCTGAAACAGCTGCAAAATATCCTGAATTTGGACATTCGGTAAGTGTATTCGGTAAAAAACAGACCTAGCTGATGGAAGTGACAAAAAATAAGCGCCTGCTGATGGCCTTTTATGGCGACGACTTTACCGGCTCAACTGACGCGCTGGAATTTTTAAGCAGGTCGGGCATCAAAACGGTACTGTTTATCGAAACACCTTCAGCTGCACAACTGGCCCGTTATCCTGAATTGCAGGCCATAGGTATTGCCGGAATGAGCCGGACGATGTCGCCTGTCGAAATGGAAGTGGAGCTTCAGCCCGCATTCAAAGCGCTGGCCGGGCTCAATCCGCGTCATGTGCATTATAAAGTCTGCTCTACCTTCGACTCTTCTCCTGCCATAGGCAGCATCGGTAAGGCAATTGATATCGGTGCCGCTGTATTTAACACCAAAACAGTGCCCTTATTGGTGGCAGCCCCGATCTTAGGCAGGTACTGCCTGTTTGGCAATTTGTTTGCCCGTATGGGTATTGGTAGCCAAGGGAATATTTACCGGCTTGACAGGCATCCTTCTATGTCCAGACATCCGGTAACCCCGGCAGAAGAGAGCGACCTGCGTTTACATTTAGGCAAGCAAACCACTAAAAACATAGGTCTTTTTGATATCCTGGCCCTGCATCAATACCAGCAGGAGTCTACAGCATTAAAGTTGGAAGGAGAAGATATAGTACTTTTTGATGCCCTGCAGCAGGAAGACCTGAAAAGCATAGGAGCCATTATAGACGGCATGGCCACAGTCGGCCAAACGCTGTTTTCTGCCGGATCTTCGGGTATAGAGATGGCACTCGGAGCGCACTGGCAGGAAAATGGAACACTAAATAAGGAAGTGTTATGGGAAGACAGCAGCCAGCACGGCCCCGTACTCATCGCATCCGGAAGTTGTTCGCCGGTTACTGCAGCGCAAATTGCCTATGCCTTAAAAAATGGGTTTACTGAAATTGCCATAGACACCATATCCCTTGCGGAACGGGCTTCAGAGGAAGATTTAAATGCGGATTCCATACTGATAACAGAAGCGGCAGAAAAATATGCTTTGCAGGCAACTGAACTGATCCGGCAGGGCAAACATCCGCTGATCCATACCAGCCTGGGCAATGATGACCAGCGGGTTAACGAAACGGATCAGCTGTTCAGGGAGAAAAATTTTGGTAAAGTGACAACAGCACAGCTTTATGGCAGTTTATTGGGGATGATTGCCCGTAAAACTGCAGAAAGAATAAAACTAAAAAGAGTGGTCATTGCCGGGGGTGATACTTCCAGCTATGCCGCCAGGGCTATGGGGATTGCAGCAGTTGAAATGATTGCCCCGCTTAGTCCAGGTGCCCCTGTTTGCCGGGCTGATGCCCCAGGCTCGGCTATTGATCAGTTAGAACTGGTATTTAAAGGAGGCCAGGTCGGAAAAGAAGATTTTTTTAACAATAACCTTATAGCAACTAAAATATGAAAGCCAAAACACTCGGACTTGTCCATACCTCTGCCACACTGGTGCCTGTTTTCCAGAAACTATGTTCTGAATATTTACCCAATGTAAATGTATTTAACATTGTGGACGACAGCCTGATAAAAGATGTGATCAGTAGAAATGAACTGACGAAACTAACTTCAAGAAGGGTAGTCGACCATGTGGCTTCCGCAGAGGCAGCAGGGGCCGATTTTATCCTGGTCACCTGTTCTTCCATAGGTGCAGCTATTGAAACTGCTGCAGGTCTAACTGGTGTTCCTGTATTGAGGGTTGATCAGCCAATGGCAGACCTTGCCGTTCAAACCGGTAAAAAGATAGGTGTGATTGCGACCTTGCCCACTACGCTTGGGCCAACCAGCGACCTGGTAAAACGCAGGGCTGCAATTGCAGGAAAAGAAATTGAGCTGACTTCGAAACTTTGTGAAGGTGCTTTTGAAGCACTGATGGGGGGGAATCCAGAAAAACACGATGAGATGGTGGCTAAGGCACTCCTGGAACTTTCTGCTGTAGTGGATGTGATTGTACTGGCACAGGCTTCGATGTCGCGTGTGGTTGATACTTTACCGGATACAGGGAAGCGCATTCCGATATTAGCTAGTCCTGCACTGGCGATTCAGCATATTGCCAACCTGATTCAGTAAGGGCCATGTATACGTTCCGCAGGTTTTGCCTGCTTGTCGCTTTAGTTGCCCTGGCTGTTTTACTGTATGGCCTGCTGCGCTCAGATGCTGTCTTCTGGCAGCCGGCAGCACTTGTACTGGCCCTTAGTACTTCTATCGGCATGGGGTCGATTGAATCCCTTAAAAGTTATCAGTACACGGCATGGATTATTACCGCTGTTGTTGCCGGGATGATTTATCCTGAAAAACTGCTTAACATTGGCGGTGTAGATATGCGAAATAAATGGCTTATTCTGATCGTCATTCAACTGGTGATGTTTGGCATGGGCATGAAGATGAGCATTAAAGATTTTACAGGAATTGCAAAGTCTGGAAAAGGTGTTGTTGTAGGTTTAATGAGCCATTTTACGGTGATGCCTTTGATGGGATTGCTGTTAACTAAAGTTTTTCATTTTGATACAGAAATTGCGGCAGGAATTATCCTGATTGGCTGTTGCTCCAGCGGATTGGCATCTAATGTAATGACTTACATTGCCAAAGGAAACCTGGTACTGTCTGTAACAGTAACTGCTGTTACCACCATTGCTGCTCCGGTAATGACCCCTTTTTTAATGAAAATTCTCGCCGGAACTTTAATAGAAGTAAAGTTCATTAATATGATGATGGAGATCATTAAGATTGTGATTGTTCCTTTAAGTGCTGCACTTATTCATGATTATCTTAAAACGGCATCTCCTGACCAGGCAAAGAAATTAAATAGCATAGCATTGCTTTCTGCAGCATGGTTAGTGATTAACCTGCTGATTTGGAAAAGCACTTTTGCCCCCAATCTATCTGAACCTTTTTTAGAAAGTTTAGAAGTGCTTAATTTCTTTACAGGAGCGGTTGTTATCGGTGTACTGTATCATATGCTTGCCAGGAAATCTCCTAAAATTGATGATTTCATGCCTTACTTTTCTATGGCCGGAATTGTTTATTTCACCACAGTTACTACAGCAGCCGGACGTGATCATCTTTTGCAGGTAGGTTTTTTATTGTTCATTGCTGCTGTTATCCATAATGGCGCAGGTTATTTTTTCGGATATGCTTTCAGCCGGATAATAGGGCTTAATAAAGCAGATGCCAGAACGCTGGCATTTGAAGTTGGATTACAAAACGGAGGAATGGCTACAGGGCTGGCCGGTTCTATGGGTAAGCTGGGTACAGTTGGCCTGGCAGCAGCCGTATTTAGCCCATGGATGAACATCTCGGGCTCAATACTGGCCAATTACTGGCGCCGTAAAGCATTAAAAGAAGAAGCCGCATCAATTCAATATAAAAATGAAAAGGATTAAAGTTTATACCCTGAAATTTATCTGGCTGGCCTTTGCGCTTGTCCTTTCTGCGAATGTTTCTGCAGAGGTTAAACCAGCTTCTATCTTTACCGACCATATGGTATTGCAGCAGCAAACAACAGTTGCAATATGGGGCTGGGCAAAAGCAGGGAGCGATGTACAACTGGTCCCCTCCTGGAATAAGCGCAGGTACAGTGTAAAAGCAGCAGCCGATGGCAAATGGAAAATAAAGATCAACACCCCTAAAGCAGGTGGTCCTTTTGAAATCAGTATCAGCGATGGCAAAGCGCTGGTTTTAAAAGATATCCTGATTGGGGAAGTCTGGTTTTGCGGCGGGCAATCCAATATGGAAATGCCGATGAAAGGCTTTAAAGGGCAGCCTGTCATTGGGTCCAATGAAGCCATTTTGAAAGCTGCAAATCCTCAGATCCGCTTATATACCGTTCCGCGTTCTTCTGTTACAGAAAGGCAGGACAACAGCAAAGCCTCTGAATGGAAAGCTGCTGCGCCAGAAACCGTAGCCAACTTTAGTGCTACGGCCTATTACTTTGGCCGCCTGTTAAGTGAAATGCTGCAGGTGCCGGTGGGTCTGATCAACGACAGTTATGGGGGCTCTTCTATAGAAGCCTGGATGTCGCCAGCACAGTTAAAGGCATTTCCTGAAGTGAAGATCCCCGCCAAAACGGATACCATAAAAGAAGTAAGCCGTACGCCAACCACCTTATACAATGGCATGTTGTACCCGGTAATTGGGTATGGCATCCGTGGGGCCATCTGGTACCAGGGAGAATCCAATTACGATCGGGCAGACCGTTACGAAGAACTTTTTCCGGCTATGGTAAAGGCCTGGCGGGAAGCCTGGGGGATGGGCGAATTTCCTTTTTATTATGCGCAGATTGCTCCTTATAATTATGCCCAGCTGCCGCCTTACCATACCGGAGGTAAATTCAGCTCGGCCTTTATCAGGGACGCACAACGCAAATCGCTGGCTAAAATACCTGCTTCAGGTATGGCTGTATTGATGGACATCGGTGAGGAAAACTCCATCCATCCGGCCAATAAGGAAAAGGGGGGGACTCGGCTGGCTTACCTGGCATTAGGAAATACCTATGGCATTAAAGGCCTTGGCTATGCCAGTCCAGCTTATGAAGCAATGAGTATTAAAGACCATACAGCGGTGCTTAAATTTCAAAATGTAGCCAATGGCCTTACATCTTTTGGTAAAAGCTTAACTTTATTCGAAATTGCAGGTACCGATAAAAAATTCTATCCCGCAACGGCTAAAATTTCGGGCAGTAGTGTAACGGTATCTTCCGATCAGGTAAAAAAACCTGTGGCTGTGCGGTATGCATTTAAAGATTTTGTGACGGGAGATTTGTTTGGTACAGATGGCCTGCCGGTATCTTCCTTCCGTACAGATGACTGGGACAATTGAAATAAAATATAGATTTGGATAACAAGAAGCACATACAGCCCCTTATCATTGGTATCGTTCTATCGTTTCTGGGCATACCTGTACTGGCCCAACAGCCGGCAACAGCTGATCAGAACCTGGTATGGACCAGCCAGAGTGAAAATGCATCGGGATCTATGCCCTGCGGCGGGGGCGATATTGGCCTCAACGTTTGGGTAGAAAAGGGCGAACTGCTGTTTTACATCGCCAGGAGTGGAACCTTCGATGAGAACAATACCTTGTTGAAACTTGGGCGCCTGCGCTTAAAACTAAGTCCCAGTCCCTTTGATGAAGATGCAGCTTTTAAACAGGAACTGATCTTAAAAGACGGTTATGTGAAAGTTAAGGGTAAAAAAGCAGGATTGACCACCGAAGTGAGGCTCTGGGTGGATGTATTTAAACCATTGGTTCATCTGGAAGTAAAAAGCAACCGGAAAACCATCGCCGAAGCCGGGTATGAAAGCTGGCGATATGCAGATCGCCTGACCAAAGGCAAAGAAAACAATCAGAATTCTTATAAATGGGCTCCTCAGGGTGAGGTAAAGACTTTTAAAGATAGTATTGCTTTTAAAAATAATGGATTGCTGTTTTATCATCAAAACAAAGCGCAGTCGGTATTCGATATAACCGTTAAACAACAAGGCCTGGACAGCATTAAAGACCAGTTGTTTGACCCGCTTAAGAACCTGGTATTTGGTGGAATGATGTGGGGAACAGGAATGGTTCCGGCAGGGAATTACACTGGTACTTATGCAGGCATTGCTTTTAAGGGCTGGAAATTGAAAAACGATAAAGGGCGAACATCGATCAGCCTGAGCCTGGCCTTACATACAGAGGCCACAACCGATCTCCGGCATTGGACAGCGGGTTTGAGCCAGACCAGAAATAAGGCCGCTGCGAAGGATTTTAACAATAGCATCAAGTGGTGGAATGCCTATTGGGAACGTAGTTTTATAGAACTGGAGGGCAACAAGGATGAAACAGTGGTGCAGGCCGGAAAGAACTATCAACTGTTCCGTTATATGCTTGGCTGTAATGCTTTTGGTACTTATCCGACCAAATTTAACGGAGGTCTTTTCACCTATGATCCTGTTTTGGTAGATACCACCCTGAAATATACCCCGGATTTTAGGAACTGGGGCGGGGGAACCCATACTGCGCAAAACCAGCGCCTGGTATACTGGCCAATGTTAAAAAGCGGAGATGCGGAAATGATGCAGCCTCAATTCGATTTCTATACCAGGCTGCTAAAAAATGCAGAACTGCGGACAGCATTTTACTGGAAACATAAAGGCGCAAGCTTTACTGAACAGCTGGAGAATTTCGGCTTGCCAAACCCGGCAGAGTATGGATGGAAGCGTCCTGAAAACTACGATAAGGGAATGGAATACAATGCCTGGCTGGAATATGAATGGGATACGGTGCTGGAATTTTGTCTGATGATGCTGGAAACAGAAAGTTATGCCGGCAAAGCAGTAAAACCATATTTACCCTTTATCAGCAGCTGCCTCAGCTTTTTTGATGAACATTACACTTACCTGGCCCGGCAAAGGGGCAGTAAAGCAGTGGATGGCAGCGGACACCTGGTGCTGTACCCGGGATCGGCTGCCGAGACTTATAAAATGGCCTATAACGCTACTTCTACCATTGCTGCATTAAAAACGGTATTGAGCAGGCTACTGCAGGTTAAGGACATTACAACGGAGCAAAAGCAAAGCTGGGAAGCGATGCTGAAACGTATTCCGCCCATCAGCTTCCGGGAATTTAATGGCCATACTACCATTGCACCGGCTAAAGTATGGGAGCGGGTCAACAATACCGAAAGCCCGCAGTTGTACCCGGTTTATCCCTGGGGAATTTACGGAATTGGCCGTCCGGGGCTGGATACGGCTATCAACACCTTCAACAATGATCCGGATGTGTTAAAGTTCAGAAGTCATATAGGCTGGAAACAGGACAATATTTTTGCGGCTAGGCTGGGTTTAACAAAAGAAGCTGCTGAACTCACTTTGGGGAAATTAAAAGATTCGGGCAGGAGGTTCCCGGCATTCTGGGGACCTGGATTTGACTGGGTACCCGATCACAACTGGGGCGGTTCGGGCATGATCGGTCTGCAGGAAATGCTGTTGCAAAGTAATGGTAAAGCCATTTATTTGTTCCCTGCATGGCCAAAAGAATGGAATGTCCGGTTCAGGTTGCATGCCCCATATCAAACCATTGTTGAAGCAGAGTTAAAAGACAGCCAGGTAAAATTGCTGAAAGTGATACCTGAATCGAGGAGAAAAGATATAGAGATCAGGTTAAAATAATACTTTGGCAACGATTGCGTAGTTATTTTGCCGTTTTTACGCTAATCACCGGGTAAAACTATGTAGAATTGTATGAAACCAATATAAGATAACAAGTATGAATAAATCAAGAACCCTTATATTTAGCTTATTGGCGCTGATGGGCACTACATCTTCAGCAGATGCCCAGATTGCTAAAACACCTGCTAAACCTTTATCCGATCAGATGGCTGCAACAGTCATGGAAATCTGGCCAGAAAGGGCAAAAAAATGGTCCTATGACCATGGTGTAGTGCAGGACGGAATGGATGCTTTGTGGAAAAGATCAGGGAATGCCAGCTATTTCAAGTACATCCAGAATGACATGGATGGATTCATTTCGGCAGATGGGACAATTGATACCTATAGCCAGGAGCATGTAAATATTGATAATGTAAAGAATGGTACCGTGCTGCTTGACCTCTATAAAATAACCGGTCAGCAAAAATACTTTAAAGCGGCCACTACTTTATGGGAACAGTTAAAGATACAACCCAGAACCAAACAAGGTAGTTTCTGGCATAAAAAGATCTACCCAAACCAGGTATGGCTGGATGGTCTGTATATGGGGCAGCCTTTCTATGCAGAATATGCGGCGCTTATCGGAAATAAGGAAGCTTTTGACGACATTGCCAATCAGTTCATCTGGGTAGAACAAAATACGAGAGATACCAGGACCGGCTTGCTGTACCATGGCTGGGATGAAAGCAAAACAGAGCGCTGGGCAGATCCAAAAACCGGTCTTTCTCCGCATATCTGGGCAAGGGCAATGGGCTGGTATGCCATGGCACTGGTCGAAACCCTGGACAATTTTCCTAAAACCCACCCAAAACGTCAGGAAATGATCAATATCCTGAACCGTCTTGCTGCAGCTGTTAAAAACACACAAAATAACAAAACAGGGGTATGGTATGATATTTTAGACCAGCCAAACCGTAAAGGCAATTATTTTGAGTCCTCGGCTTCCGGCATGTTTGTATATGCCATCGCCAAAGGTGTTCGTCTGGGTTATCTCCCTGCTTCCTATTTTGTGGTAGCCAGTAAAGGTTATAAAGGTATTCAGCAGGAATTTGTGGAGCAGCGTGCAGAAGGTAAGATCAACCTGAAGGGCACAGTAAGCGTTTCTGGTTTAGGTGGTAAGCCTTACCGTGATGGCAGTTATGAGTATTATATGAGCGAAAAGGTAGTTAGCAATGATCCCAAAGGTGTGGGCGCATTTTTAATGGCCGCAAATGAAATGGAAATTGCCGCCCTTCCTAAACCCGGGCTGGGTAAAACCGTGCTACTCGATTCATACTTTAACAATGAAAGTCGGAAAGACCAAAGCGGAAATCTGGTTTCCTGGCATTATAAATGGGATGAACTGGCTAATGGCGGCTTTTCTATGTGGGCAGATCAGTTTAACAATGCAGGCTTTAAAACTGCAACTTTAAAAGCGGCACCTACGGCAGCCAATTTGAAAAATGCTTCGGTGTATATCATTGTTGATCCGGATACGGAAAAAGAAACGGAAAAACCGAATTTTGTTGCCCAAAATGACATTAAAGCAATTGCTGAATGGGTTAAGGGTGGTGGCATATTGGTATTGATGGCCAATGATACCGGTAATGTGGAACTGGACCATTTTAACCAGCTGGCCAAAACTTTTGGTATTGAATTTAACAAGGATAGTAAAGGCAGGGTAGTAAAAAGCCAGTTTGAGATGGGTAAGGTAATGCTACCCCCAGACAACGAAATATTTAAAACCGCAAAGCAATTGTACATCAAAGAATACAGCAGCCTGAAATTAACCACTGCTGCAAAAGCAGTGCTCAAGGATAAGGATGGCGATAATGTAATGGCCATAGCTAAATATGGTAAAGGGGCGGTTTTTGCCATTGGCGATCCATGGTTGTACAATGAATATGTAGATGGCAGAAAATTACCTGCAGACTATCAGAATTTCGAAGCTGGCCAGGATCTGGTGAACTGGATCGGGAAGCAGCTGCTAAAAAAATAAAGTGTTTAAATATGGATTTACAGTTAAAAGAAAAGGTCATTGTGATTACCGGTGGGGCCAAAGGCATAGGAAAAGCCATGGCGCAGGTATTTGCAGCCGAAGGTGCAACTGCGGTAATTGTAGGACGAAAAGAAATCGATAACCTGAAAGTGGTGGAAGAAATAACCTCGGCCGGGGGCAAAGCGTTTCAGGTTGCAGCAGAGCTGAGCGATCCGTATGCCTGTGAAAATGCGGTGAAAGCCATTGTTGGTGCCTTTGGCCGGATAGATGGATTGGTGAACAATGCTGGTGTAAATGATGGGGTGGGGCTCGAAAATGGGAATTACAAAGATTTTATGGCCTCGCTGCATAAAAACGTAGTGCATTATTTTTTAATGGCCCATTTTGCACTGCCCGAACTGAAAAAAAGCAAAGGCACAATCGTAAACATAACCTCTAAAACTGCCGAAACCGGACAGGGTAATACGTCAGCTTATGCTGCGGCCAATGGGGGCAGAAATGCGCTGACCAGGGAATGGGCGGTAGAACTCCTGAAATATGGCATTCGGGTAAATGCAGTGGTGGTTGCAGAATGTTGGACACCGGCTTATGAAACCTGGATAGCAACGCTTTCGGACGCGGAAGAAAAGCTGAAAGAGATCACCGACAAAATACCTTTCGAAAACAGGATGACCACAGCAGAAGAAATTGCCAATATGGCTGCCTTCCTGATGTCAGCCAGGTCAAGCCACACTACAGGGCAGATCATTCATGTGGATGGGGGATATGTACATCTGGACAGGGCGCTGGCCAACGCATAAATTGTTATTATAGCATTAAAAAGAAGAAATGAATACATTAGTTTGCATTACACCCGGAACGTTTGAATACCAGCTTGCTGAAAAACCTGTATTGAGTCCGGGCCATGCAATTATAAAGATCAAAAGGATCGGGATCTGTGGTACAGACCTGCATGCTTTTGAAGGCACCCAGCCATTTTTCAGCTACCCAAGGGTATTGGGCCATGAGCTTTCCGGTGAGCTGATTGAATTTGATGGGGCAGAAGGTTTTGAAAAAGGAGAAGCTGTAACTTTTATTCCTTATTTTAACTGTGGGATATGTATTGCCTGCCGCTCAGGCAAACCCAATTGCTGCACCGACATTAAGGTCTGCGGTGTTCATGTGGATGGAGGAATGGCAGAATATCTTTCTGTCCCTTCCCATTTGCTGATACATGGAGAAGGCCTCAGTTTTGACGAGCTGGCACTGGTAGAGCCATTGGCAATCGGTGCCCATGGGGTAAAACGCGCGGATGTCAGGAAAGATGAATTTGTACTTGTCATAGGTGCCGGTCCTATTGGTCTGGGCACCATGGAATTTGCCCGCATTGCGGGCGCTAAAGTCATTGCCCTGGATATCAATGATGCCCGCTTAAAGTTCTGTAAAGAAAAATTGAATGTACCTCACGTGGTCAATGCATTGGCCCCCGATGTACTGGAGCAATTGAAAGAAATTACGGACGGGGATATGCCTACTGTAGTTATAGATGCCACGGGCAGCCTGAAAGCCATCAATAATGCCTTTCAATATATGGCCCATGGGGCACGTTTTGTGCTGATCGGCCTGCAAAAAGAAAACATTTCTTTCAGTCACCCTGAATTCCATAAACGCGAGGCTACCTTAATGAGCAGCAGAAATGCCACAAGACAGGATTTTGAACATGTGATCAGGTCTATGAAAGCTGGACTGGTAGAACCCGCTACATACATCACGCACCGGGTTTTATTTGAGGAGGTAAAAGATGAATTTAAAGGCTGGCTGGATCCGAAGAATGGGGTGATCAAGGCAGTTGTAAGCCTGTAAAATTAAATTTTAATGGTCTGCGGCTCTTCTTTTCCATTGTGGCAGCTTACGCATGAAATATTGATCAGCTTGCCTTCTTTATCTTTCTCGTGAAAATATTTCTTGTTGATCTTGTTGGTCATGCGGATCATATTTCTCGCAATTTCCTTTTTAGGGTTTTCATCACTGGCAAAATCAAGCTTTTTCGGATTGTCTTTCCTTGGTGTATGGCAAAAATTACACTTTACGCCTAAGGCAGCCTTAAAGCCGTCCATAATGTCATCCAGTTCTTTCTCACTAATATTTTTGGGCAAAACCTTCAGGTTTACAGGTTTTTTGTCTTCCTGTTGTGGCATAAAAGCGCTGAGTATGAGTACGGTACTCAATAATATTGAGAATACGATGGTTTTTTTATAAGGCATAACAACTAATTTTATATTAAAAATGCTAAAAAAAAATAAAAGTTGCGCTATGTAACAAAAAAATAGTTCCGGAAATATGAAACAGGTGTATTACAATGACTTTATAACATAGTTTACTATGCCAGTGTAATCATTGTTGTAATGATGGCCGCCTGGCAAGGTGACTACCCGGGAGGTTTCCTGTCTGAACTGTTTTGTTGTAGCCGGATCTTCGTCATCACCAAATAGCACGATCAGTTTAAATGTCCTTGCTTTTTTCATTTCAGCCAATACATTGTAAGGTTCATCCTGTCCGTCAATGGAAAGCATATCGGCAACATGGATTTCAAAATCTGCACGTTCATCCGGTGATAACATACAAACTGCAGAAAGGTTATGTTGCAGGTTTTCAGGAAGCCGGTTCGCAATAAATGGGGCAATACAGGCACCAAAGGAATAACCGGCAAGTATAAATTTCTTTTTCTTCCAGTTTTGCATATAATAAGAAATGGCATCAGCTATTGCGGCTGCTGTTTGCTGGGGTGTTTTTGCATTCCAGAAATATTTTTGGGCATCAAGTCCCACTACTGCCATTCCTTTTTCGGCAAAAGACTCGGCAAGCGACTGGTCAAAACTTGTCCATCCACCATCCCCCGACATCATAAATATCAGTGGTTGGTCGGACGAAGGCGTCGGAAGCAAATTTAACGGCAATGTAGTGATCAGTTTGTCTGGCATCCTTTGAACGCTCGCCGCATTTTTCTGCTCAATGGCAGAGCGACTTGCGATGATCTTCTTGTAAGACTGGTAAAATTGCGGCAACCAGTTGTCTGCAATAGAAAATCCATGGCCTACCTTAGGTAAAGTAACCAGTTCGGCAAAGGGCATACCTGTTAAAAATGTTTTAGTGGCCTGAAACGGGCAGGTTTCATCTTTTATGCCGTTGAGCGCAATAAATGGTGCCGCCAGTTTTTCTGTACGTTCCAGGTAATACGATTTCCCGGGAACAAGTACGTGCGATTTTAAGCCATTGCCTTTGCAAAGTGGTTTTTTTAGGGTGATATCCGGACAAAAACCAAGTGCAATTGCCCCTTTAAAGGTACCGGCAGGTGCCTGTGCCAATAAACCGTAAACCAATGTAGCTCCATAAGAATAACCAACCAATACCGGCTTGGTATAACTGCTGAATTTGTATTTTTTTTGGAGCATCATGCTCAATTGTTCAAAATCACCTGCCGGATAATAACAGGATGAAGAACTGCGGGATAAAAATGCCATGTATTGCCTGGCATCTATTCCGGCAACGAGCGCTCCCTGTAAAGCCAGGTTTTTAGCCATATTGATGACTCCAGCCTGCCAGCCACCGTCACCCGAAACAAACAAGGCAACAGAAGTGGGGATAGTTTGAGGAATATAAATCACCGTTTTGCCAAAAGTTTTATGACTAATCACTTCTTCTTTTATGGCCAGTGCGGGCTTTATATAGAAGAGCATCAAAAACAGGCAAATAAATACAGATGTTGGTCCGGTTTTTACCATAGATAGCGTTTTGTTCATAAACTGTGCCAAATCTCTGATCATTAACCCTTTCATTTGGGCTGTTCAGCTATCGTTTTTGCCTTTCTGCCGATCTGTTGTTCGGGAGCAGGTAAATTAAAAGTAGTTTTGATCATCATAATGATGATTCTTTCAATTAACGATTGGTGTAGCAGGCATTTGATGGAGGGGGAATCGTTTTTTTAAGGTTAGCGGATTGAGTTCCGTAATTTAATGATCCGTAAATAGTGGCGCTATTTACGGATTTTTTTTTGGACAATATATTGCTGAAATCCTGATTCAAGGTCGTTTCATGGCCGGGGTTGGCTCGGCTGTAACCAAAGGTATGCGAGCTGATATGATTTTTATTGAAGAATATCATGCACCATCGCGTAACGAATCAAAGCAGCGGTGTTGCGGCATCCCGTCTTGTCTGTCAGGCTTTGTCGGTGTCCTTCAACAGTCCGCTTACTAATAAATAACCGGTCTGCCATTTCCTGATTGGTGAGACCTTCGGCAATTAATTCCAGTATCTCTATTTCGCGGCTGGAAAAATCTATAGCTGTTTCCGCAACTGCTACGGCACTATTTATTCTTTTCAGTACCTTGCTCAGCATCGACATTGATAACGCTGCGCATATATAACTTCCGCCCCTGCTGATGTATTTCAATGCAAACAGCATTTCTTCAGCATCCACATTTTTAAGCAGGTAACCTGAAGCACCTGCCTGAAATGCCTGGGCTACATATTTTTCATCATCGTGCATCGACAGAATGACAACTTTTACGTTGGGGTTGAAATTTTTGACCTCGCTAATCAGTGAAATTCCATTGATTCCCGGCATATTGAGATCAGTCAGTAACAGTTCTATGGAACCGTTATCTCTTATAAGTTCTAATGCCTGGGCGCCATTGATCGCCTCTGCAACAATATTAATGGCCTCATCGGCCTCTAATAACTTTTTGATACCACTTCGGACGACATTGTGGTCTTCAGCAAGCAATAGGTTTAACATACTTTCTTTTTTCAAGAACAACATTTTTTGCTGCTGAATAGTTTCAGGTTTGGATACATTAGTGCTGTTTAATGTACGGGTATATTTTAATTGCA
The DNA here is from genome assembly GCF_014200825.1 of Pedobacter sp. AK017. Taxonomy (NCBI): domain Bacteria; kingdom Pseudomonadati; phylum Bacteroidota; class Sphingobacteriia; order Sphingobacteriales; family Sphingobacteriaceae; genus Pedobacter; species Pedobacter sp. AK017. Next base: position 195,989 of record NZ_JACHCW010000004.1, read on the forward strand.
GCAGGTATAAATACTTGTTTTAAAGACAGAAATACCTGAAATCAGCTGGCATTAGCTGATTTAGGATATCATGGAATAAAATGGCCTTAAAAGGCATGGCGTTTGGACTTTCGGTGCTACTTACCTTAAAAAATATAATATGAAAACAGCGCCATTAGATTTCAACAATCAGTTATTTTCGTTCAGGGACAGTTTACAAGGATTCGCATTTTCTTTCACACGAAACGAAGAGGATGCTACCGATTTGGTTCAGGACACATTGCTTAAAGCGATGCGGTACGCACAAAGTTTTCAGGAGGGAACAAATTTAAAAAGCTGGCTGTTTATTATCCTTAAAAATACGTTCATCAATAATTACAGGAGGAAGGGTAAATTTAATTCTTACATGGATGAAGCCAGCAGTATAGCCATGAATGAATCCTATTTTAATCTAACTTACAATACCGGTGAAAGTAATTGTTCGGTAGAAGATATTCATAAAGCACTGAAAAAACTTTCCCAGGGGTATTATCTCCCATTTATTAAATATTTTGAGGGTTATAAATATCATGAGATCGCTGAGGAATTAAATATTCCTATTGGAACGGTTAAAACCAGAATCCATATGGCCAGGATGATGCTGAAGAAAAATTTGAGGATGTACAGCGAAAGGTAGCATAGCCTTCGTTAAAATGTACACCAGTCATGGATATATTTTTTTTGTCCAAAAACAAAGCCCTCATAGAAATGTTTTTGGCCTCTTCTGTGATGTTACACAAGAATTTTTCACTATTCCCTGCTCTCTTAAACATTTCTCTGTTGCCGGTGTTAGCATTTAAATGGGGCCGTGTTCCTGCAGCTTTCAACTAGACATTTATCAACAGTTAAAGAAGAATCTTATGACAAATTTTGAGGATGAAATTACCCTGAATAACATACATTTTGCGTACCAACTGGAGGCCGGGAGATTTACTTTTGTATCAGATCAAATACTACGATCGTTTAATCTATCTTTTGATGATTTTTCAACAGAGGGGATTTTGCAGCAGATTTATCCAGAAGATTTAATTAAAATTAAGGAAAGTTACTTCCGTCTTTTGAAAGATGAATTCTCTGGTGTGGTTAAATTTAAATTGGGCAAGGAGGATGCTCAGCGATGGTATTCAGTTACGCCGTTTTTATCAGATACAAAGAAAAAAGGGAAGATCATTTTTGGTAGCTTTTATGAAATAACTGCTGAGGTGGACAATGTCACTTCCATAGCCAAATATGCCAATAAGAAGAATTCGATATTGCATATGCTTGCCCATGATTTAAGAGGACCTTTAAATATTGCGCGATCACTGGTTATATCTCTGGATCGTGAAATTACAGATGCTAATGTTTTAGAGCGTACCAGGTATATATCTACAATTATTGAGCAATCAATAAGCCTGATTACTGACCTGGTTTCCAGGGAGTTTTTAGATACACTTGAGGCATCACTGGTTAGAAGAAATATTGATGTGGTGTTAAAGCTGAGGGAATATCTTGAGGAATGTCGTTTGTCATCGCAAACAGCAGCACGAAATTTCTCTCTCCTTTCTGATCAAAAGCAGCTTTTTGCAGATTTAGATGAGGCCAAATTTATGCAGATTATGAATAACTTTGTTTCCAATTCCCTTAAGTTTACCCAGGCAGGAGGAAGCATAATTGTGAAAGTGGAGGACCATGGAGATACGTTCAGATTGATTTTTCAAGATGATGGCATTGGGATTCCTAAACATTTGTTGCCTAAAGTATTTGATAAATTTACCACTGCCAGCCGTCCTGGCCTGGAAGGAGAGCCCACTATTGGCCTGGGCCTATCCATAGTAAAAATAATTGTGCAGTGGCATGATGGTCGGATCTGGTGCGAAAGCGAGGAGGGGAAAGGCACTTCTTTTTTCATAGAATTCCCTAAAAAATCGGCTAAAACGATTGTTTAATTTTGTAGTTGCAAAATAACTTTTAATCAGCCAGCCCGGTATTAAAAATCCGTAAATAGTGGCGCTATTTACGGATTTTTTTCATTACCAGAATTTCACATACAGTGCCCCAATGATCAGCAGTGTCACTACAATCAGTGCCATAGTAGAAGGTGCAACTTTAAACATGCTTTTGTCCAGTTCAAAAGCTTTAGGGTTTATTTTTGGCCCGGCCATACTCATTCCGATCATGATCAGCATGGTGAAGGCAAAGGACAGCCCCATACAGATGTGGAAAGGAATCTCATAAGCACCAGAACCGTTCGGATAAGCTGTATACAACCAGGTTTCATTACCCATTAACCTTGGGGCCATTTCGTTAAAGAAAACAGAAAGTAAAAAGCCTGCCAGTACACCTGCAACTGCAGCGGCACCAGTAGTCCTTTTCCAGAACATACCCAGTATAAACATGGCAAACACACCCGGACTAATAAAACCTGTATATTTTTGGATAAAGGTAAAACCCCCTTCGCCACCTATACCTAAAAGGTCGTTCCAGGTAAAAAGTACGGCCAGGATCATACCTACAAATACCGTTGTCCTGCCTACTAGAACCAGGTTTTTTTCTTCTGTACCCTTTTTAAAATACCTGGAATAGATATCTAAAGTAAAAATGGTAGAAATACTGTTTACCTTGCCAGCCAGCGAGGCTACAATGGCAGCAGTAAGTGCAGCTACCGACAATCCTTTCAAACCCGTTGGCAAAAAGGTAAGCACTGCCGAGTAAGCCCCGTCCTTACCACCTATAAGCTGTGGCAAATGTCCGCCTTTGTACAATACATAAGCAGCAATTCCAGGCAGCATTACAATTAAAGGCATCAGGAGTTTTAAGAAACCTGCAAATAAAATACCGGTTCTTGCCGTTTGCAGATCGGCACCCAAAGCCCTTTGTGTGATGTACTGGTTACAACCCCAGTAGTTCAGGTTAATGATCCAGATACCGGCAACGTAAGAGGCCAGACCGGGAAAGGTAAGGTACTTGCTGATCTCATTCTGCGTAGATTCGGCAGTAGGTTTAGGAATGATCATTTTAAAATGTTCAGGGGCATGCTCCATCAGCACATTAAAACCGGCTATCGCATTGGCACCTACTCCAAATTTTTCACCCACAACCGTTAAGGCAATATAAGTGGTTACCAGCCCTCCAAATATCAGTACAGCAACCTGGATCACATCCGTATAGGCCACTACCTTCATGCCACCCAATGAAATGATGAGGGCAAAAACAGCCAGGCCAATCATAATTACGTGCAGGTAATCACCACCGGTTAGTCCGTTAATGGCTACTGCACCAAGGTAAAGTATAGAGGTGAGGTTCACAAACACATACAGGAACAGCCAGAATATAGCCATAATCAATGCAACAGATTCATTGTATCTTGTTTTCAGAAACTGGGGCATGGTGTAGATCTTGTTTTTAAGGTACACCGGTATAAACCATACGGCCACAATGATCAGGGCAATGGCCGCAATCCATTCGTAAGCGGCAACGGCAATACCCAGAAAGAAACCTTCGCCACTCATGCCAATAAACTGTTCGGCAGAAATGTTGGAAGCAATAAGGGAGGCACCAATGGCCCACCAGGTTAATGTACCCTCTGCCAGAAAAAAGGCTTTTGCATCATGCTCGTTCTTTTTACGCTGATGGTAGATGTAATATCCATAGCCGGCAACGACTAAAAAATAGATGATGAAAACTACATAGTCTGTAGTTACTAAACTATTGTTCATAGTGTTTCTTTGGTTAGTGAAATATAATGCGCCGGCAAAATAAATTTTATCCGGCGCATTGTTGATTATTTATAAAAGGTTTCGTTCCAGTGCAGCTCGTTCCTGAACTGGTTTATCCTGGTATCTGCCCCGATATTTACATATTCAATACCTGCAATATTAGCAAAATCCAGCAAATGTGCAGGGCTCAGGTTCTGGCTATAGGCGGTATGGTGTGCGCCGCCTGCATAAATCCATGCTGCACAGCCGGTTTTCATATCTGGCAGGGGTTTCCATAAAACCTGCGCAACCGGAAGGTTTGGCAACTCATGTTCAGGCTCCAGTGCTTCAACCTCATTTACCAGCAGGCGGAAACGGTTACCCATATCAACAATACTTGCATTGAGTGCATGGCCCCCGGCCACGTTAAAAATAAGTCTTGCCGGGTCCGCTTTACCACCTATACCTAGCGGATGTACCTCAAGCCTTGCCTTTCCATTGGCCAGTGCAGCATCCACTTCCAGCATGTGCGAGCCCAGCACCATAGCGTTGGCCGGATCAAAATGATAAGTATAATCTTCCATAAAAGCACTGGTGCCCGGTAGTCCGGCGCCCATTACCTTACAGGCCCTTACCAGTGCTGCAGTTTTCCAGTCACCTTCTCCCGCAAAGCCATAGCCTGCTGCCATTAAGCGCTGTGCGGCAATACCTGGCAACTGTACCATGCCATGCAAATCTTCAAATGTATCACTAAAGCCTTTAAAATTCCCGTCTTCCAGGAATTTCTTCAGGCCAAGTTCTATTTTTGCTGCCTGATATACCGAATCATGCCTTTCCCCGCCACGCAACAGATCGGCCGTCATGGTATATGTGGCTTCATACTCTGTAAGTAATTCCTGTATGGCTGCTTCCGGGATGCTGTCAATTACCGCTACCAGGTCGCCAATGCCGTAAGTGTTCACCTCAAAACCAAATTTAAGTTCGGCCTCTACCTTATCACCATCCGTTACGGCTACATAACGCATATTGTCGCCAAAACGCACAAACCTGGCGCCCTGCCAGTCATGCCAGCCTGCAGCGGCACGCGTCCAGGTGTCAATTTCTTTAATCGCTTCTTCATCCTGCCAGTGCCCCACCACTACCTTGCGGTCTTTGCGCATCCGGGTTACCATAAAGCCAAATTCACGATCGCCGTGTGCACTCTGGTTCAGGTTCATGAAGTCCATATCTATAGTAGCCCATGGAATATCACGGTTAAACTGTGTATGCAGGTGCAGCAGAGGTTTCTGAAGGATATTTAATCCCCTGATCCACATTTTGGCCGGAGAAAAGGTATGCATCCAGGTCATTACGCCAATGCAGTTTTTACTCTGGTTGGCTTGCTGCAGGGTGTCAAAAATCTCCTGGGGGGTTTTTACAATAGGTTTATATACTATGCTCACATGTATAGCTGCTGCGGCATCAAGTGATGCAGCAACCTGCTGTGCATGTTTGGCTACCTGTTTTAAGGTCTCTTCTCCATATAGGTCCTGGGTTCCGGTAATAAACCATACTTCCAGATTTTTTAAGTTGATCATTATTGAATGTTTTAAATTGATTTATTGTCCGTAATATGCATCAGTACCATGTTTTCTGTCATAGTGCTTTTTGATCAGTGCTTCTTTTAATTTGGGTACGTCTTTTCTGATCTGCTCTGTAAGCAGGGCCATTCTGCCTACTTCTTCCAGCACAGCGCTATTGTAAACTGCCTTCCCGGCCGTTTTACCCCAGGTAAATGGCGCATGGTTGCCTACAAGTACCATTTCTACTTCTTTATAGCTCAGGCCGGCTGCTTTAAAATGGTTCATGATCTGGAAACCGGTCTCATACTCATAGTTTCCTTCAATCCTGTCATCCTGCATAGGGGGGGCACATGGAATATCTACGGTAAGGTGATCGGCATGTGTGGTTCCATAAATGGGGATGGCACGCTGCGATTGAGCCCAGGCTGTTCCATATGTAGAATGGGTATGTACAATGCCCCCAATTTCTTCCCAGTGTTTGTAAAGAACGGCATGGGTCAGGGTATCTGATGAAGGCCGTAAGTTGCCTTCAACCGTATGGCCTTCAAAATCAACGATCACCATTTTTTCCGGACTTAATTCCTCATAAGCAACCCCGCTTGGCTTAATGGCAAAAACACCTTTGGCTCTGTCGGCCGCACTTGCATTACCAAAAGTGAACAGCACCAGTCCCAGTTTGGGCAGCTGCATGTTTGCCAGGTAAGCTTTTTCTTTGATATCCTGATAAATACTCATTGTTGTATATTTTTAACTGTTTTCTTCAATAAATCCGCCCAGTGCTTTATACTTTAAAAAGCGGGCTTCATAATAAGCCACATTTTCCTGCTCAGGGATGTATTCCTTATCAAAACCACTGCCCATGCCTTTCATTGCAGTTTCAACAGTAGGGTACAGGCCGGCCACAACGGCGGCAAACATGGCCGCACCCAATGCGCAGGTATGTTCAAACTGGTGTATGCGGATCGGCATGTTCAGTACATTGGCCATGGTCTGCATCACAAAAGGCGATTTTTTAGCTACACCGCCTATGCCGATAATCCCTTTTACCGGGATACCCTCTTCAATAAAGCGGTCCACAATATTTTTTGCACCAAAACAGGTGGCTTCCACCAGGGCCCTGAATACCCTTGGGGCATCACTGCCCAGGTCGAGGTTGGCAATGGCACCTTTCAGTTCCTGGTTGGCATCTGGTGTCCTTCTTCCGTTCAGCCAGTCTACCGCCAGTTCATCGTCATCGTTTTTAGGCAGCAGGGCAGCCTGTTTGCTCAGCTCCGGAATCAGCTTATCCAGTAATTCCTGCTCCAAAGCTGCTGCAGTGGCCGCATCTATGATGGAAGATTGTCTCAACAGGTTTTTAACCGGCCAGGAAAGGAGTTCTTTAAACCAGGCATAAGTATCGCCAAAGGCCGATTGTCCGGCTTCAAGGCCCAGCATACCAGGTATAACCGAACCATTTACCTGCCCGCAAATTCCCTTAATCAATTTGCCTTCTATGTCTGCCACAGGTACCGCCAGAATATCGCAGGTAGAAGTGCCCATTACCTTGCTCAGGTGGTAAGGTTCTATTTCACCGCCTACTGCACCCATATGGGCATCAAAAGCACCTACACCAATAACCACATCAGCATTTAGCCCTAAGCGGGCAGCCCATTCCGCACTTATCGTACCTGCACTTTCATCCGAAGTATAAGTTTCTTTATACAAACGATCTGTAAAACCGTTCAGTAAAGGGTCAAGTTCAGTAAAGAACCCGTTTGGGGGCAGGCCACCAAATTCTTCTGCCCATAAGGCTTTATGCCCGGCCGCACAGCGGCTTCGTTTCATTGCCGATACCTCGGTTCCGCCTGTAAGCAAAAAAGGTACCCAGTCGCAATGCTCTACCCAGGAATAACAGGCCCCTTTTACAGCCTCATCTGCACGTAAAATGTGCAGTAGCTTCGCCCAAAACCATTCCGAGGAATAAATACCCCCGCAATATTTTAAATAATTGGTCTCGTATTTAGCTGCATGTTTGTTGAGCTGCATGGCTTCTTTTACCGAAGTATGGTCTTTCCACAATACAAACATGGCATTGGGGTTTTCTTCAAATTCAGGTAATAAAGCAAGGGGCTGGCCTGCGGCATTTACAGCAACAGGAGAAGAACCAGTGGTATCTACAGCTATGGCTTTTATAGCCCCGGCAATGCTAGTTCCCCCGGCTTTTTGGATGCAGTCTTTTATGCTCTGTTCCAGGCCTTCAATATAATCCAGTGGATGTTGCCTGAACATATTTTTTGCAGGATTGCAATATAAACCCTTTTGCCAGCGGGGGTAGTAAAATACTGATGAAGCCAGTTCTGCTCCATTTTTTGCATCGATGATGACAGACCGTACAGAATCCGATCCGTAGTCAACCCCTATCACGTATTGATCTTTGCTCATATTTAGTTAAATAAACGTCTAATTAACATTTATTTTTTTTATTAAAAGAATTTATTTTAATAATCCTTTATTTTGAGCTAAAAGGTTACTATACAGCTATTAGTTTATCGGGTTTTGGAATGAAGTTTAAGAAGGCCTGGAAGTTGGCCTGATATTTTTTCTTGTCCAGTTTAAAATAGAAAGCCCCTTTTTTGGAACCGGATTTATCTTTCTCGGCAAGTTTAATGAGCAGTTTGGTGGCTGTCAGCTTCCTGATGAAGTTCCTGTTGTCAATCTGGGTATTGTACACGTCTTCATACAGGTTCTGCAATTGTGGAATGGTAAATTTTTTGGGCAGCAACTCAAAAAGGATAGGGTGCAGGGCAGCTTTATACCTTATTTTCTTTTTGGCCGTTTCTACCATTTCATTGTGGTCAAAAATCAATGGTGGTGCATCTTTTAACAGAAACCATTCTGCATGGTACTGATCGTTCAGCTGTGCTTCATATTTATGGATGTCTATCAGTGCAAAATAAGTTACAGAAAGCGTCCTTTCTATCGGGTCCCTTAAAGGGTTTCCGTAAGCCTGAATTTGTTCCAGGTAAACACCGTTCAGTCCTGTAAGCTGGGTCAGTACCCTGTTGGCTGCATCATCCAGACTCTCTTCCGGAGTCACAAAGCCACCCATTAAACTCCATTTATCCTTTTCGGGCTCAAATCCTCTTTTAATCAGCAGGATTTTTAAATGTTCCCCGTCAAAGCCAAATACAATACAGTCAACAGCAATTAAAAACCGGCTTTGATCAGTGTATCTTTTCATCTCATTATAATTATTCTACTGCGGTAAAGATATCATATTCAATAATATCAAGGGTGGTTTTGACATTTAATATTCTTTTTCTACATTAGTCAAAAGATCAAATATAAAACACACCAAAATGAACAAGACATTCAAGTCAATTTTTTTTAGTCTGTTAGCCGTAGGGGCCTTAAGCAGCTGTAACAGTCCGTCGACAACCAAGTCGGTATCAACCGATAGTACTGTGGTTTCGGCCGTCCACCATCCGGATTCAGCCGCATTTAAAGCTAACCTTAACGGGCAAGAGGTAACTTTATATACTTTAAAAAATAAAAACGGGGCCGAGGCCAGTATAACCAATTATGGTGGCAGGGTGGTTTCTTTATGGGTACCCAATAATAAAGGTGGTTTTACAGATGTGGTTTTGGGTTATGACAGCCTTAAATCTTACCAGAAAAAGGGGGAACCATTTTTTGGTGCACTGATTGGCCGTTATGGAAACCGCATCGGAAAAGGAAAGTTTACTTTAGACGGCAGGGTTTATCAGTTGCAGCTGAATGATGGTGTAAATACACTTCATGGTGGTTTTGACGGTTTCTTCGGTAAAGTATGGGAGGCAAAAAAAGTAAACGGACAAACACTGGAACTGGCCTATTTATCTAAGGATGGAGAAGCAGGTTACCCGGGTAACTTAACGGTTAAGGTAACTTATGAATTGACCGATGACAATGAACTTAAGATAAGTTATCATGCTACAACAGATAAAAATACAGTAGTAAACTTAACCAACCATGCCTATTTTAATCTGAATGGGGCAGGAGACCCAACTATTACAGATCATTTGCTGACCATTAGTGCTGATGGCTTTACACCTGTTGATTCAACACTGATCCCTACCGGAAAAATTGAGAAAGTGTCCGGTACCCCATTCGATTTTAACAAATCAACTGCTATCGGGGCCAGAATTAACGACAGCAACGAGCAACTGAAATATGGAAAGGGCTACGACCATAATTTTGTATTGAAAAAAGCAGCGGGGCTGCAAAAAGTGGCTACCGTTAGCAGTACCAAAACAGGCATCACTATGGATATACTTACTGAAGAACCAGGGTTGCAGTTTTACAGCGGTAACTTTTTAACAGGCGAAGAACACGATGGTAAAGGTCAGGTAAGTTACCCGCACCGTTCAGCCTTTTGCCTGGAAACCCAGCATTTTCCTGATTCTCCTAACCAGGCCGCATTCCCTTCAACAGTGTTAAAACCCGGACAGGAATATAAAACAGTAACCATTTATAAGTTTACTGTTCAATAATAGTTTAGGCGGTTGTCCTATGTTTAAAACGACCGTATAAAAGAGCCTGTATCATCACGATACAGGCTCTTTTTGTAAATGTAAAATAGCGAATATGAAAGTAAAAAGCTATTTTTACGCTTAACCAAACACACGCCTGCATGCCTTCGTCATTTGTTTTAAATAAAGTATTACTACTGATTGTCCTGCTGCTGGGATATGAAGTGGCAGGTGCGCAGGAAAATAAAATGAACTTCAACCACCTTACGGTCGAAAACGGGCTTTCTCAAAGCAGTGTATTGTCCATAGCACAGGATAGCATGGGCTTTATGTGGTTTGGTACCAAAGACGGATTAAATAAATACAATACCCGAAATTTTGAGATCTATAAACGTGAAAAAGGAAACAATACCTCTTTAAGCAGCGGACAGAACATCAATTTCCTGCTTACAGACAAAAAGGGCAACCTTTGGGTGGGTACACAAAAGGGACTGAACAGGTACATACCTGCAACGAATTCCTTTAAACGCTATTTATATGATGCAAAAAATAAGCACAGCATCAGCAACAATACCATCAGAACCATATGCGAAGACAATAAAGGAAATATCTGGATAGGTACCGACAGCGGCTTAAATAAGCTGATTGGCCAGGATAAGTTCCAGCGCTTTATGCCTGCTAAAGGTGGAATAGCCCATCACCTGATCAAAACGATATGTCAGGACCATCAGGGTGTTTTCTGGATAGGTACCTTACAAGGCCTTACCAGCATGTACATCCAGAATGGAAAGTATCATTTTAAATCCTATTTTCATAAAAATGGCGATCCCGAAAGTTTAATAGAGAACGATATCAACATTATTTATGAAGACCCCCGGCACAACCTTTGGATAGGTACCCATAACAATGGTCTCGAACTTTTTAACCGTACCACTGGGACATTTAAACATTTTATGTCCAGAAAAGGACAACCCAACGGCATTAGCAGCAATGTGATCCGCAAAATTAAAACAGCTCAGGATGGGCGCTTATGGATCTCAACTTTAAACGGCATCAATATTCTCGACCTGGATACCTACGAGTTTACTGTCCTTAACCACAATCCTGACGATCCCAATAGCCTGAACCAGAATTCAATTTACGATATCTTGATGGATGCCACGGGTTCTATCTGGGCAGGTACCTATTATGGTGGGGTCAATTTTTACCATGCCAATTCAACACCTTTCAGATCCTATAAATCCACACAGGGTAAAAATGGCATCAGCAGTAACGTGGTCAGCTCCATTGTAGAAGATAAGTACCACAACCTATGGATTGGTACTGAAGCCGAAGGGCTGAACTATTACGACAGGAGCACCGGTACATTTACCAGTTTTAAACACGATGTAGAAAATCCCAATTCCTTAAGCTCTAACCTGGTTAAGGCCATTTCAATTGATCAGCATGGCAAAGTATGGATCGGGACTTATGAAGGGGGGCTGGACCAATACCTGCCCGAATCAAAAACCTTTAAGCATTATACCAGCAACAATAACCCCAAGGCTTTAAACTCTAACCGTATTGTTTGTTTGCTGCACGATAGCAGAAACCGTTTATGGGTGGGTACCAGGGCTCAGGGTATTTTTATTTACAACGAAAAGGAAAGTAGTTTTAAGCCCTTTAACAGCCTGGCCAATCACCACGACCTGAAGTTTATCCGTTATTTTTTTGAAGATTCAAAAAAGAACGTCTGGATTGCCACCAATTCTGGGACCTATATTTTTGATCCGAGCACTGATAAGGTAAGGGCATTTACCATTAACGACAACAGCTCAAAATTTGACGACATCAACCTGATCCAGGAAGACAGTAAAGGGTTCATCTGGCTGGGAAGCTATGATGCCGGACTGATCCGCTATAACCCTTTTCAAAACAAGACTACTTTTTTTACCACAAAAAACGGTCTGCCCAGCAATGTGATCCTTGGGATACTGGAAGATGAAGAGGGTGATTTATGGATCAGTACCGCCGATGGTCTGGCCAAATTTGATAAAAAGACCTTTAAAACATTTACCATACAGGATGGCCTTCCGGGCAATGTGTTTAACTACAATTCTTTCTTTAAAGACAGTAAAGGAGAGTTCTATTTTGGAGGCTACAATGGTCTGGTCAGCTTTTTCCCCAATCAGATCAAAGAAAACAGAAAAGTGCCCAAAGTTATTTTTACCCGGCTAAGGCTCTTTAATAAAATAGTAGCCATAGGCGATGAAAGTAAGCTGCTGAACCGTAACATCAGCATGACGAAGGAAATCTCCTTTTCGTATGCCCAGAATATTTTTAGTGTAGAATTTGCTGTACTTAATTACATCAAATCAGAAAAGAATAAGTATGCCTACAAACTGGAAGGGCTGGATAAGGAGTGGAACTATGTTACCGCCCCGTCAGCAACCTTTACCAACCTGCCTGCAGGAACGTATAAACTGCTCATTAAAGGCGCCAATAACGATGGGGTGTGGACCAAACAGCCTGAGCAGCTGATCATTCACATCCTGCCGCCATTCTGGAAAACATGGTGGGCCTATCTGATCTATGCCCTCTGCTTCTCTGCCATCCTGTTCCTGGTGTTCCGCTTTTTATGGATCAGGGCCCTGCTGCGCAAAGAGCACGAAATTTACCAGATGAAAATGGATTTCTTTACCAATGTTTCACACGAGATCCGTACACCTTTAACGCTTATCGTAGGGCCTTTGGAACGGTTGATCAACGATACCAAAGAATCGCCAGGTCTGAACAGGCGACTGCTGACCGTTAAGAAGAATGCCGGGAGGCTAACCCGTCTGGTAAATGAGCTGATGGACTTCAGGAAGGAAGAAGCCGGTAAAATGACCCTCAATGTATCGCCCGAAAATATCGTCGAATTTGCCAAGGAAATTTATTTGTCCTTTCAGTACCTGGCCATAAAACACCATATTGATTACCAGTTCAATTGTGATGAAGATGTTATAGAAGTTTACTTCGATCATGAACAACTGGAAAAAGTATTCTTTAACCTGTTGTCGAACGCATTTAAGTTTACTCCCGATCATGGTGCCATCAGCCTATCGGTAAAAAGGGCCGGAAACGGGTATGTCGAAATCAGTGTGCTCGACAATGGCAAGGGAATACCTGAAGAAAGCAGGGACAAGATATTTACCAATTTTTACCAGGTCAAAGATCCCCTGTCACGTAACAGCGGCACAGGAATCGGCCTTGCGTTATCAAAAAAGATAGCCAGGCTGCACCATGGCGATTTACTGCTGATGCCAAATTTAACTGTGGAAGGCAACAGCCAGACCTGCTTTTGTCTTAAATTAAAAACCGGATACAGCCACTTTAAAAAAGATGAGCTGATCCCCGCTTTTGTAAATGTAGAGAGCCCCGACCTTTACCGATTGCCCCAGGAATTCCCGGCAGCTGATGAGGAGCAGGCAGAAGAGCAGGCCAATTCCGACCGCATTACCGTACTCATTGTAGAAGATAACCGCGAAATCCGCGATTTTATCAGGGCTTCGTTGCGCTCCTTCTACCACATTCTTGAAGCCGAAGATGGAGAGAAAGGTACGCAGCTGGCTTTTGAGAAAATTCCGGATATCATTGTCAGTGATGTCATGATGCCCGTCATGGATGGGCTCGAGCTTTGCCGTGTACTCAAAACAGATGCGCGTACCAGCCATATCCCCATCATCCTGTTAACCGCCCGTTCCGGAAATATCCACGAAGTAAGTGGCCGTAAAACCGGTGCCGAAGCTTACATTACCAAACCCTTCAGCATAGACATTCTGCAGCTCAACATCAATAACCTGCTCGCCCTTCAGGCCAATATGAGAAGGAAATTCAGTCAGCAGATCACTTTACAGCCTTCCAATGTACTTATCGAATCAACCGATGAAGAATTTTTGAACAAGATCATGCGCATCATCGAAGACAATTTCAGTATGGATGATTTTAATGTCAATATCCTGGCCACCGAAGTAGGGATGAGCACACCTATTTTATATAAAAAAATCAAGGCACTTACCGGTCTGACTGTTAATAATTTCATCAAATCCGTACGTTTAAAAAGAGCAGCACAACTGTTAAAACAAAATACTTATACCGTTTATGAAGTGGCCTATATGGTTGGTTTTAGCGACAGCAAGTATTTCAGCAAGGAATTTGTTAAACAGTTCGGAAGAACACCAAGTGATTACAGCCAGGAAGACTATTAGGCCAAAATCGCTGAATAAAAAGCCAATAATTTTGGGAATGCCCTGGCTATATGTAGTATCTTTGATTAGGATGCTAACCAGATATCATATAATTCTAATTGCCGTAAGGGCCATTGATTTCCTTGCGCCGTTTACTACCCGGAACTACAATATGGTACCTTTTGGTAACAGACGACCACGGCATGGAGGTATCTGGTAAATTGCTTGGGAAAATATCAATTAAATGATTAAATTTAACTGAACTATTAACTATGCCTTATCAACAGTTTACCGATGAAGAATTGGCTGGTCTCCTGAAAAGTGGAGATCATGGGGCATTTACTGTTATTTTCGACCGGTTTTTCGGGCTTCTTTTTGTTCATGCCTGCAAAACAATTGCCGATGAGGAAGAGGCCAAAGATATTGTTCAGGAGCTTTTTGAAACCTTATGGACCCGTCGTGAAACCATAGCTTTTGAACATAGCTTATCGGCTTATTTATATGCGGCCATCAGAAACAAAATCATCAACCGGATAGCCCACAGACAGGTTGAAGACAAATACATCAGTTCGCTGCGCGACTTTATTGACCGGGACAATTACCTGGCCGATTACAGGCTAAGGGAAAAAGAGATGAAAAGGATTGTTGAGCAGGAAATCTCTTCTTTACCCACCAAAATGAAAGAGATTTTTGAACTGAGCAGGAGAGATTACCTTTCTTATAAACAAATAGCAGTTAAACTCCAGATTTCCGAACACACGGTTCGTACCCATGTTAAAAAGGCACTCAGAATCCTTAAACCCAAACTAAGCCTGATTACCTATCTGTTTTTTATTCATTATTTGTTTTAAAATAAAGTTATTCTTTTGGCTGCCCTAGCGAACCATATAAGCCAGGAAAATGCCCAGTGGTATCCCCAAATCGCGTTTAACTGCATCTCCAAGAGTTTTCATGCTTTTGATCATGTGTTTTTTAACTGCGCTGCGCGATATGCCCAGTATTTCGGCCGCTTCCTCATAACTTTTGTATTCCTGCCTGCACAGGCGAAATACTTCCCGGCTTTGGGGTGTAAGGGTAGCAAGAATGCTTTGCAGATATTCCATGTAATCTTTGGTCTGCAAATCCTCTTCCAGTGAATCGGGCCGTGTGTAGTTGTTGAGGATTATACTTTTAGCATTTGTATCTATAGCCGCCCGCTTTAAAAAATTGAAAGTATGGTTCCTTGATATGGTAAACAAGTACGATTTAAAAGCCTGCCGGTCTGTTAAAGCTGCTTTATTTTCCCACACTTTGATAAATATTTCCTGGGTAAGATCATCCGTTAGTTGCGCCGATTTCAGGTATTTGTAAATGAAACGGTACACCAGCGAACGGTAATGGTTATACAATCGGGCAAAGGCATTGGCATCGCCGGCAGCGGCTTGCTGCAGCAGTTCTATTTCGTTTTCCAATGCTGTTTTTATCGTCATGCTTGTTGTGGGAGGGCGGGCTAATTTAATTTACGCAATAGATGCAGCAATAATAGGGATTATTCATTAATACAAGATAAAAATATTTTTTATGCAGGGGGTGCCCTTTGGTAGGCTACCGGTTGTCTGGTACAGTATAGGGATAATTTAAATCATGAATCAAAGTATATTTCATAAACAACTGTTAAACCGGTACGTAAACAATACCGCTACTGAAGCCGAACTGGAAGTTATCGATGAGTTGGTCCGTACAGGTGAACTCGATGATATGCTGATGGTCCACATGCTGGAAAACTGGCAGGCTGAAGAAGCTGTGTTTGAAAGTGAAATTACAGTTCCTGAACGCAAAATAAAACTATGGCCACGTATTGTAGCTGTTGCTGCTGCGGCTGTGGCTATCGTATTTGGGATTTGGTTTTACAACACTCACCCGGTATTTAACCATAATGCTGATATCACCGGTAAAAACGATATAGCTCCCGGCAAAATAGGCGCTACGCTGACTTTGGCAAATGGCAGGCGGATCAGGTTATCAAACGTGGGGAACGGAAAACTGGCGAGGGAAGCCGGTGTAACCATTACTAAATCCGGAGATGGGCAGTTGGTTTATGAAATTAAAGGATCGTTAGCTGAACCCGATAAGATGAATACTTTGTCTACAACCAAAGGAGAAACTTATAAGGTGCGTTTGCCCGATGGATCTTTGGTTTATTTAAACGCCGCTTCAAGTTTAACTTACTCTGCTACCTTGAATCAGCATGGGGTACGCAGAGTAAAACTTGAGGGCGAAGGTTATTTTGAAATTTCAAAAGATAAAGCACATCCTTTTGTGGTAGAAAGCAGGGGGCAGGAGGTAGAAGTTTTAGGTACACATTTTAATGTCAATGCCTATGCAGATGAACCAACGATTGCCACTACTTTACTGGAAGGTTCAGTTAAAGTTTCTGCTGAAAATAAAAATCAAATTATAAAACCGGGTGAGCAGGCCGTCAATAATGGAAACTCCATTCAGGTAAGCAAAGCAGATATAGAGAGCGTTATCGACTGGAAAGCCGGTGATTTCTCTATGAACCGTGTGAACTTTAAAACGGTTATGCGGAAAATTGCAAGGTGGTATGATGTTGAAGTTATTTATGCCCCCTTGTTTCCTGAGGATATCGAATCCGGAGGTTGGGTGTCAAGAAATAATAAACTGTCGGTAGTACTTAAGCTTATTGAATCAAGCGGACAGGTGCATTTTAAAGTGGAAGGTAAAAAAATATACGTTTCAGTCAAGGATAAATCATCAGCTCTATAGAACAGAATTAACAGAACCATTCATTATTAAATCTGAAAAAGATGAAAAAACAACTACGACAGGAAAGCTAAGGCTATGAAAAACAAACCAGGAATGCTTGTAACATCCCTGGTCATGTTTGGAACAATTAAAAAATATTAACCGTTTAACCGCAGAAGCCATAACCTTCGAAAGCACAGGCATTTCTGCTTTAACCAAACTCAACAAATGTATAAAAATTATACTAGGAAACTTGGTATACCTAGACCCTTATGCCATAAAATACTGCTAATTATGCGACTAACCACCGTAATATTAATAGCATCCTTAATACAGGTCAGTGCAGCTACTTTTGGTCAGCGCGTTACGTTAAACCAGCGGAACATACCGCTTGAATCTGCATTGAAAGAGATAAGGAGACAAAGTGGATTTGACTTTTATTATGACGGTAAAGCCATTCCAAAAACTCAGAAAGTAGATGTTTCCATTACTAATGTAACAGTTGCTGAAGCATTGAAACATATTTTAAACGGATTGAAACTCAACTATCAGATTGATGGAAAAACGGTTGTCATAAAGACAAACGAACCCTCTTTAATGGACAATGTTGCCAATCTTTTTAATGCTGTTGATATCAGCGGAACTGTGAAGGATGAGAAAGGAAGCCCTATTCCCGGCGTGGTGGTCACCGTTAAAGGGAGCACTGTACGTACTGTTACAGACAATGAGGGCAGATTTAAGTTAAGAGTAAATGATGTGAACGATATCCTGGTCTTTTCTTATATAGGTATGCAAACGCGGGAAGTTAGCGTTGGGGGAAATACGCGACTGGATATCGTATTGAAAGAAAATATCCAGAACCTGAGTGAAACAGTTGTAGTCGGATATGGAACTCAGAAAAGACAAAACCTTACAGGTGCCATCTCTGTGATCGACAGCAAAATGCTGACAAACCGGCCGGTTACCAATGCGATTGCTGCCCTGCAGGGTACTGCGCCGGGTTTAACTGTTACCAGGGGTAGCGGGCAACCTGGAAAGGAAGGATATGGGATACAAATCCGTGGCCTTTCATCGGTAAATGGTAACAGTCCGCTGTACATTATTGATGGGGCACCGGGAACTTTGGCCAACATCAATCCGGATGATATTGAATCTATATCAGTTCTTAAAGACGCGGCAGCTGCCGCAATTTATGGTGCCCGTGCCGCAGCAGGGGTTATCCTGATTACAACAAAGGCCGGTGTCAGCGGTAAAACGAAGATCCAGTACGGGAGCATTATCGGTTTGCAGCGCCCTACCCGGCTACCAGAAAGGCTGCATTCCTGGGAAGAAGCTGAAATGGCCAACCTGTCACAGTCCAATGCAGGGCTTACCTTGCTCTGGACAGATGAGCAGCTGCAATGGATGCGAGATCCAGATATCAATTATAAGATCAATCCAAGCAACCCTTCGGTATGGGATTTTTATTATGACATCGATCCCATCAAAGAGGAGTTGAAGGATATTTCCCCGTCCCAGCAGCATAACCTGTCTCTTTCTGGCGGAACGGAAAAAAACCGCTATTTACTTTCCCTGGCCTATTTTAACCAGGAAGGAATTTTTAAGCACAGTTCTACCGATAAAACCAATCGTTTTAACGCACGTTTTAATTATACTACCCGGTTCAGCAACAAACTGAGTGCGGATATCCGCCTCTCTTATGTTAAAACCCGGGTACTTACGCCTAACCGTGGTACGGATGGCAATAACTCCCTGTTGTATGATATATATCGGTTACGTACACTGTACCCAACCTATCTGCCAGAGAGCGATAATACCAAATATGCTACCATCAGTGGTGACAATGTTGGTGCATTGCTTAGAGAGGGAGGAAACAATATTGCCACCAATCATTTTTTTGAACCTGTTTTTACGCTTAAAGCCGATAGCCTGGTAAAGGGGCTCACACTCCGTGCCATTTATGCACCCAGTCTGCTTACCAACAACAATACAGCCATCAGTCGCACCATTCCATTGTATAACAGGTTGGGAATCAATAATTACATGAATAATCCCAATGCCTATACTGATGCCTACCAGATGCAGTCAACCAATAACGCCCAGTTACTGGCTGATTATGACCTTAAGCTTGGTGACCGTCATACTTTTCATGTATTGGGCGGTACGGCATTTGAAGATTATAATTATCGCCGTACCACAGCCAATGCACGCGCCCTGGTGTCGAATGATCTGTTTACCCTCGGATTGGGCGATCCTGCGCAGGCTACAAATACCCAGGATATCCAGACCTGGGCACTGATGTCCTATTTTGGACGCTTTAATTACAATTTTGACGAGCGCTTTCTTTTTGAATTTAATATGCGATATGACGGAAGTTCAAAACTGGCACCTGAAAACAGATGGCAGCTATTTCCCTCAGTATCGGCCGCCTGGCGTTTGAACAATGAAAACTGGTTCAAAAATGCACTGCCATTTTTTGAGGAGTTCAAGGTCCGTGGATCATGGGGGCAGCTGGGTAACTCAAATGGGGTAATTGGTAATTATGATTATATCGGATTGATTGATAAAGGCCCTGTTTACCCTTTTAACAACCAGATCAACAACTCCCTGTACCAGAATAACCTAGCCTCGCCTGTAAAAACCTGGGAGACCGTAGAAAGCAGCAATGTCGGACTTAACATAGGTATGTTTAAAAACCGTCTGACCTTCTCGGGCGATTATTATACCAAACTGAACAAAAACATGCTGGCGCCTTTACAGGTTTCTTCAACCATAGGGGTAACCCCCTCAACCTATAACATTGCCAAACTAAAAACCTGGGGTTGGGAATTGAGCCTGGGCTGGCAGGAAAGCATTGGTTCAAACCTGCGTTACTGGGTCAACGGTAACCTGGCCGACGACCAGAACAAGATACTGGAGTATAACGGCCAAAGCACTATAGCGAGCGGAATCAATACCATTATAGAGGGCATGCCTTATAATTCGATTTATGGATACAGGGCAAATGGCTATTTTAATACTGCACAGGAAGTCGCTGCATCGGCCTTCCAGAACTCCAGAACAGGTCCCGGAGACATTCGCTATATCGACATCAACGGCGACAATGTCATCTCGGCCGGGCTGGGCCGTGTAAGTGATCATGGCGATCTCGAATACCTTGGAAGTACACAGCCTCGCCTGGTATTCGGACTTAACGGTGGATTTGAATGGAAAGGACTGGATTTCTCCTTCTTCTTTCAGGGGGTAGGAAAACGTGATGTATTGCTGAACTCTCATGTCATTGTTCCTTTCACGGCCAGTTACCGTCAACCCTGGAAGATCCATCAGGATTACTGGACACCCGAAAATACCGATGCCCGTTTCCCAAGGCTGTATGCAAACGATACGCAGAACCTGTCCAATTCCACACATTGGCTGGCCAACAGTGCGTACATCCGCCTTAAAAATCTCCAGGTCGGATATACACTGCCTTCGTCATGGACGCACAAGCTAAAGCTCGAAAAGGTAAGGGTTTATTTTACAGGACAGGATCTATGGGAAAGTACCAAAATGTGGTATCCGTATTACGATCCGGAAAGTCCTTACTCGGCAGATTATATCTATCCTTTTTACCGTACCTACAGTTTTGGTCTGAATGTTAATTTTTAACTCATAATCTGGAAAAAAATGAAATCATTACATAAGAATATACTTTCCTGCTTTCTGGCTTTGGCAGGAATACTTAGCCTGGCCTCCTGCGAAAAGGAACTGGATAAAACGCCGGAATCCCAATTGTCGGATGCCGATTTCTGGAACAATACCGAAGACCTTAAGCTGGCAGCGAATTATTTTTATTCCTATCTTCCGGTCATTCAGGATAACATCAATGCCAACTGGTCTGACGACGGCTTTGCCAATGGCGGAGCGAATGCCATCAGTGATGGTTCACGTACAGTGCCTGCTACTTCGACCGACTGGTCGGATAATTATAAGCTGATCTATAACTGCAATAACCTGCTGGAAAAATCTGTGCGGGTAAAGGGCGACCAGAAACTTATAGACCGTTACCGGGCAGAGGCAAGTTTTTTCAGGGCTTTTGCTTATGCTAACCTGGTTAAGCGCTTTGGGGATGTACCGCTCATTCTTAGAACCTTTGATGTATCGGACACGCTAAACCAGGCACATCGAACCCCACGTCAGGCTGTTGTAGATGTTATTTATACTGATCTGGACTTTGCCGCGACTAATCTGCCCGCTTCTTCTGCTTTGCCGGCGGCCGAATACGGTCGCATCACCTCGGGGGCTGCCCTGTCGCTAAAAGCCCGGGTTGCCTTGCATGAGGGTACGTTAAAAAAGTTTCATGGAAAAGGTGATCCGGCAAAGGATCTTGGGATCGCAGTTACTGCTTCTGAAACTGTAATGAAGTCTGGTCTGTACAGCATCTTTCGCTATGCAGCCAAGCCCGACAGTAGTTTTTATTACCTGTTCCAGCCCGCAAACGAGGCGCCGGTAAACAAAGAAGCCATACTGGTGCGCCTGTACGGAGAAAATCTTGCCAATCCCATTGCTTTTCACAATTTTCCGGCCGAATTGGGCGCAGGCAGTAACACTACGCCTACCAAAGCCCTTATGGATGCTTATCTATATACAGACGGGTTACCACAGGGTAAATCGCCCCTGCAGAAAACCGAGACCACTACACTTACCCAGTTCGAGAACCGCGATCCGCGCATGGGCATGACGGTATTCAATAAAACACATTATTATGTGACCAGCTTTTACCTTCCTACGCTTACTTTTGCGCCTACCGGCTATAAGGTCCGTAAATATTTCAACACTGTCGATTTTATTGCCAAACGGTCATTCGTAGACAATATGACCATCCGCTACGCAGAAATATTGCTGATCTATGCAGAAGCTAAGTTTGAATTGAACGGAAGTATTTCAGACGATGATCTGAACAAGAGTATCAACCTGATCCGCAGCCGTGCAAAAATGCCTGCACTCACCAATGCCTTTGTAACTGCTAATGGTCTCGACATGCGGAACGAGATCCGGCGCGAACGGAGAATTGAGCTTGCAGTGGAAGGCCAGCACCGGTATTGGGACCTGATCCGTTGGAAAACCGCAGAGATCGAACTTCCTAAATTGATCCTCGGCGCCCGTTTTTTTGCGAACGAGTTTGAGAAGGCAACACCCAAGCTGGATGCCCAGGGATACATTATTGTACAGGAAGCAGCCAAACGTAAATTTAATCCGGAGCGGGATTATCTATGGCCCCTGCCAACGCGCGACCTTGGTTTGAACCTGAGCCTTACACAGAACCCACGCTGGCAGTAAAGAATTTTATATAGTTTTTTCAACAATAGCCTAAAGAACTTTTCGGATATCCCATAAGGACAGGCCGAAGAAGAAAAGTATAACCTATTAAAACCAAAAAACATGAAAAAGAATCAAAAAATTATTATCGGCTGGTCGTTGATCTTGCTGATGGGCCTGGGTACTTCCTGCAGCCGCTACGAATCAACAGAGGAAACGCAACGCGAAGCTCCCAAAAGGCAAACTTCTACTGCATCCGGAATTGAAACGGTATCTCCTTACATCTCAGTTGGTAACCTTAACACCGGAAAACTCGAAGTGTATAAGTATTCCTGGCCAGACTGGAATGTAGCGGGGGCAAAGGAGTGGTCGTTCGCTCCAACTACGGCTTTGGGTTTTTCGGCTACCGGCTCTACCTATTTTAATGGGCCAACGGACGCCAAAGTACGTTATAACGCAGCCTTTTCTGGCGCTACTTCGGTAGTGGCAGTTACAGATAACAGCTGGGCCGGCCTGGTAACATGGGAAGGATCCACTGTACGTGGCACAAAGTTATGGGGTAAATACTGGACCGGAACCAGCCCAGGTATACATTCTGGAGAAGTATTGCCCAACGGGAATATGGCCTTGGCAGCAGCAGATGAAAATTGGGTAAGGGTGTACAATACCAGTGTAAGTTCTGGGTCTAATTATGCCCAGTTTGATATTGTGTTTGCACACTCCGTACTTTGGGACACTGCTTACAACCGTCTCTGGGTTAATGGAAAAATTGGTTCAGAGCATGTGGTAACTGCATTGATCGTAGGTGGTACCCGGACGGCACCAACTCTGACAGAAGACTCTACCTACAGGAGCAAATTGCCAGGGTCCTGGGCACATGATCTTTCCCCATATTACGGTGATGTGGATAAACTCTGGGCATCTGATAACCAAGGCGTGTATATTTTTAACAAGGTGACAAAACAATTTGCTCCCGCTCCCGGAGCCAGCAATCGTATCTACGTGAAGGGAATAAGCAATCAAACCGAGGGCGGGGTAATCGTCGAAACCAAGGGCGAAAATACTTACTCTACCACGGTCGACTTTTTTAATCCCACAACTGGTGTCGCAGCAGGTTCAAGAACCCTTACAAATGCAGTATTCTATAAAGGCAAAGTATTTACACGTGCATATCAATAAAGGTGAGTGCTATGAAAAAGTATATAAGCTGTTTTCTGATGGTTGTTCTTTGTATTTTATCCTGCAAGACCGAACCGCTCAATTCACCAGGCGATGCGAAAGAATCAATTGCCTCGAAAGAAAGTATAGCGGCGCTGGAGAGTACAATTAATCCGTTCATCGCCATAGGCAATGCCGAAAACAAAACCCTTGAGGTGTATCACTGGTGGAACACAAACTGGACACCCAGTACAGCTTACTGGGTGTGGACACCGACTACTGCACAGGGCTTTTCCAGTACGGGGATCGCTAACTTTGATGGACCTTACGATCATAAAGTGCGTTACGTGGATGGTTTTCCCGGTAAAGCCACTTCGGCAGTAGGCATTGTAGGACATCGCTGGCTGGGTATTGTGGCCTATGACGGAACCTATGCCCGTGGGCAGAAATTGTGGGGCACCTATTGGTCTGCTGCTCAAGACCCCAGTGTGCATGGTTGTGAACTTTTGCCCAATGGAAATCTGGCAGTGGCTTCTCCCGGCAATACTGCCACAGGATATGGTGCCTGGGTGCGCATCTACGATACTTCAGATGTCAATGTAGGCAATGATTTTGTCAGTGTCAGTCTTCCTTCCGCCCGTGCGGTAAGCTGGGATCCGGATAATAATCTATTATGGACTGCGGGGCGGGATGATAACGATGGTAAATATTATATTATGGCCTTTACTACCGGCACCCGCACCAATCCGCAGCTAATCGAACAAACCAGCCGGAGAACTGAAGCACCCGGACAGTACCCCCATGACATTTCTCCTTATTATGGTGACACAAATAAACTGTGGTATGCCGATCATAGTGGTCTGTATATCTATAACAAAACGACAAAACAGTTTTTACCCGCGACAGGGGCGTCCAATAGAGCACAGTTGAAGGCAGCCGGTAACCAGGATGGGGACGGAGGGTATCTTGTGGAAACTAAGGCCGATCCCATTGGCTGTGGCACCTATTGTACTAAGAAAGTTGAATTTTATAATCCGGTTACCGGTGTATTGGAGTTTACCCGTATAGCCAGTCATGCACAGATTTATCGGGCACGAGTATTTACACGTCCGTATAACTAATTAACAATTAAAGATGTATTTTACTACCAAAGCCTGTACCCTTTTATTTCTTGTTCTGACAGGAATTGCACATTGTGTGTATTCCCAGTCTTCAGTTGCCATTGTACCAACACCTTTAAACATGCTGCCTGGGAAAGGAAACTTTACTTTCAGCGCTTTAACGGTGATCCGGACAGCACATTCTGAAGACCCTGCTGTGCGATTTCTGCAGAATTACTTGTTGGAACAATGGAGCTACCGTAACCCCGTGCAAAGCAGTGGCAGAGCTGTAGGTTCTTCACTGCTCGAGATTACAGGGGAAGGAACTGAGGAATTTGAAGCAGAGGAATACGAGTTGATGGTTTCGCCCGCAAAGATCACGCTGAAAGGGAAAGGGGCAGGATTGTTTTACGGTATCCAAAGCCTGATCCAGCTGTTCCCGAATCAACGTTCGGGAACAGCTTTATTACCCTGTATAAAAATTAAAGACCGGCCACGTTTTGGTTACCGGGGCCTGATGTTGGATGTGTCCCGCCATTTTTTTACAGTGCGGCAGGTAAAAGACCTGCTCGATCTGATGGCGCAATATAAATTAAACCGGTTTCACTGGCACCTCACAGATGATCAGGGTTGGCGGATTGAGATCAGGAGCTATCCCAAACTTACCGAAGTAGGGGCCTGGCGGGTACCCCGTCTGGGCGATTTCAATCAAATGATCGACCCGCCAAAACCTGGCGAAAAAGCTACTGATGGGGGTTATTACACCCAGGAGGAAATTAAAGAGGTCGTACGCTACGCTTCTGAACGGCAAATAGAAGTGATACCTGAAATCGATGTTCCTGGGCATTGTATGGCTGCTATTGCGGCTTATCCGGAATTGTCGGTCACCAAAAATCCAGAAACAAAAGTAAACCCGGGCAGCAGTTTTGCCAGATGGTTTCCTGGTGGTGGATTTGAAATGTATGTAGACAATGCACTAAACCCTACAGACGAGAAGGTATACCAGTTTCTGGACCAGGTAATTGGCGAAGTGGCGCAGCTGTTTCCCTATAAATATCTCCATATCGGAGGAGACGAATGTTACAAGGGTTTCTGGGAGAAAGATGCCGGGGTACAGGCATTTATGAAAAGAATGAACATCAAAGATATGCATGCCCTGCAAAGCTATTTCATTGGCAGGGTGAACGATATTGTACGTGCCAAAAATAAACAGCTGATTGGCTGGGATGAAATCCTGGAAGGGGGGGCTACCAAAGGGGTGGCTGTGATGAACAGGTTTGGGGCAAAAAGTGCAGGGGAGCAGGCCAGGCAGCAGATCCCACTGGTAATGGCCCCGGGCAATCAGGGTTTGTATTTCGATTATGCCCAGAGTGCTTCTGATATGGAGCCCATCAACCATGGGGGCTACTCACCGTTGTGGAAGTCGTACAATTACGATCCGGTACCCCCTGGTCTAAGCAAAACAGAAGCGCAGTATATCCTCGGCGTGGAAGGCTGCATCTGGACAGAACACATCGGCACAGTATCAAAGCTTCAATATATGATATTGCCCAGAATGCTTGGGCTGGCCGAAACCGGCTGGTCTGAAGTTCAGCGCAAAAACTATGAGCATTTTTCTAAAAACGTTTTGCCGGTACATTTGGAGCGTTTTGAGCAATCAGGGGCAAATTACCGGGTGCCCAATGCCTTCAGCTATACGGATACGGTGCTTGTCGGTACCTCATTTAATTTTAACCTTATTCCGCCTGTTCCGGGAAGCAAGATCTATTATACATTGAACAATAAGGTGCCGGGTGATTTTGACCATGAGTATAAACAGCCCATGGATTTTGTAATGCCAGAAAGTGCAAGCAGGGTATTAAAAACAATCGTAATTACCCCTTCGGGCAGGAGAAGTGTAGTTACCCGGACAGTGATGTACAATCCGAAACTATTACCGTCATTGTCGTCTGCAAACTTAAGGAAAGGTTTGAAATACAAAGTTTATAAAGACAGCCTTACCTCTTTAACACAGCCCCTTGTGGTAAAGGATGTTGATGCTGGTATAACTAAAACAATAACGTTGCCCGAGAAATATGCCGGTAAATCCAAAGGCCTGATTGCTTTTGAAGGTTTCATATCAATGCCTAAGGATGATGTGTATCATTTTTCTTCGGCAAATAAGTCCGTTCAGATCTATATAGGCGGAAAACTTGCCTTTGATTCAGAAAATCCTAAATCCGACAAGCCTTTACCTCTGTTTCTTCAGAAAGGCCAACATCAAATACAAGTTAATTACCTGTTTAGGGCTGAAAACCCCAAATTAGCCTTGTTTTTTAGGAGTCATTCTGCCGGCGAGATAGCCATTTCTGAAAGTATATTAGCCCATTAAAAATTCACTTAACATTATTTTAGAATGAAGAACCTCAAAACCTTTGTTGCATTTTTATTCTTGTGGCTATTTAGCTTTGTCCAGCTTGCTGTTGCCCAGAAAGCACCCTGGCTTGATGAAAAAAACAGTGAAGAAAACAGGCTGCCTATGCATGCCGCTTACTTTGTTTATGAAAACGAAGCAGTGGCCAAATTGGGTGACTGGAAAAAATCAAAAAATTACATTAATTTAAATGGCGCCTGGAAATTTAAGTTTGTTGATTGTCCTGCCGCCTTACCGGAAAATTATTATGCCCTTAATTTTAAAGACCAGGATTGGGATGTGTTTAAAATTCCGGCCACCTGGGAAGTAAATGGCTATGGATATCCAATTTTTGTAAACTATCCGAATGAATTTCGGGACCGGATGAAACCGAATCCTCCACTGGTACCAATGGATTTTAATCCCACGGGCGTTTACCGCAGGCAAATTGAAATCGGTAAAGACTTTGCCGGAAAGCAAGTTATCTTGCACATTGGCGCAGCAAAATCGAACATCCAGATTTGGGTAAACGGAAAATATTCCGGCTATGGCGAAGATGGAAAACTACCTTCAGAATTTGACATCACCAAATTGGTAAAACAGGGCCAAAATTTGATTGTGCTAAAAGTAATGCGCTGGAGCGACGGTACTTACTTAGAAGATCAGGACATGTGGCGGGTAAGTGGTATTGTTCGCGATTGTTACCTGCTGGCCAGGAACACCATCCATTTAGCAGACATTGAAATTATGCCGGATTTAGATGCAGCCTATCAGAACGGATTGCTGCATGTTAAAGTTTTACTCAGTACACCTGCAAAGGTTACTGCACTTTTCGAATTGCGTGATGGCGAAAAAATAGTGGCCAAAAAAAATATTGCCTTTGATGGTAGGCGCAACAGCACAATTGATG
The DNA here is from genome assembly GCF_014200825.1 of Pedobacter sp. AK017. Taxonomy (NCBI): domain Bacteria; kingdom Pseudomonadati; phylum Bacteroidota; class Sphingobacteriia; order Sphingobacteriales; family Sphingobacteriaceae; genus Pedobacter; species Pedobacter sp. AK017. The sequence goes on from NZ_JACHCW010000004.1 coordinate 223,547, forward strand.
TGAGCGTAAATCATCCCATATTATGGAATGCAGAAAATCCATATCTATACCAGGCAACCTTCAAATTATTGGACCGGTCAGGCAAAATTACCGAAGTTATTTCACAGAAGGTAGGCTTTAGAAAGGTGGAAATGAAGAATGGGCTGTTACTGGTAAATGGAAAGCCAATTCTGATCAAAGGGGTAAACCGGCACGAAATAGACCCGGTTTCCGGGCAAACGATCTCGAAAGAAATTATGTTGCAGGACATCAGGCTGATGAAAAAATTTAATATCAATGCAGTAAGAACAAGCCATTACCCGAATGACCCGTATTGGTACGAACTCTGTGATGAATATGGCATTTACATGGTGGCAGAAGCCAATATAGAATCACATGGCGTGGGCCCGCTGGTATACCATGAATTCAACCTTACAAAAGGGCTGGGTAATGTTCCATCCTGGCGGGATGCCCATATGCTTCGCTTAAAAAGAGCAGTTGAGCGTGATAAGAACCATCCTTCAATTGTCATATGGAGCCTGGGCAATGAAGCAGGGGCAGGCTATAATTTTTATGAAACCAGACAGTGGCTGAAACAACGGGATACCACCCGGCTGGTGCAATACGAAGGCGCCATTATAGATTATACCAGGTACATTACCGATTGGAATACCGACATCATTAACCCCATGTACCCAGAGCCAAACAACATGCTGGCCTATGCAAAAAGTACACCTCATCCTGCAAAACCTTTCATTATGTGCGAATATGCCCATTCTATGGGAAATTCGTTGGGTAATTTTAAAGATTATTGGGATCTGATCAGAGGCAACCCTCATGCTTTTCAGGGTGGTTTCATTTGGGATTTTGTAGACCAGGGCCTGCTTAAAATCACGGCACAAGGTGATACGATTTATACCTATGGAGGAGATTACGGGCCGCCAACAGCACCAAGCGATAACAATTCAATGAGCGATGGCGTGTTCCAATCCAACAGAAAACCCGATCCTGAGGCCTGGGAAATGAAAAAAGTTTATCAGGACATTCACAGTATCTGGATGGGGAACAACAAAGTTGAAATTTATAACGAACGCTTTTTTACTGATTTAGCTGATGTAACCTTAAAATGGGAATTAATGGCAGATGGGAAAATCGTCCAAAACGGCGAAGTAGCATCACTTCATGTGCTACCGCAAAAAAAAGAGACCATTGCCCTGCCACTGCAGATGCAAACAGGGGAAGTTTTTTTAAACCTGACTTATCTAACAAAGCGGGCTAAAAACCTTGTTCCGGCTGCCCATATCCTGGCCTGGGAACAATTGCCGGTTTCCGGCGGCCAGCTGCAGGCAGTGCAGGTACGTGGAACCGAAAAGCTAAACTACACAAAAGAAGCAGACGCCCTATCAGTTTCTTCTGCGAATGCCGCACTCAGGTTTAATAAAAAAACAGGCCTGCTGAGCCAGTATACCGTAAATGGAGTAAATTACCTGGCAACAGCAACAGCCCTCGAACCTGATTTCTGGCGTGCACCAACCGATAACGACATGGGCGCCAACTTGCAGAAAACGCTTAAAGATTGGAAAATTGCCATGAAAAATATGCAGTTAACAGCTTTTGATGTCAACCAAAACAACAACATAGTTACCGTAAAAGCCAGCTACAACCTGGCCGAGGTTATGGCTAAACTGAACATCAGCTATCAAATTAATGCCACCGGAGAAATACTGGTAAAGCAGGACTTAACAGCCGATACCACACAAAAAACAGGCCCGATGCTGTTTAAATTTGGTATGAAAATGATTCTTCCCCCTGGTTTTGAAAATTTAAATTATTATGGAAGAGGACCGTTTGAAAACTATCAGGATCGTTATACGGCTGCATTGATTGGTATTTATCACCAAACCGTAAAGGCACAATTTAATGCCTACACCAGGCCTCAGGAAACCGGAACAAAAACCGATGTCAGGTGGTTTGAACTTAAAAATGAACAAGGAAAAGGGATCAGGGTTGAGGCAGCAGTGCCCTTAACTACAAGCGCTTTACATTTTTATACTGAAGATCTTGATGATGGTGAGGAAAAGCACCAGCGCCATTCAGGAGAACTTAAACCAAGAAAAGAGACACAACTGAACATCGATTTTAAACAAATGGGTGTTGGAAGTGTAAACAGCTGGGGCGAATTGCCGCTAAAACAATATTTGTTGCCTTACCAGAACTATAGCTACCAGTATAAGATAATTCCTTTAAATTAGTATAGATATATTCTGTTTTCCACTAAGCATAATATGAACTTTTTAGAAAACAAACGTTTTTTTTTGATAGCATATGTTTTAATTGGATTATTGCTATTGGTCCTCGTTTGGCAATTGATAAGTTTTTAATAAATAATTAAAAGATATTACAGCAATGTCCAAGATCAACAGAAGAAAATTTATAAAACTCTCCGCAGGGGCTGGATTGGCCAGTGCCATTTGGGCCAGCTGGCTTGAAGAAGCTCTTGCCGTAAAAGCCCACAACAAAACAAGGTCAATTAAAGATGTTGAACACATTGTTATCCTGATGCAGGAAAACCGTTCATTTGATCATTATTTTGGCACCATGCGTGGAGTGAGGGGCTTTGGCGACCGGTTTCCCATTCCTCTGGAAAGCGGACAGCGCGTTTTTTTTCAATCTGATGGGAGGCAGGTCATCCCACCTTATCATGCCAGTAAAAAAACAAGTAATGCGGCGCTGATCAGTGGAACACCACACGATTTTCCCGATATGCAGGCTGCCTGGAACCAGGGTAAATATGGGTTCTGGCCTAAGTTCAAAACTCCTTTTTCCATGGCCTATTATACCAGGGAGGAAATCCCCTTTCAATATGCACTGGCCGAGGCATTTACCATTTCCGATGCACACCATTGTTCTGTGGCCACCGGTACCGATCCGAACCGCATCATGTTCTGGTCCGGATCAAACTTTAACCCTGAAAAAAGGGCTGCAGGAATCAATTGTACGGAAGAGGATTCCGAACCTTCCAACCTTCGCTGCTGGGTTAAGGGCGGTCTGCCCGATCCGGGTTATGTTTACCGGGGGAACGCATTTAAATGGCCTACAATTCCTGATGTTCTTCAGGAAGCTGGGATAAGCTGGAGGATTTATCAAGACCCCAATGATAACTGGGAGGGTGCCATGCACGGTGGTTTGGCCTTCGAGAGTTTCCGGAATGCAAAACCGGGATCACCGGTTTATGAGAATGGAATGAAACACTGGTCGCTTGACGATCTTAAAACACAGGTTAAAAACAATACACTTCCGGCAGTGAGCTGGGTGCTTCCCTCGCAGAAAAACTCTGAACATCCCGGCGCTCCATCCAGCCCTTACCGGGGCTCTGATTTTACCCATGAGGTGCTTAAAGCACTAACTGCCAATCCTGAAGTTTGGAGCAAAACTGTTTTCTTCCTGACCTTTGACGAAAATGACGGACTTTTCGACCATATCCCAGCGCCGGCAGTACCTTCCTATAACCTCGACAATACACTGGCCGGAAAATCTACCATTGATGTGGCCGGCATGTATTTTAATAACGAAGCAGGAACCGGGCGTGTTCCTATTCCGGCGTACCCGCCTAAACCCGGAGCACCGGTTCCGGAAGTTAAAACCCGCTCCTTCCAGGATAAAAGAGATACCATCAGCGGAAACCTGCGCCCATGGGGCATGGGGCCACGCGTGCCGCTGTATATCATATCGCCATGGAGCAAAGGGGGATGGGTGAACTCCGAAGTTGCAGACCATACTTCTGTAGGTCAGTTCATCGAAAAACGGTTTGGGCTAACCATTCCTGCAATAAGCCCATGGCATCGGGCCGTAAGCAGCGACCTTACTTCAGCTTTTGACTTTGATAGGCCTAATGATCCGGTTTTTCCAAAGATGCCGGAAACATCCAATTATGCAGCGCTGGATGAGGCTTCAAAAAAATTACCCCGTGCTACCCCACCTGAATCACCTTCCCGCCTGTACCAGGAAAAAGGAAGCCGGTATTCAAGAGCTTTGCCATACCGGCTGAATACGACCTTAAAGCCCTTGAAAGCCGATAAGAAAGTGCAGCTCCTGTTTAAGAACAATGGCACTGCAGGTGTGGTTTTCCATGTTTATGACCTCAAGAACCTTGCCCAGATCCCCAGAAGATATACAGTTGAGGCAGGTAAATTTTTACAGGATGAATGGAATGTCAAATCAGACATTTATGACCTTGAGGTATTTGGTCCAAACGGATACTTCCATAAATTCTCCGGAAATCTGGCTCAGGAAGAACCTTTAACAGATCTGGAGTATGACCACAGTAAAGGTAGCCTCATCCTCCATATATTCAACCCCGGAAAATCAGCTATAGAAATTGCTGTAGCTTCAAATGCCTATGGCTATCCCACACAAAACAGGGTATGCAAGGCGGGTACCAGGAAGAAGTTGAAATGGGAACTGGTAAAAAGTTCCAACTGGTACGACTTTAGCCTGAACACTTCAAACGCCTTTCATTACCGGCTGGCAGGAAGGATAGAAACCGGAAAACCGGGGATCAGCGACCCGGCAATGGCTACCGAAATAGGAACTTAAGCTTATGGAGAATTTCAATGTAGCCCATCGTAAGATAGTACATCTTTTAAGTAGTTTTATACATTGTCAGGACTGCTATTTTGCTTAGATTGTTTTAAGAAAAACACACACCACGCCATATGACGTCTCAGAAAAAAATATTTATTGCATCGGTTTTTATCATAACAGCAGCCCTTATCCTTTTTTCTTTGTTTACTGCTGAAAAACAGATAGATTTTAATGCAGATGTAAAACCAATCCTCAATAAGAAGTGTATTTCCTGTCATGGCGGGGTAAAACAGCAGGCTGGGTTCAGTGTCCTGTTCAGAGCTGAGGCTATGGGCAATACCAAAAGTGGAAAACCTGCAATTATTCCCGGCCATCCCGAACAAAGCGAGTTCATCAAACGCCTGAAGTCTGATGATCCGGAGGAAAGGATGCCTTATAAACATCCGGCACTTGATGCCTCCGAGATAGACATCTTAACTGCCTGGGTAAAGCAGGGCGCAAAATGGGGCGACCATTGGGCTTACCTGCCTGTAAAGCCTGCGGAAGTGCCGGAAGTAAACAATGAATGGCTGCGCAACGATCTGGATAAATTTATCTATGCCAAACTAGAAGAAAAACACCTTAAACCTTCCCCCCAGGCAGACCGGGCCACATTGCTCAGACGTGTAAGCCTGGACCTGATTGGGATATACCCCTCAGAAAAACTGGCACAGGATTACTTAAACAGTAAAGATGAAACCAAAGCATATGAGGTACTGGTAGATTCCTTACTGGCCTCCCCGCATTATGGCGAACGCTGGGCTTCCATGTGGCTGGATATTGCCAGATATGCAGATACCAAAGGCTATGAATCGGATCCCAACAGAAATATCTGGGCCTATCGTGATTGGGTAATCAGGGCCTTTAATAAAGATATGCCCTACAATCAATTTATCACCGAGCAGATTGCCGGCGACCTGATGCCGGACCCTACAGATGCCCAGTATATTGCCACTGCCTTTAGCCGGAACACACCAACCAATGATGAAGGCGGTACCAATAATGAAGAATTTAGAACAGCTGCCGTACTAGACCGGGTAAATGCCACCTGGGAGGGGTTGATGAGTACTACTTTTTCCTGTGTGCAATGCCATAGCCATCCTTACGATCCCTTTAAGCACGATGAATATTACAAGTTCATGTCGTATTTTAACAATACCCGTGATGAGGATGTGATTGCCGAATATCCATTGCTGAAGCAGTTTGATGATTCGCTTACCAAGGAGCTCAATAAACTGACCAGCTGGGTAAAAACGGTGTCCTCAGCGCAGGAAGCAAAAAAGATCAGGCTGTTCCTGAAAACCGGGCAGCCCGCTATCAACTCTACCACCGCCGATAACCTGCAGCATGCTGTGATCGGTAACAACAACATTGCCCTGTACTTCCGGAACAATGCCATAGCACGGCTAAAACATGTAGACCTGGACGGGGCCGCGCAGCTCATCTTCAGGTATAAATCTCCTGAGCCCGGTGGCAGGATAAGCCTGCACATTGATGCACCTGATGGTCCGCTCCTCACTTCATTGTCATTAGACACAACTGCTGCATACCGAAATGCCTATGCAGGCTTTAAAAAGCAGAAGGGGATACACGACGTGTATATCAGGTATGCCAACCCAACACTGGGCAATCCCGAAGAACTGGTCGTCTTTTTTGACTGGTTCCATTTCTCCGCCCCATTTCCAGGGAAAGGGAAACCTGGGTATGCAGCTTATAAAAAGACTTTTGACGACCTGTTAAATGCCCGTGTCCCTACCACTCCTGTAATGATCGAAAATCCTGCGGCCATGCAAAGGCAAAACTATGTATTTGAACGTGGGGCCTGGACTGCAAAAGGAAAAACCGTGCAGGTGGGTGTACCTGCTGCTCTGGCTTACGCCATGCCAGAAAATGCCCCTGCAAACCGTACCGGACTGGCCATGTGGCTAACAGACAAGCGCAATCCTCTGGTGTCAAGAACAATGGTAAACCGACTTTGGGAACAATTGTATAGTACCGGCCTGGTCGAAACCTTAGAAGATATGGGCACCCAGGGCATGGCGCCCACCCACCAGGAACTGCTGGATTATATGGCCTGGCAACTGATGTACAAGTACAACTGGAGCATAAAAAAGATGTTAAAACAACTGGTGATGGCCGCCACCTACCGCCAGGATTCTAAAGTATCAGACGAATTAAAAGAAAAAGACCTGTTTAACAAGTATTATGCAAGGGCCCCAAGGGTAAGGTTGAGTGCCGAGCAGATCAGGGACCAGTATTTAACGATCAGCGGGGTATTGAGCCCAAAAATGTATGGCCCCCCGGTGATGCCATGGCAGCCGGAAGGAATCTGGTTTTCGCCGTATAACCGTGCTAAATGGAAAAAAAGTGAGGGCAGCGACCAATACCGCCGGGGCATTTATACCTACTGGAAAAGAACGGCCCCATATCCATCAGCCATCGCCTTTGATGCGGCATCCCGTGTGGCCTGCAGTCCGCGGCGGATAAGGACCAACACACCTTTACAGGCATTGGTAACCTTAAACGATTCTGCATATGTAGATATGGCCAGGCATTTTGTTGTCCGGATGCAGCACACAGGCGAAAAAAATGCATCCCTTAAAATCGCAAAAGGCTATTCTATGATGCTTTACAAGCCCATTCCGCAAAACAGATTAAAGATTTTTGAAGCATTGTATGACAAGGCCTTGCTGGCCTTTAAAAAAGATGCTGCCAGTGCATCCGCATTTATGGGAGATAAACAGAAACCGGTAAGGCCCGAAGATGCGGCCCTGGTACTGGTGGCCAATGCAATGTTAAATTTAGACGAGGTAGTAACCAAAAATTAAAGACATGACCAGAGATGAATTAAATGCATATCGCTTGGTTAAGGAGGCTCAGGAAGCACAGCTGAGTGGTTTAACCAGAAGGCATTTTTTAAAAGAAAGTGCCATGGGCCTCGGGGCGCTGGCCATGGGTTCCTTACTGGGCAGCTGTGGCAATTTATTTTCTGGCAACCCGGCAAAGATTGCCTATGACCCTGCCCATCCCTTACTGCCCAAATCGCCACCTTTTCCAGGAAAGGCCAAAAGTGTAATTTACCTCCATATGGCAGGAGCCCCTTCGCAACTTGAACTTTTCGATTATAAGCCAGAGCTGATGAAAATGGACGGGCAGGATTGTCCGCCTTCTTTACTGGCCGGAAAAAAGTTTGCCTTTATTACCGGGGTACCTAAAATGCTGGGCCCACAGGCCAGTTTTGCAAAGTACGGGCAAAGTGCTGCATTGGTCAGTGAAAACCTGCCGCATTTTTCTACCCTGGTAGACGAAGTGAGCTTTCTTAAAGCAGTGAAAACAGATCAGTTTAACCATGCGCCGGCACAATTACTGGTACATACCGGAAGCCCCCGCCTGGGAAGGCCCAGTATGGGCAGCTGGGTAACTTATGGATTGGGTACCGAGAATCAGAATTTGCCAGGCTATGTGGTATTGACCAGCGGAGGCAGTTTCCCGGATGCCGGCAAAAGTGTTTGGGGCAGCGGTTTTCTGCCCTCAGTATACCAGGGGGTGCAGTGCCGCAGTGAGGGCGATCCCGTATTGTTTATCAAAGACCCCGACGGAATGAGCAGGGATTTGCGCAAAGCCTCTATCCAGGCTATAAATGAAGCAAACGAACAACAATATCAGGAATATAACGACCCGGAGATTTTGTCACGTATAGCACAGTATGAAATGGCTTACCGGATGCAGATCTCTGCACCGGAAGTGATGAACATCAATGAGGAACCGGCCTATATCCATGAAATGTATGGTACCCGCCCAGGTGAAGCCTGTTTTGCCAACAATGTGTTGCTGGCAAGGAAACTGGTGGAAAAGGGTGTCCGGTATGTACAGCTTTTTGACTGGGGATGGGATGCCCATGGTGACAGCCCCAAAAATTCCTTAAATATCGGGTTAAAGAACAAATGCAGGAGCATTGATAAGCCCATTACAGCGCTGTTGTTAGACCTGAAACAAAGGGGGCTGCTGGAAGAAACACTGGTGGTTTGGGGTGGAGAGTTCGGGCGTACCCCAATGATGGAAAACAGAAATGGTGCGCAAAATCCTTTTAAAGGCAGGGACCACCACACCGAGGCATTTACCATATGGATGGCTGGCGGGGGTATCAAAAAAGGTTTTACCCATGGAGAAACAGATGAAATTGGCTATAGTGCCATAAGCGGTAAAGTGGATGCCTTTGACATTCAGGCCACCATCCTGAACCAGCTGGGCTTTAACCACGAACAATTTACCTATCCTTTTCAGGGGCGACCCTTCCGGCTAACCGATGTAGGCGGAAAAGTTATCCAGGAAATCATTGCATAAAAATCTGATTTATGTCTCCAACAAGAAGAAATTTTATAAAAAAAACTGCGGGCCTTACTACTGCAGCACTGTTAAGGCCATTGGAAGAATTTGCAAAGGGCACCACACCAAAAGTCACGGCCAGGAAAGGATTTGAGCTTTTATTTATGCAAACAGACTGGGGCTTTGCAGGGAACCGCGAAGCATTTTGTGCTGCGGCAAAAAAAGAAGGCTATGATGGCATTGAAGTCTGGTGGCCCGGCGATCAGCCGGAAAGTCAGAAAGAACTATTTGAGGCAGTAAAAAAACATGGCCTGCAGATCGGCTTTTTATGCGCAGGAGGAAACCATCCCCTTGCAGCCGAGCATTTGGAACGCTTTAAGAAAAACCTGGATGCCATTTGCGCAAATCCCTATCAAAAACCGCTGTATGTAAACTGCCATTCCGGAAAAGATTATTTTACATACGAACAAAACAAACCTTTCATAGATTACACCACCGCAAAAACAAAAGCAACCGGCATCCCTGTTTACCATGAAACCCATCGTGGCAGGATGTTGTTTGCCACCACTGTTGCCAGAAATTTTGCAGAGAAAAGCCCTGAACTCCGTCTTACGCTCGACATCTCCCATTGGTGCAATGTACATGAAAGCCTGTTGGCCGACCAGCAGGAAACCATAGATTTTTTACTGGGCAGGGTAGCGCACATCCACTCCAGGATCGGACACCCCGAAGGGCCGCAGGTAAATGATCCGCGGGCACCTGAATGGGAAAATGCAGTCAAAGCACATCTGGCCTGGTGGGATAAAGTTGTGGAACGGAAAAAACAAAACGGGGAGCGTATGACAATCTTAACTGAGTTTGGCCCGGCAGATTACATGCCCACCTTGCCCTATACACGCCGGCCTGTGGCAGACCAGTGGGCCATTAATGTTTACATGATGAATTTACTGAAAAAACGGTACCAATCTTAATCCTGAAGCTATCATGTTAGAATTTTTTGGCCGTTTTCATCCTGTACTGGTCCATTTACCCATCGGTATCCTGTTGGTTGCCTGTCTTTTTCTGGTCATTATCCGCATTCCAAAGTTTGCTGAGCTGCGGCCTGCGGTAACTGTCTTGTTATTTCTGGGAATGATCAGCGCTGTGTTTGCCTGTATCACAGGTTATTTTCTGGCAGGTAGCGGCGATTACGAAGCCGGGCTGGTCAGTAACCACCAATGGATGGGCATAGGGGTTGCAGCCCTCTCTGTTTTACTGCTGATCATCCATAAATACGTGAATGCTGATGGCAGCATCCCGGTTGTTATGGCCCTGATACTTCTTGTTCTGGTCTCAGTTACCGGCCATTTGGGTGGCTCATTAACACATGGCTCAGATTATTTAACTGCCCCCTTAAAGGGGGGCACTGGTGCCGGGGCAGCCATCCCACCGATTCCTGATATCCAGGAAGCACTTGTTTACCAGAATGCCATCCAGCCATTGCTAAAAAACAGGTGTTACAGCTGCCATGGCAGCGAAAAGCAAAAAGGCAAACTCCGATTAGACCTGGAGGCCTATATTTTAAAAGGGGGCGAAGAAGGCAATACCATTGTTAAAGGAAAGGCCGATGAAAGCGAACTGATCAGGCGCCTGCTATTGCCTGGCAGTAACGATAAGCATATGCCCCCAAAAGAAAAACCACAGCTTAGTCAGCATGAAATTGCCTTACTGCACTGGTGGATAAATAATGGCGCGCAGTTTAATAAGAAAGTAAAGGAGCTTAAACAGCCAGACGACATCAAGATCGTTTTAACGGCACTGGAAAAAGGTTCGGCAGGTGCTGTTTCCGGCAAGTTGACAGATGTTCCTGAAAAAGAAGTTGATGCCGCCAAAGAAAAAGACATTACAGGCTTAAGCAATGCAGGTGTGATGATCGTTCCTGTGGCACAGAACAGCAATTACCTGATGGCAAACTTTATCAATGCCCATTCAACAGCTGATAGTGTTATGGATGCTTTAAAGTCTGTAAAAGCGCAGTTGATCTGGTTAAAATTTGAGCACAGATCAGTAACCGATGAAAGCCTGAAAAATATAAAAGACTGCAAAAATTTAATGCGTTTAAGTTTGAACCACACCCAGATAACCGACAAGGGACTCGAAAATCTGATACATATGGACCAGCTCCGGTCTTTAAGTCTGGTTGGCACAAAAGTAAGTGTAAAGGGCATAGCCAGGCTCAGTAAGCTCAAAAACCTCAAGTCCATATATCTTTATAAAACAGGGCTTCAAAGAACGGATTGGAATACCCTGAAAAAACTTTTTCCAAAAACAATTATTGATTCTGGGAATTATCAGGTGCCAACTTTACCAATGGACACAATAGAGGTGAAGGCCCCAACAGGCAAATCATAAACTGTAAATAATTTTTTTTAAAAAATAAGTACCCTATCCGCCCGGCTTTCCTGTCTTAAAGATATAAAGGAAAAATACAGCATAAGGTATGCAGAAAGACCCGGGTAAATTATTGGAAAAATACAAAGCAGGCAATTGTACTGAAAAAGAAAAAGCAATTGTAGAAAGCTGGTATCTGGAACTGGTATCCAAAGGGAATGCCCCGGCCGCTGCGGACATCGAAATTTCTAAAAAAGAAGTTTGGGCATCCTTAGCTGAAGGTAAAACGGATCCAAAGAAAAATACAGTATGGCGCTGGGCCATTGCAGCAGCAATCCTCTTTCTCATCGGTGCGGCCGGGTTATTTAGCTTAAAAGAGGAGGGCACAACCACCCTTACAAAACATACGCTAAAAAACAACGATGTGGCCCCTGGTAGCAATAAGGCCTTTCTGACCCTGGCAGATGGAACTAAAATATCTTTAACAGATGCTGAAAATGGAGAGATTGCCAGACAGCAGGGACTTAGCATTCAAAAAACAGCCAATGGGCAACTGGTATATACGGTAGATGACAAAGCTGCCGGAAAAAACAGTAGGGTCGCATTCAATACCATCGAGACCCCAAAGGGGGGACAGTACCAGATCAATTTGCCTGATGGTACCAGGGTATGGCTAAACGCCGCTTCATCCCTGCGCTATCCTACAAAATTCAGCAGCAATACCCGCAGTGTTACACTCCAGGGTGAAGGATATTTTGAAGTTGCCAAAATAAGCGACAGTAAGGCCAGGCGTATTCCCTTTATTGTTAAAACTGCAAACCAGGAAGTAGAAGTATTGGGCACGCATTTTAACATCAATAGTTATGACGATGAAAATGAGGTCAAAACCACCCTTTTGGAAGGTTCCGTGCGGGTGTCTCTGGTAGGAAATATTAAAAACGGCCCTTCAAAACTGCTGAAACCGGGCGAACAAAGTCAGCTGGGCAACCAGGCTATCCAGGTAAAAACTGTGGATACCGAAACTGTTATGGCCTGGAAAAACGGCGATTTTGTATTTAAAGGAGAAGACCTGAAAAGTATTATGAAAAAGGTGGCCAGGTGGTACGACGTAGAGGTCGTTTATCAGGGAGATTTCGATCACCTGAAATTTGCAGGCTACCTTTCCCGCTCAAAAAATATCTCATCGGTACTGGGAATTATGGAATCAACCGGAAAGGTTCATTTTTCCGTTGAAGGAAGAAAGGTAACTGTATTAAAATAGCAATATCATTAAACAAGCAATCATATTATCTAACCAAATTTAAACAGCATGAAGAAAAAAACTACACACTCACCTTAAACAGCTTTAATTTTTAATGGCTTAATAAAAACCGGAAGTGCTGCGAACACTCCCGGTAAAAAAATGGCTGGGATTACCCGCAAACTTTAATTTTTAGTTTAACCCAACTTACCAAATGTATGAACTTTTACACACAATTAGTATGTAAGCCACCAGGCTTTGTACACAAATTTCTGTTGATAATGAAATTTACAATAATTTTATTGGTCACGGTCTTTTTGCAGCTCGCACAGGCTACTAAAGCCCAGCGCATCACTTTTTCACAAAAAAATGCCAGTCTGGAACAGGTGTTTAAAGAGATCCGGAAACAAAGCGGTTACGATTTCTTCTACGATCTGGAAGATATCAAGAAAGCAAAAAGAGTAGATCTTTCGGTAAACAACGAGACCCTCGAAGAAGTCCTGAACCGCTGTTTTGAAGATCAGCCCTTCACGTTTATGGTTAAGGACAGAACAGTGATCATTAAAGAAAAGCGACAGCCCAAAACTACCGGTATTGCAGCTGTTGTTCAAAAGGTAGACATCAAAGGAAAAGTTACCGATCAGAACGGTGGCCCGCTGCCAGGTGTAAGCATTAAGCTGAAAGGGTCAAACCTGGGCACCATGAGCGATAGCAATGGTAACTATGCCTTGTCCTTACCCGAGGGAACGGGTACCCTGGTATTCAGCTTCATTGGTTTTGCACAACAGGAAATCGCTGTTAATGGCCAAAGTACCATTAATGTAGTGTTAAAGGAAGAAGACAAAGCGCTTACAGAAGTGGTAGTGGTTGGTTATGGTACACAAAAGAAAGTGAACCTTACCGGCGCGGTAAGCAATGTTTCTGGTACCGAGCTTACCACCAGGCAGGCACCCAATACCACTTCATTGCTGCAGGGCAGGATGCCGGGCGTGCAGGTAACCCAAAACTCCGGACAGCCGGGGGCCGAGGCAGCCAGTATACAAATTCGTGGTATGGGTACCTTTAGTAAAGCTTCTAACGATCCGCTAATTTTAATCGACGGAATTGAGGGTAATTTAAATAACGTAAACCCAAATCAGATAGAAAGTGTTTCGGTACTAAAAGATGCCGCATCTGCTGCAATTTATGGTTCAAGGGCAGCAAATGGAGTTATCCTGGTTACCACTAAATCTGGTAAGGCTGGCCGTTTAAATATCGATTACAGTTATAACTTTGGCAGCCAGCGTGCCACTTCTATATACGATCGGATTACCAATTCGGTAGAATTTATGGAACTGTTAAACAAGGCCATTCTTCATACGGGAACCAGCGCGAACCAGGCTTATTCTCAGGCACAAATAGAAGAATACCGTCAGGGGGCATTAACGAATCCTGCACAGTACCCTAGCTACGACTGGATGGATGCAATTTTTCGCACCGCACCCATGCAGCAGCATTACCTGAGTGTTAACGGAGGTAAAGAAGGTACTACCTATAACTTTGGCGCCGGCTATCTGGACCAGGATGGTATCCTGATTGCCACGGGCTATAAACGTTATGATGCCCAGTTCAACTTTAAAACAGATCTGAACAAAAGGGTTACTTTTGGCACCAATATTTCCTTCTCCAAAGGTAAACGCAATGAAACAGCCTTAAACAATAATTTTGACGGTAATTCAACTGAAGACCAGATTCTGAGTGCATTGGCAGCCCATCCAACGTTTACACCCAAATTGCCTGATGGCAGTGGCAGGTATGCTGCTAAAGCCTATATTTTTGAAGGTGGAAATAAAAACCCGGTAGCGACAGCCGAAAACGGAGGCAGGTACCTCAATAACCACTACGCACTTGCTTCCGCTTATTTAAATGTGGATATTCTTCCGGGATTAAAAGGCGAAATTAAAGGCGCTGTTAAATACAACGAAAGGGAAACCAAAGTGCATGTAGTGGGTATTCCAGGTTATATGTTCCTTCCAGATCCTATTACCGGGCTCTACAATTACAATACGCAGTGGAATGGTACCGTTGGTGAGAACAATTTAACCGTACGCAATGATAAAGATGTACAGTATACTGTTTTTGGTACCTTAAATTATACCAAAAAAATCGCTGAAAACCATAATTTTGGCGCATTGCTTGGCGTTAGCCAGGAAACTTTTCGTTACGACCGTTTACAGGGTTTTAAAAGAAATGCGCCATCAGACGACTTGCTGGACCTAAGTATTTTTGAACCAGGCGGACAAACCGCAGATGGTTTTAGCTATGAGTGGGCATTGCAATCCCTGTTTGGACGCGTAAACTACGATTATAAAGAGAAATATCTGCTGGAGCTGAACTTCCGTTACGATGGTTCGTCACGTTTCCCTACAGGCAACAAATGGGGCTTTTTCCCATCCGCGTCGGCAGGATGGAGAATTAACCAGGAAGAATTCCTGAAAGATGTAAGCTGGCTAAACAGTCTGAAAGCCCGTGTGTCGTGGGGCCAGGTAGGTAATCAGAACGTCAACAGAACGCTTTTAGGCGAGTCTATGCCGTATCCTTACCAATCGGTTTTAAACCCCTACCTGTATTTTATTGGTGGCAGTTTGCAGCAGGGCGTAACTCAAACCGACCTGATTAACCGCAATGTGAAATGGGAAACAACAAGCGTTACCAACTTAGGTGTTGATTTCAGTTTGTTTAAATCAAGCCTGTTTGGTTCGGTAGACTGGTATACAAAACGGACAACGGATATTTTAAGGGAGCTTCAGGTACCTGATTTTATTGGACTTACCGGTCCAACCGTAAACAGTGGTGAAATGAAAAATACCGGCGTTGAGTTCTTGCTGGGCTATGAGGGTAAAGTAAACGATTTCCGTTATAAGGTGCAGGGAAATTTTGAGACCTACAAAAATGAGGTGGTAAAATTTGGTGCACGCGAGATCAATAGTGGTAACGGTACAATAACCCAGGAAGGTTTACCTTACAATTCGTACTACATGTATGTATTTGATGGCATTTACCAGAACCAGGCAGAAATTGACAATGGGCCAACTCCAATAGTGAAGCCGAAACCAGGTGACATGAAATACAGGGACGTAAGCGGGCCAAACGGTGTGCCCGATGGTAAAATAACTACAGACGACCGTGTTGTTGTAGGTGGTGCCTTCCCTAAATTTAATTACGGGTTAACTGTAAACGCAGATTATAAGAATTTTGATTTAAGCTTCTTTTTACAGGGAGTTCAGGGACGCAAAATTTACGTAAAAGAATGGGGTATTGCACCTTTCAGGCAGGCAGGTCCACCACCTACATTCTGGAAAGATGCCTGGGATGGTGAGGGAACGTCCAACACTATACCACATATTTTTAATGAAAATTATGCACCCAATACCCAGGTTTCCGACTGGTGGTTACAGGACGCTTCTTACCTCAGGTTAAAAAACCTGCAATTGGGCTATAATTTCCCAAGCAAACTGATTAATAAAGCCAAAATACAAGGGTTAAGACTGTATGTTTCTGGTGATAACCTGCTTACATTCACCAATTTCTTTGATGGAAGTGACCCTGAGCGGGCAGCAGCAAGCGGTAGGGCAGCAATCTATCCACAAGCTAAAATTTATTCATTCGGACTTAAGGTTACCCTTTAATCATGTATACAATGAAAACATTTATAAAAATAGGAATTTTGCTGGTGTCGGCAGTTTTTGTTACATCATGTAAAAAGGCACTTGATAAAGATCCGCTTTCTAATCCAAATGCCGAAAACTACTGGCGTACAGAAGGCGAAGCCAATAAAGCTCTAGTGGCTTGTTATGCTAAATTTAAAGAACCCATCTTTTCAAATGGGAAAGGGCAAAGCGGAAATTTCCTGTATTGGGAAGCCCTTTCCGATAATGCTTCAAATACTTCTAATTACGAAGCTTTTGATATTGTAATGAGGGGCGACCACAATTCTGCCACTACCGGAATCGTTAGCAAAACCTTTACTTTCGGCTTTCAGGGCATTGCTTCCTGCAATTATTTCCTGGCCAATGTAGACCGTGTGCCAAATATGGCCCCGCTTACCAATAAAAAACTGAAGGCAGAAGCTATGTTTTTAAGGGCCTATTATTACAATGAACTGACCCAGCTGTATGGTGCGTTACCTATAATTTTGCAGCCTGCTGAATTGGGCGGTGATTATTTAAATACACCAAGATCGCCAAAGGCAGATGTAGTTACCCAGATCCTCAAGGATCTGGACTATGCCATTGCTAACCTTCCTCAACTGCCTTATACAGATGGACATGCAGTTAAAGGAACAGCCATTGCTTTAAAAACTAGGGTTTTATTAAACAACGAACGTTTTGGCGAAGCTGCTGATGCGGCCTGGAGCCTGATCGGTGATCCAACAAACCCCTTCCAGCTTTCTGCAAATTATGCCGGTATCTTTTTTGGCGATCAGTTCAACAACAAAGAGATCATGTTCTCTGTACAGTTCAGGGCACCAGACGATTACCACTCTCTGGACCAGGTAATTGGTGGCAGGATGTCCATATTTCCAACTGTTGAGATGAGAAATGCTTACGAGCCTAACGATCCGCGCAGAAAGATGACCATTTTTGAAGCCAATGATCCATGGGCTTACAACCCGGCGGGTTTTAAACAAACCGGCAGTACAGCCGAAGGACAGATCCCTTATACCACCATGGCTATCAAAAAATGGGTAAATACAGCCATAAACAATGCATCCGGAGCAACCCTGAGTGATCAGCACATGGTCAAGATCCGTTATGCCGATCTGTTATTGATGTATGCCGAAGCCATGTTCGAAAGTGGTCAGGGTGCCGATATCAGGGCCTTAAAAGCCTTAAACGATGTTCGGGGAAGGCAAGGGGTAAACATGCCGGCTAAACCTGCCCTTACCAGGGAGATCATCAGAAACGAGAGAAGGGTAGAACTTGCTTTTGAGGGATTGCGTTATAACGACCTGATCCGCTGGAAAATTGCCGCCCAGGTGATCCCTCTTGTTCCTTATGATGCCAAAGGAACAAAACGTAAGTTCAAATCTTATCTTTTCCCAATCCCATTGGGGCAAATGGATATCATGAGGAACGTATGGACACAGAACCCCGACTTTTTATAATTAAAAAGAATGGCTAAAATTAACCTGTTGCTTTCGCTGCTGCTATTGGTAGCGGCGAAAGCCTTTTCGCAAACAGCGGGTACGAGTGTCCAAAGCCCCGATCAGAAAATAACATTTGCGCTTTCTGTACAAAACAATAAACTGAACTACTTTATCAGCAGCAATAAAGATAAGGTAATCTCCTCTTCAGCCCTCAGCATGTCGGTTGATGGTACAGTGATTACCGATGGTGTTACCCTAGGCAAAGGCGAAACTTACCGTCAGGATGAAACCTATCCCTGGTATGGGGCACATTCAATTGTCCGGAACCATTACAATGGAGCAAAAATAGCCCTCACAAAAGGCAGTTTAAACTATATTTTAGATGTCCGTGTTTTTAACGATGGTGCAGCCTTCCGCTTCATTGTACCCGGAAAGGAAAATGTTAAACGGATTGCCGATGAAGCTACGGTATTTACCTTACCTGCAGGTACAACAGCCTGGTACCATGATCTTAACATGCATTATGAAGGAGTATATGAAAAGAAAGGCCTGGATACGGTTAAAGTTGGCGAATGGGCAGCACCATCCGTAACATTTCAATTGCCCGGCAGCAAAACATACCTGGCCATTACCGAGGCCGACCTTAAAAACTATGGGGGCATGGCCCTGCAAACAGATGGGAAAAGAGGAATGCTGCTCAGGCTGCCGCAACACCAGCCAACGTCTTATCCCTATAAATTGCGCTACAGTCCCGAAGATACATTAAGGCTGTCCAAACCTGCAGCCATAAGCGGAACCATCAGTACCCCATGGCGGGTGGTAATGATTGCCCGGGACCTGAATGCCCTGGTAAACAATGATATGGTGCATAACCTTTGTCCCCCGCCCGATAAAAACCTGTTTCCTCAGGGCATTAAAACCGAATGGATAAAACCGGGCCCTGCCGTATGGAAATACCTGGACGATGGGGGCGAAAGTACCGTAGCCAATATGAAAGAGTTTTCCAGAATGGCAGCCGAACTGGGCTTTAAGCACAATATCCTGGAAGGTTTCTGGCGCAAATGGAGCGATGACGAGCTCAAAGACCTGGTCAGTTACTCCCGTAAAAAAGGGGTAGAGATCTGGCTTTGGGAACATTCCAAAAACCTTTGGGACGAACGCGCAAGACATGCCTTTTTTAAACGCTGCCACGATCTGGGAATTGGCGGTTTAAAGCTCGATTTCTTTGATCATGAAGCCAAAGATGTGGTAGACCTGTATCAGGACATCCTGAAAGAAACCGCAGAACTGCAATTACTGGTCGACTTTCATGGTGCCAATAAACCCACCGGACAAGAGCGCAGCTGGCCAAATGAACTGACCCGCGAAGCGGTTAAAGGTATGGAAGCCAGTAAGCTGGCCGATAGGGCAGGACACAATGTAACCTTGCCTTTTACCCGTTTTGTTGCAGGCCATGCCGAATATACACCGGTGCATTTCGGTGAACGCCGGAAAAATACCAGCTGGACACACCAGATTGCTACAGCAGCTATCTTTAGTGCGCCATTGCTTACCTATGCCGCCAGTCCGCAACACCTGCTCAGCAACCCTGCGGTAGCCATGATCAAAAGCATCCCATCGGTATGGGATGAAACGATCGTATTGCCCGGTTCGGCCATAGGCGAAGCAGCAGCATACGCACGCAGAAAAGGCAATACCTGGTTTCTGGCTGTCATCAATGGTACAAAAACACTGACACTGGACATATCCCTGTCGTTTTTGGGCGAAGGGACATTCGAAAGCATGGAAGTACGTGATGTGAAAAATGAACCTGCAAGTTTAAAAGTAACAACGGGGGTAAACAGTAAAAAGGACAGGATACTCCTTAACCTGGAAGGGGGTGGTGGCTTTATAGCCAGGTTTACCAAACAACCTTAGCCGCTCCGCTCAAATCTTAAAATAAAAATGACCTAAATAAACGCGCGTATGACCACCAGATCTCTGCTCCAGTTAACGGTAATCCTGCTGCTATGTGGCAGCAGGCCGGGCAATGCCCAGGAAATTTACGCCGGGCGATATAAAGCTGTTTTTACTGCAGCGCCCCAAAAGGTACCCACTGCCAAAACACCCGATGGGCCACTGGCAGGAAACGGAGATATTGGTTTAACCCTGGGGGGTAACCCGGATAATTTATGCTTTTACCTGGGCAAAAACGATTTCTGGCGTGCCTATCCGGTTTATCCTGGCGGGGGCATTGCCCTGCCGGGATGGTTGGAACTGAACATCAGCGCCCTTAAGGGTGCTGATTATTATGCAGAGCAGGTGCAGGACAAAGCTTTCATTAAAGGGGAATTTACCAAAAACGACCTCAAGGTTATTATGGACGCCTGGGTATCGGCTACTGCCAATACCGTTGTGGCCAGCTTTACGGCCACTAAGGCCTGTACGCTAAAAGCATTATTAAAGGCCACAAAAGGCAATACCTCGGTAAATACCTCTGGTACAACGCAGGGGATACACTGGGTAACCCGCTCTTTCCAGAATACGCCCTTGCTGGAATGGCCATGCCATGTGGCCATGGCCTTAAAAGTATTGGGGGCCGAACAGCAAAATGATGGGAGTATAACCTTAAAACCCAATCAAAAGGTAACATTGGTGGTTACGATATACACCAACCAGGATAATCCTGGCTGGAAACAAAAGGCCATTACAACAGCCCTGGCAACTACCCAAAGTACACTGGTACAGCTCAGGGAACAACACGAAGCCTGGTGGAAAGATTTCTGGGGGCGCTCAAATGTCCGCATTGGCGATCTATTTATAGAAAAATATTATTACGCCTCTCAATACCTCTTTGGGGCAACATCCCGCGGCAATAAATTTGCCCCGGGCATCTGGGGGCCCTTTGTTACCCGCGATTCTTCGGCCTGGGGTGGCGATTATCATTTAAACTACAATTACCAGGCGCCCTACTGGGCCGCCTATTCTTCCAATTACATAGACCAGACCGATAATTTTGACCAGCCCCTGCTGGATTATATGGAAAAAGGAAAGGCACATGCCAAAGCCTTGCTGGGTATGAAAGGCATTTATTATCCCGTAGGGATAGGCCCAAAAGGCCTGGTTACCACCCGGTGGCCACTTACACCCGATGAAATGGAAAAACGCTATGCCACCCGCGAAAATACCATCGATGGCGGCTATAAATTCCTTGGGCAAAAAATCAATGCTGTTTTTAGTGTGGGCAATATGCTGATGCGCTTTTACAGTACCTACGATAGGGCCTACGCCCTCAAAATTTATCCTTATGTATTGGAATGTGCCAATTTCTGGGAAGATTACCTGAAATTTGAGAATGGCCGTTATGTGATCTATAATGACCATTATGGCGAGGTGATGCCCAACCTGCGCAACAAAGGGGTTTGGCGCAATATGCTGGGCGATTTTAACTCGACATTGTCCCTTGGCCTTGTAAAAATGCTGTTTAAAGGGGTTGTCGACCTCAGTACTTTTTTAAATGCTGATGCCGGCAGGTTAGAAAAATGGCAGCACATTGTAAAGCACCTTAGTGATTTTACAGTAGGGGAAGTAAACGGAAAACTGAGTTTAAAGAGCGTAGAAAAAAGCCCTTCGCCTTGGCATAGCGGCATCAATGGACTGGCCAGGGTTTCTATCCATGGCCTCATCCTTCCCGGAGGGGTTTGCGGCCCTGAAACCGACTCGGCCTTTAACCAGGTGTTATTAAATGATGTAAGCCGCTGGAAAGAAAGGATGAAAGCTCCGGGCGAATGGGCCAATACCCTGGGCAATGGCATAGAAACCTGTTTTCCTGCCGCAGTAAGGGTGGGTTATGATGCGGATGAAATATTAAAGCAGTTAAAGGACCGGATTACTGTGCAGTCGCTACCCAATCTCTGGATCACTGCCGAAGGCGGTGGTACAGAAACCCTGGCCGCAGTGCCCCTTACCATAAATGAAATGCTGCTGCAAAGCTATGAGCAGGTGATCCGCATTTTTCCGAACTGGAACAAGAATAAAGATGCCAGTTTCGACCAGTTGCGTGCTTATGGTGCGTTTTTAGTGAGCAGTAAGCAGGAAAAAGGAGAAATACTGTTTGTGAAAATGCGGAGTGAAGCCGGTCGTACTTGTACCATCCGCAACCCATGGCCAGGCAAGTCCGTTCAATTGTTCCGTAACGGCCGGAAGGCAGAAATACTTACCGGTAAAACTTTTGCTTTTGGTACCAAGGCAGGGGAGAAACTGGAGTTGCAGAAAGCCGGATAAGGATAAGCCATGATTGAACCAGATTTCTGATTAAATCATCAAAATGATGATTTATCTTACAATATTTTACTATATAGATTTATTAATTAATCCATAGAATAATTTTGTTATCTAAAGTTTTATTATTAAGTTTGATTTAACTTATTATTTAAAACTGAATGTTATGAAACGCATTGTACTTGAAGTGGATAATGTAATCGCCGAAAACTGGAAAATATGTGGCCAGAGTTTACGGGATAAGGTAACCAAAATCGTTTCCAGGGAGCTGAAGTATCCGATTGGCTATGCCCGTCCGGATGAAAATGAGGCATGGGAACGCTATAAAAAAAATCTTGCGACTCTTCCTAAATATCTTGAATCTATAAAAGAATGCCAGAATGAGGCAGTTAAAAATGGCCTAACCCAGGATATATTAGATGAATTACTCAAAGAAGATGTTAGAGGCTAGGTATTTTGTATTTGATACAAATGCATTGATTAGTGCACATCTGATTCCTGGATCTGTGAGTTTTAAAGCATTTGACCTGGCATTAAAAAATGGTACTATTGTAAGTTCTGTTGAAACATGGTATGAATTCTCAACCCGTTTTATTCGTCCAAAGTTTAATAGCTACTTAACAATAGAAAAACGGGAGTTTTATATCCTAATGTTAAAAAACAGAACAGAGTTTGTTGACGTAAAAAAACAAGTTACGATTTGTAAGGATCCAGATGATGATAAATTTCTTGGTCTTGCTGTTGCTGCGGATGTTGCCTGTATCGTCTCCGGTGATAAGGATTTATTAATTTTGAATCCTTATGAGAACATTCCAATATTAACGCCGGTACAGTTTTTAACTTATTTTGCCGAGTTGGATGATTCATTTATTGTTAATGAGCCAAATGTATATTATGGAAATATGAGCAATGCTGCTCAATTTTAGCAAAGTGTAGAAAAGGTATGTGTTCGGTATGCCTTTTGGATTGGCTAAGGCTTGGTAAACATTTCGTAAAGGGTTGGTTAAGGGTTGGCAGACGCTGAACTGAAGCAACCTTTAAGCAGGTGTTTAGCAAATGTTAAGCAAGCCAGAACTCAGCCCGAAGGGAAGGGCCAGGCACATCAGATGAAACTGCCAAGGTTTTTATGTGGATGTATGGGGTTGAAACAGATATAAGTTTTATTAGAAAAATGTATAAATGATGAAAGCAGAAGAAATAAATGTATTGTTTGCCAGATTTGAATGAAAAGTAAGGGTCAGAGAAAACGGTTATAGAATTTATTAGATGAAATTAGCATATTCGAATCAAACTTATTCAGGGCTTATATCTCAAATTTCTGAAACTTATAAATCCGGGCAGAAAAAGGCACTACAGGCAGTAAACTCTACATTGGTAGAGACGTATTGGAAAATTGGGCAGCATATTGTAGCGTTCGAGTTAAAAGGAGCAGATAGGGCTACCTATGGAAACAAGTTAATTGAAACGCTTGCTAAGGATCTTTCTATTAAGCATGGGAAGGGCTTTAGTCGTTCCAATTTAAACTATATGAGACTATTGTATACATACTACCCAATTTACCAGACAGTGTCTGGTAAATTGGGATGGTCGCATTATGTTGAATTATTAAGCATTGGCAACCCTTTAGAACGACAGTTCTACGAAAAGAAAAGTATTCAGGAAAACTGGAGCATACGTGAATTAAAGCGCCAAAAAAGTGCGTCTTTATATCTTCGTCTGGCCACGTCGAAAGATAAGCAAGCAATGTTAAAATCAATAGAACAAGAAAAAAGAGCTTTTCGTCCAGAAGATATCGTCCGGGATTCCTATGTTTTGGATTTCTTAAAAATTCCGGAATCCCATCACTATACAGAAACAGAATTAGAACAGCGTATTATTGATAATCTGCAGCAATTCCTTTTGGAGCTGGGCAAAGGTTTCGCATTTATTGGCCGACAATACCGCATAAGTTTAGGGAACAGACATTATTATGTAGATCTGGTATTTTATCATAGAATCCTTAAATGTTTTGTATTGATTGATTTAAAAAAAGAAGAAGCAGGGTACCAGGATATTGGTCAAATGAATATGTATCTCGGGTATTTCGAAATTGAAGAAAATACTGAGGGAGACAGCCCTCCAATAGGAATTGTACTGGCAAAGGACAAGCATGAGATGTCGATCAAATATGCTACACATAATATTTCTTCACAGTTATTTGTAAGCAAATATCAGTTATATTTACCTGATGAAGAAGAGCTTCGATGTATTGTTGATGCACAATTAAATGATCCTATTATTACTACATAATTATTGCTTGTAGCATTCTTAATCCAGTAATCACAGATAAAATTAAGGGCCAGTTTGAATATGATAGAACCGTGTTTAATAAACTACTGAAGCAAAAATTGGTTAATTAGGAAATATTTTGTAATTTTAGATTAACTAACTTATTGAATAACCGAATATAATTAACGCCTCGTGAATCATTTTTAGTGTTTTTGCACTGATCTGACCAGCATGTTGATTGGTATTCGATGCCCTAAATTAACTGTCTGTTTATGAGCAGAAACACAATCAAAATTATTGATGAAGCTACAGCCTTGTTATGGAAAACCGATGTAATTGATCGGTTAAGGTTGATGGAAATGATCTCTGACCCTATGGAACAAGACCTGATCAGAATGCTAAGGCCAAATTATAAACCCAAAGCCCATATGCTGCTTGATCTGGATATTAACCATACGGATGCCGTTTTTTTAAGGAAAGGAATGGCCAAGCTTTACATTGTATATGCCGACGGAAGCTATCATATACTTCATATATGGATAGAAAATGAAATTATTGTATTGTATGAAATGTTCAGAAAAAGGCTTAAAAATACCAAGTATTATATTCAGCTGATTGAAGATGCTGAACTGGTAAGCATAAGCATTGATTGCATGGAAGAGATTTATAATAAATACCCTGTTGCTGAAAAGCTTACTAACCATGTTTTAATACATAAAGATGCACATAGGTTAAAACAGATGGAGATATTGGGATATAAGGATAAGAGCAAAAGACCTGCTATGTTTGAAAAAATGTTTCCGGAGTTTTGTTTTAGGTTAACCAATGAAGACAGGGCTGCTTTTTTAGGGACCGGCGAATCTACCTTGTTTAGGGGCAAATCATAGCAATAACAAAGATACACCGTCAAATGACAGCTAGAAATACTGTCAGATGACAGTGCCGATTGTCCCATATAAACTTTTAATCGGTTTAGTAGCGTCATAATTTTGGTTAATGAACCAACCAAATGTAATGATGTGCAATTTTTTGTATATAGGAATACATCCGAAGCGTGATAACAGGGCAGGCCTGGTGTTCAGGTCAAATCAGGGATTATACAGGATCACTACAATTGAAAATGCCTTTGATCTGGTGTATGAACTGAACGGATATGGCTATGATTTAAAAAAGGGCAGGGCAGAGCTGCAGTACCTGCTTAAGATTGCCAGCCCCCGGAACCGAAAACGCGTACTGGAAATTGCCCTGAACCATAGTAAGGCCGAATTGAGCATAGATGAAATGGAAAAGGAGTGCTGCCATACAGTTTTTAAATGGAAGGGTACAAGGGAAGAGCTGCTGAATACCTTTACCAATTTTGAGATATTGACATTTATTGCCTATAGGATTTAAATGCAATCGCCTTTAATTAGGCATCTTCATGCTGCAGGCCCGAAATGAATCGGTGAATGCATAAAGGCTGGGGAAAAACAGTTTTTACAAAGTAAATTTATGTTTTATGGGACATTTAACTGGTGGTCCGTACTATGATCTGATTGGTAGGACGGGCAACAACGTTGGCCGCAGAAGGAAAGGCAAAAATGTATTTTCTATGCGGCCAGCAAAGTCTAACAAACCCCCATCAGCACTTCAGCTGGCCCAGCGAAACAGGTTTGGCCTGGTTACCAGCTGGCTTAGCCGTATTGGCGATCTGATTGATGCTGGCTTTCTGGTGCATCCGGAAGAAGAATCGGACATGAATGCTGCAGTATCTTACCACCTTAAAAACGCGGTTACTGGTGTTTCACCAAACTTTACTATGGATTATCCTAAGGTAATGTTTAGCAGGGGTAAGGTTGGCGAGGCTTACAGGGCCGAGGTGAACATTACTGTTGCAGCAAGGCTTGATTACGTTTGGCTGGCTGGTACCCCAACTAAGTACAACAAGCCTACAGACATGGCTACTGTAATGGTTTATTGCCCTGCATTGGACAAGTTTGTAACCTTGCAAAATGCGGCAGCAAGATCGGCCCTGCTTTTTAACCTGCTATTGCCGGGTAATTTTAGCGGGGAAGAGGTTCATGCTTACATTGGTTTTACCAGTGCCGATGGTAAGGTTGCCGGAAGCAGCGTTTATGTAGGCGAGTTTCTGGTGCTTTGATGATTTAAGGGTGCCTGCGGGCACCCTTTTTATATGCTAATAATTAATACCATGGGAATTTTAAATAACAGACAGTTTGAAGGTTATACTGGCAAAATTGGCGGTACAGTGGCCTATAAGTTAATGGGTAAAGAGGTGTTGAGAATAATAGGGAAAACCAATAAACCGCCTACGGTAAACCAGCTGGCCAACAGAATGAAAATGGCGCTGATAATTGAGTTTTTAAAACCAATAACAGAGTTCATTAATATTGGTTTTGGGGTTAATGCGGCAAAGGCCGGTATGTATCCGCACAATTTAGCAGTATCGTTTAATAAAAAGCATGCACTTAAGGGCAATTATCCCAATATAGCCATCAATTACAGTAAAGTGTTGGTTGCAGCAGGCAATTTGCTGCCTGCACAAAATGCTGCTGTTGAGCAAATTACGGAAGGTTTGAATTTTACCTGGAATGCGGCTATTGCAATGGAATGGCCCGAACGGGAAGACTTAACCCTATTGCTGGTTTATTTTCCATCATTAAAAAAGGCAGTTTACATAATGGGTACTGCAAAAAGATATTGGGGTACAGCTGTAATGCCAATTGATCCGGTTTATGCCAATCAGTATATGGAAACCTATATTTCTTTTGTTTCTATTGATAACAAAGCGGCAGCCAATAGTGTATATACAGGAGCCTTAAATGCGCCATAAATGGATATTACGAAATTAAAACCAGGCTAATATGCTTGAGTAAATAGCTAAAACCGCAGAATTTATCAAAAGATAAAGCCCTTATCTTCAACCATGCGAACGACTAATTATTTTCTTACAATTGTACTTTTTTTTGCCTGCACCCTTTCCATTCATGCCCAAACCATGGATGAAATGTGGGACAGCAGTGTATCCGGTAAAGCAAACCCCAATTTAAAATGGTTTAAGGAAGCAAAGTTTGGCATGTTTATCCACTGGGGGCTGTATGCAAAATTTGCCGGTGAGTGGAAAGGCAAACGCTATTATGGCAGTGGGGAGTGGATCATGAGCCAGGCCAGAATACCGGTTGCTGAGTACAAAGAAGTAGCCAAAACTTTTAATCCCATTAAGTTTAATGCGGATGAATGGGCGCAGCTGGCTAAAGATGCAGGGATCAAATACATGGTAATTACTGCCAAACACCATGAAGGTTTCTCTATGTTTGATACTAAGGTGAGCGATTTTGACATTGTGGATGCAACACCATATAAAAAAGACCCGATGAAAGCCTTAGCCGAAGCTACCAGGAAAAGGGGCATTCAGTTTGGGTTTTACTATTCACAGTTCCAGGATTGGTATGAGCCAAATGGTGGAAAAAACAGCTGGGATTTTGACGAGACGAAAAAAGATTACCAGAAATATTACAGGGAAAAAGCCATACCCCAGTTAAAAGAGCTGCTTGGCAATTATGGCCCTTTGGGAATTGTATGGTTTGATACCCCCGGGGGGATGACCAAAGAACAGACCCTGAACTTTGTAAATGACTTAAGGGTATTGCAGCCAAAAAGCCTGTTTAGCAGTCGCGTTGGCCATGGTCTGGGCGATTACAGGGATTTTGGCGATTCGGAAGTGCCAGACACGCCGATAAAAGGGGCCTGGGAATCTATTTATACACACAACGATTCATGGGGCTATATCAAACATGATATGAATTTTAAAACCCCTGCAGAAATTATCAGGCTGCTGGCCAATGTAGCTTCAAAAGGTGGTAACCTGATGCTGAACGTAGGGCCCGACGGGGAAGGCAATATTCCCGAATATTCGGTAAAGTTTTTAAAGGAAACGGGTAAATGGCTGGATAAAAACGGAGAAAGTATTTACGGCAGTACCTATGGCCTGATCCCGGCACAGCCCTGGGGGGTAAGTACCTCTAAACCAGGTAAGCAGTACTTACATGTCATGCACAGGCCTTTGGATGGGAAACTGTTGATACCAGATTTTAAAGGTAAAGTTGCAAAAGTGTATAACCTTGTTAGCCAGCAACAACTGAACTGGAAAAATACAGGTAAAGATATATGGATAGATTTGCCTGTTTTTGAGGCAGATGCTGCAAATACGGTGGTTGTGGTAGAATATTCGGGTAAAATTGACGATTATGACCTGAAGGTGCCCGTTACGGTTTCCAGTCAGTACCCCGAAAATATAGTGGGGGCCACTTATGCCAGACTGAAGGGGAATGCGAAGATCCAGAGTTTAACCTATAGCCATTATTATGGCGACTGGAAGCATACTGTTTGCGTAACAGATATCAAAAGCAACAATGACGAAGCTGACTTTTCCATTCGTGTTACCGAACCCGGGGTTTATAAAATAGCACTGGAATATTCCTGTGCGCCCGAAAGTGCCAAACAGGAGGGTAGCATGAAGGTAAATGGCCAGGAGTTTCTGTTCCGTACATTGAGGACCTCAGATTTTGATAAAAAGGCACCTTTGCCTTTTATTAAACATGTGATAGCCACCACTACTTTCAGTAAAGCTGCTGATTACCAGATCAGCATCCGGCCTTTGCAAAATGGAATTGAGTTATTTAAGTTAAAATCAGTTATATTGGAACCAGTAAAATAAAAATAGCCTATGGAGCTTAAACCCGGCATCAGATTCCAGGCGGTTGATGTGTTAAGGGCACTGACCATGTTCCTGATGATTTTTGTAAATGATGTGGGGAGTGTGAAATACCTGCCACATTGGGTAGATCATGTGGAAGCAGATGTAGATGGGATGGGTTTTGCAGATACGATATTTCCGGCATTTTTATTTATTGTAGGGCTTTCACTTCCATTTGCGCTGCAAAGCAGGATGAACAAGGGGAAGTCTTTTTTGTCCATTTCCCTTTATATTGTTTTAAGATCGGTCGCACTTATTGTAATGGGCTTTTTTCACGTCAATTCTGGTGCGTACAGCGAGGCGGCATTGCTGCCCCGTCCGGTTTGGACAATCCTGACCACCTTCAGTTTTTTCCTGATCTGGATGGATTATCCCAAGCAATGGCCCCTGCGTAAAAAGAACTTGCTGGTGGCGCTGGGAATTGTATTGCTGGTACTGCTGGCCTGTTTGTATAAAGGAGGGAAGCCCGGCAACCTGCACTGGATGCGGCCTTCCTGGTGGGGCATATTGGGCATTATTGGCTGGGCCTACCTGGTTTGCGCCTTTGTTTATTTGCTAAGCAAGGGAAAGGCATTTTGGCTGGGTACTGCACTGGTCCTGTTTTTTGGCATTAACCTGCTTTCACATGCCGGTTTAATGCCTTTTGAAATATGGATTGTTGGCGATGCTTCCAACGAGGCACTCATTATGTTTGGCGTGCTGGCTTCGCTGCTGTATGTGAACTGGAGAAATGCACTGAGTGGTCGTTTGCTCGCTGTATTTTCAGCTGCGGGGGTTTTACTGATTATTTTAGGCCTGTTGGTAAGGCCTTTTACAGAGGGAATCTCTAAAATCAATGCTACACCTGCTTGGGTGGCCATATGTGCCGGCATCAGTTTACTGGCCTTTGCGCTAATGATCTTTGTGGTTGAACTGAAAGGTAAAAAGGGATGGTTCAGCAGCATAGACGCTGCCGGTACAAGTACGCTGACCTGCTATCTGATCCCTTATTTTTTATATGCCTTTTTTGAGCTCGCTGGTTTCTGGTATCCGGACCTGATCAATACCGGGATCATCGGAGTTTTGCGTTCCTTTATCATCTCATTCCTGATCATCCTGCTGGTAAGGCAGATGGAAAAAAGGGGCATCAGGTTAAAGATTTAAATATGGGCCTGTTTAAGCGTATTATTTAAGAATTTCCCCCTATTCCTTTAAGATTTTAACCCCTGTTCCATTTAATTCCGGTATAAATTAGCCTTACCAAATATAATGTTAACGGGCATGCCGCATGTCTTTAACCTGTAAGCTAAAGGAGTTCCGGGCAAAATCTGTCTCATTGTATTTGGTCAGCTAAAAAACCAATTTAACTAAACCAAATATTGATTATGAAAGCACAACTACTTAAAGTATCTATGGAGCCTGCACAATCCTTTAGTGTAAGGCAAGATCTGGAGCCTTCTGTTAATAATAAATGGCACTATCACCAGGAAATTGAATTGATCTATTTTAATAAAGGCGACGGTACACAATTTATCGGCGACAGCATTAAACGTTTTAAATCTGGTGACATTGTTTTACTGGGGGCCAACCTGCCACATTACTGGAGGTTTGATGATGCCTATTTTACAACCGATACCAAACCGGCGGCAGCCGATATAAGGGTAGCCCATTTTAGTGAGAACCTGTTTGGCGAATGCTTTTTAAACCTTCCTGAAAATAAGCTGCTCAAAGATATTTTAGAAAAAGCCAAAAGAGGCGTAAAGGTAACGGGTAAAAACAAGGCTGTTGTGGCAGAATTAATTACCCGGATGTTGAAAGCCGAGGGCACAGAAAGGATCATTATTTTGATGCAGGCGCTGGTAGAAATTGCCAGATCGAGCCAGCTTGAAGTGCTTTCTTCTGTAGGTTTTCATTACGACCTGGAAATGATTGAGAAAGACAGGATAAACGACATTTACGACTATACTTACGCCAATTTCAAAAATAAGATCTACCTGGAAGAGATTGCTGAAGTTGCCAGGATCAGTCCCAATTCTTTTTGCCGTTATTTTAAATCACGGACACGTAAAACCTATTCGCAGTTCTTAATAGAGGTTAAAGTAGGGCAGGCCTGTAAGTTGCTGATAGAGCATAGCCTAAACCTGAAACAGGTGTGTTACAACAGTGGTTTTAACAATTTTGCCAGTTTCCATAAGTGCTTTAAAAAGATCACCGGCAAGAGCCCGTTATGCTACCAGAAAGAGTTCGTTAGCGCCTGCGCCTAATCAAATAATTGTCTTTTTTAGCAGCTGACAGCAGTTGGCCCGGGATTGTTATGCCAAAATAGTTGATGAATAAGCTAAAAGGGTGAAACAATAATAGGAGGCTAATGACCAATTTAGCATCTGTCAAAACGCTGCGCAAACCAAATATATTTTTATTTACATTAACAGAGAAAGTGAAGAGAGTTAAGCTGGTATTTTTTTTAGGACTGCTGATATGCAGTCAGTACGTTTTTGCGCAGAACAGGCAAAGATTGATCAACAACTGGGAATATTTAAAAGGAGACCTGGGCGGGATATGGGAAGCGGTAAGACCGGTTAAGGAAGGTAATCCTGAAAGTGTTCCGCTATGGCAGAAGGTAAGTTTGCCCCATTGCTTTAATGCATTGGATGCGGTAGATCCGGATGTAAACTATTACCAGGGCCCGGGCTGGTACCGTACGCAGCTGGAGCTGAAAAACCCCTATACAGATGGCAGGACATTGCTGCATTTTGAGGGAGCGGGACAAAAGACGCAGGTTTATATTTACGATAAAAAGGTTGCAGAGCATGTTGGGGGCTATGACGAATGGACGGCCGACATTACGGATGCTGTAAAGGAATTTAAAAAAACAGCCGTTTTTCAAACACAGTTTAAAGGCAAGGTGCCCTTGTCCATCAGGTGCGATAATTCGCGTGACCTGGAGATGATCCCTTCGGACCTGTCTGACTTTAATGTATATGGTGGTTTATACCGGTACCTGAACCTGGTTTATGTACCGAAGGTTTCTGTAGATAAGATCTTTGCAGCTGCAAGTGTGGATGCAAAAGGGGTTTTGGGAAAGCTGAGCATATCCGGCAGGCTGCTCAATCCTGATGGTGTGGATACAGTTTCCGTAAAAATAGAAGTTAAAGATCCGGAGGGAAAGGTTGTAGCCAGCTGGCAAAACCAGATCAAGGCTTTTCACGGCGATAAAGCCCTGTGGGAAACCAGCCTGAAAAACCCGAAACTATGGTCGCCCGAATCGCCGCAACTATACACGGTTGAAACCAGCATTACCGCTAAAGGGGATACCGATATACAGCGGGAAAAGATTGGTTTCAGGAATTTTGAGTTTGTGAAAAAGGGGCCATTTATGCTGAACGGCAAACGCCTGTTGTTAAGGGGGACACACCGGCATGAAGACCATGCGGGCGTAGCGGCGGCCATGACAGAAGAGATGATCACCGAAGAGATGCGGATGATGAAGGATATGGGCGTGAATTTTATCCGCCTGGGCCATTATCAGCAGTCGAGGATTGTACTGGATTTATGCGACAGTCTGGGTATTTTGGTATGGGAAGAGATTCCATGGTGCCGTGGCGGACTTGGTGGCGATACTTATAAAGACCAGGCGCGCAGGATGCTGACCAATATGATAGAGCAGCATTATAACCATGCGGCAGTGATGATATGGGGATTGGGGAACGAGAACGACTGGCCGGGTGATTTTAATGAGTTTGATGAGCAGAAAATCAGGACATTTATGAAAGAACTGAACGATCTGGCGCATAAACTGGATCCTTCACGTAAAACGGCCATCAGAAGGTGTGATTTCTGTAAAGACATAGTAGATGTATACTCGCCCTCTATCTGGGCAGGCTGGTACCGTGGTATTTACACGGAATATAAGGAAGCCTCTAAAAAGGAATTTGACAGGGTAGACCACTTTTTGCATGTGGAATGGGGTGGCGACAGCCATGCCGGCAGGCATTCGGAAAGTCCGGATAAGGCCCTGAGTTTAGTGCAGACAGGAGTAGGGGCAGATGAACGGGCCGGTGATGCTTCTTTGTTTGGAGGGAGTGCCAGGGTTTCAAAGGATGGCGACTGGAGCGAAAGTTATATCGTTAACCTGATTGACTGGCATTTAAAAGAGCAGGAAAACATGCCCTGGTTAACGGGGGCGGCTTACTGGCCATTTAAAGATTTTTCTACACCGGTGCGCCCGGACAACCCGGTTCCTTATATGAACCAGAAAGGGGTTATTGAGCGCGACTTCAGTAAAAAAGAAGCTTATTATGTATTCCAGTCGTATTGGACCAAAGCACCAATGGTACATATTTACGGTCATTCCTGGCCGGTAAGGTGGGGGGATGCCGGAGAGCAGAAAATGGTTAAAGTATATTCTAACTGTGCCGAGGCCGAGCTTTTTATGAACGGCAAAAGCATGGGCAAAAAGAAAAGGAACAGTCAGAACTATCCTGCGGCCGGTTTAAAATGGATGGTGAAGTACAAGGAGGGTAAAAACGAGATTAAAGTAGTGGCCACTACAAAAGAGGGCAAGACCATTACGGACGAACTGGTACAGGAATATCAGACCGCGAAATGGGATAAGCCGGCAAAGCTGGTGCTGGAAAAGGTTTCTGAGCACGTTTCTGAAAAGGATAACATTGCTGTGATACAGGTTAAACTGCTGGACAAAAACAATATATTGTGTTTAGATGCCCGTGATTATGTAACTTTTGGTTTAACCGGAGATGGTAAACTGATTGACGATCAGGGTACTGCTGATGGCTCACGTAAAGTTCAGTTGTACAATGGCCGGGCTGTGATCAGCGTAAACCTGAATAAAGGCAAAAGTGTAGCAAGCGTTAAGGCAGATGGCATACCTTCTGCATTTGTAGAACTTAAATGATGATGATCAAAAAACACCTGGTATTTGTATTGCTGGCAGTTGCTTCCCTTGCTTTTGGGCAGGCAAAAAAAACAGATGGGACACTGAAACTCTGGTACGATCGTCCGGCTGCCAACTGGAATGAAGCTTTACCGATAGGTAATGGCCGGCTTGGTGCCATGGTTTTTGGCAATCCGGCTAAAGAACAACTGCAGCTGAACGAAGAAACGGTATGGTCTGGCGGCCCCAACAGCAATGTGACTGCTGCATCGGGTGCGGCAATCCCGGCGCTCAGGAAATTGATCTTTGAAGGGAAGTTTGAAGAGGCACAGGCCCTGGCTGATGTGGAGATGTTCCCTAAAAAGAACAGTGGCATGATTTATCAGCCGGTTGGCAACCTTTTCCTGGAGTTTGAGGGTACAGAAAAAGCCCGTAACTATTACCGGGACCTGAACATAGAAAAAGCGCTAGCTACGGTAACTTATGAGGCCGGTGGTGTACGCTATAAGCGGGAAATCTTCTCGTCATTTACAGATCAGGTACTTATAGTGCGTTTAACAGCAGATAAACCGGGTAAAATAACTTTCCGTGCCCTGATGGATACAGAGCAGAAGGGTGGTTTGCGAATGGAAAAGGATAGGTTGCTGCTCTCGGGTTTAACTGCCGACCATGAAGGCGAGCAGGGGAAGATCAGGTTTGCATCGCAGGTAAAAGTTGTGGCCGAAGGTGGAAAAGCATCGCTGCAGAACAATGCCTGGATAGTGAAGGCAGCCAATTCGGCGACAGTATATGTTTCTATTGCCACTAATTTTAAAAACTACCATGATGTGAGTGCTGATGCAGGTTTAAAAGCGGCCTCGTTTTTAGACCGGGCTGTAAAGAAGAACTATGCTGAGGCACTGGCCGCACACATTAAGTTTTACCAGCAGTACTTTAACCGTGTAAAGTTTGATATTGGCATAACCGATGCGGTAAATAAACCAACCGACGAGCGGATTGCGGCATTTGCACGCAGCAATGACCCGCATCTGACTGCATTGTATTTTCAGTTTGGCAGGTACCTGCTGATCTCGAGCTCACAGCCTGGAAATCAGCCCCCTACCTTACAGGGCATCTGGAATGATAAGATGCTGGCCCCATGGGACAGTAAATACACGATAAACATCAATACCGAGATGAATTACTGGCCGGCAGAGGTTACCAATTTGTCGGAACTGCACGACCCCTTGTTTAAGATGCTGAAAGACCTGTCGGTTACCGGGCGGGAAACTGCTAAGCTGATGTATGGGGCAAAAGGCTGGGTAACGCACCACAATACCGATTTATGGCGCATTACAGGGCCGGTTGACCGGCCTTATGCAGGTTTATGGCCGATGGGCGGTAATTGGCTGAGCCAGCATTTGTGGGACCATTATATGTTTACGGGCGATAAACAGTTTTTAAAAGAATATTACCCGGTACTGAAGGGGGCAAGCGAGTTTTACCTGGATGTGTTACAGGAAGAACCTACCCATAAATGGCTGGTGGTAAGTCCTTCCAATTCGCCCGAAAATACCTATGTTCCGGGCAAACGTGTTTCTATTGCTGCAGGAACAACGATGGACAACCAGCTGTTGTTTGATCTGTTTACCAGGACCGGTAAAGCTGCAGAGCTGCTGGGCATGGATGCAGAATTTCGGGGCTTGCTGAAGACAGCATTGGGCCGTTTGGCACCCATGCAGATCGGTAAACACAGTCAGCTGCAGGAATGGATGCACGATTCTGACCGGACAGACGATAAACATCGCCATGTATCCCATTTATATGGTTTATACCCGAGTAACCAGATTTCCCCGACAAGGACACCGGAACTTTTTGATGCGGCAAGAACATCCCTGATGTATAGAGGCGACCCGGCAACGGGCTGGTCTATGGGCTGGAAAGTGAATTTCTGGGCCCGTTTTCTGGATGGGAACCATGCCTATAAACTGATTACCGATCAGCTGAAACTGGTTGGGGGGCGTGTTGACAGTGTAAATACAAAAGGTGGTGGTACCTATCCGAATATGTTTGATGCCCATCCGCCATTTCAGATAGATGGTAACTTTGGCTGTACAGCGGGGATTGCTGAAATGCTGCTGCAATCGCATGATGGCGCTATACATATTTTGCCTGCACTACCAGATCAATGGCCTTCTGGAGAAGTTAAAGGGCTGGTGGCCCGGGGTGGTTATGTGGTAGACATTGCCTGGAAGGACAAGGTAATTACCCATTTAAAAGTGCTTTCGAGGCTTGGCGGCAATTGCAGGTTACGGATCAATACCGATATGAAAGCGGATACGACCGGCCTTTCAGTTGCAAAAGGAGAAAATCCAAATCCTTTTTATGAAGTACCTGAGGTTAAAAGTCCTTTAATTTCGCCATTGGCAAAGCTAAACCTTGCTGGGGTTAAGGCTTCAACAGATTATGACCTTAAAACTGAGGCCGGTAAAGCCTATATTTTTAAATTGAACTGATATGAGAAGATACAGTATATTGCCTGTTCTGGCCATCTTTTGCATATCATCGGATGCCATAGCGCAGGAGCAAAAGGGAACAGCATTAAAATTATGGTATACCCAGCCGGCAAAGGTTTGGGAAGAAGCCCTTCCGCTGGGAAATGGCAAAACCGGGGCCATGGTTTTTGGAAGGGTAAATAAAGAACGTTTCCAGCTAAACGACAATACCTTATGGTCGGGAAGCCCCGAAGCCGGGAATAACCCTAAAGGACCTGCCAACCTGCCCCTGGTAAGACAGGCAGTTTTTGAAGGAGATTATGCCCGGGCGGCGGCGCTCTGGAAAAAGAATTTGCAGGGGCCTTACTCGGCACGTTATTTAACCATGGCCGATCTTTTTCTGGATTTTAACCTGAAGGATTCTATACCTACCGCTTATCACCGTGAACTGGACATTGACAATGCCATAAGTACAGTGACCTATACCGTTGGGGGCATTACCTATAAAAGGGAAAGCCTGATCAGTTATCCGGATAAGGCCGTGGTGATCCGCATCACGACAGATCAAAAAAATGCGCTTAATTTTAGCACCAGCATAAGCAGTAAACTGAAATATACAGCAAGGGCTGTTGGGCCGGATTTGCTGGTGTTGAAAGGCAAAGCGCCTAAACACGTGGCACACCGGGCTACCGAAGCGGCACAGGTTGTGTATGATGATAAGGAAGGGATGACCTTTGAGGTGGATGTGCGGATTAAGGCAGAAGGGGGTACAACAACAGCAAAAGGAACGGAGATCCTGGTAAGCAAAGCCAATGCGGTAACCATTTATTTAAGTGGGGCCACCAGTTTTAACGGCTACAATAAATCGCCCGGGCTGGAGGGTAAAAATCCGGCAACTGAAGCTGCAGGTATCCTGAAAAAAGTTTATCCTAAGCCATACAGTACAATTAAAACTGCGCATGTTGCAGATTATAAGGCTTTGTTTGACCGGGTTTCATTTAGTTTGGGCAGCAATGCAGAACTGGAGGGGCTGCCAACCAATGTAAGGTTATCCAGGCAGGGGGCCATGGGAAACGACCAGGGCCTGCAGGTTTTGTATTACCAGTTTGGCCGTTACCTGATGATCGCCAGTTCCAGACCGGGATCGCAGGCTACCAATTTACAGGGGATCTGGAACGATCATGTACAGCCACCCTGGGGGAGCAATTATACCGTAAATGCAAATACCCAGATGAATTACTGGCTTGCAGAACAGACCAATTTGTCGGAACTGCACCAGCCATTGTTTGATTTTATAGGCCGTATGGCTGTGAACGGGGCTAAAACTGCGAAAATTAATTATGACATCAGACAGGGCTGGGTGGTACACCACAATACCGATATCTGGGCCAAGAGTTCTCCAACAGGGGGCTACGACTGGGACCCTAAAGGCGCGCCACGCTGGTCGGCCTGGCCTATGGGCGGGGCCTGGCTAACTACACACCTGTATGATCATTACCTGTTTACGGGCGACAAACAGTTTCTGAAAGAAAAGGGCTATCCTTTGATGAAAGGTGCTGCTGAGTTTATGCTGAAATGGCTGGTTAAAGATGATAAAACTGAGTATCTGGTCACCAATCCGTCTACCTCTCCGGAAAATATATTTAAAATTGAGGGCAAGGAGTATGAAGTAAGTAAAGCCACAACCATGGATATGGGCATCATTAAGGAGCTGTTTACAGATTGTATCGCAGCCTCAAAAATATTGGATATGGATGCTGATTTCCGGGTTGAGCTGGAAAAAGCCAAAGCAAAACTCTATCCGTTTAATATAGGCCGTTACGGACAATTACAGGAATGGTTCAATGATGTGGATGATCCTAAGGACAGCCACAGGCATTTATCGCATTTATTTGCCCTTTATCCGGGTAACCAGATCACGGTATACCATACACCTGAACTGGCTGCTGCGGCAAAACAATCGCTGCTGCACCGTGGCGACCTGAGCACCGGATGGTCTATGGCCTGGAAAATTAACTGGTGGGCCAGGTTACAGGATGGGAACCATGCTTTAAAGATATTGAAAGCAGGTTTAACGTTGATTGACCCGGCCAAAACAACAGAACCACAAAAAGGGCCCAGTGCCAGCATGGCACAGCTTACAAATGTGCAGATGAGTGGGGGCGGAACTTATCCGAACCTTTTTGATGCCCATCCGCCTTTCCAGATTGATGGTAACTTTGGGGCCACTGCGGGCATGACTGAAATGTTATTGCAAAGCAATACCGATGAACTGAGTTTACTGCCTGCTTTGCCGGATGACTGGGAAAAAGGAAGTATCAAAGGCATCAAAGCCCGTGGTAATTTCAGGGTAGACATAAGCTGGGCCGAGGGCAAACTGAGCAAGGCGCTGATCTATTCAGGAAGCGGTGGAAACTGCAGGCTCAGGACCACTGTGCCGGTAAAGGTAAGTGCTGTGGTTGCCAGACCGGCAAAGGGGCCAAACCCAAACCTGCTGAATGTATTGCCCGAAAAACCTGAATACCATAAAAGTGAAAATGCCAAGCTGCAGGTACTGGACCTGAAAAAGAGCTATGTGATTGATTTTGAAACAGAAAAAGGAAAAACTTATACCATAAACGTACTATAATATTTATACCTGCTATGAACAGAATTTTAAAATGTATTGCCTGTCTGACCCTTTTGCTGTTTTGCACGCGCCTTTCGGCCCAGGAGATTAAATGGGAACTGGTTGCACCTGGTGTTTGGAAGGGCAGCGTTGGCAAGCCTGAAAGTTATAACCTGCTGGTTGCAGCCGGGGCAAAACCTGCTGTTGAAGGACTTAAAGCTGCGGGGGATGCTGAATTTCCTTTGTCAAAAGATGAGATTGTGGCTAAATTGACGGATGGAAAAACCTATTTGAGGTTTCCTTTAGACAAAAAGGAACAGCTGTATGGCTTTGGCCTTAATTTTCAGACGGTACACCAGCGTGGCAAGATCCTGCAGTTGCATGTAGACCATTACGGGGGTAAGGACAATGGCCGTACCCATGCACCGACCCCTTTTTATGTATCGTCAAACGGTTATGGGGTGTTCATCAATTCGGCCCGCTATTTAAATATTTATGCAGGATCGGCCGTAAAGCGTGACGGAAAAAATGTACCCGAGGCCAAAGACCGCAATACGGATAAAAGCTGGTCCTCGCGCCCTTATTCTGATGGCGTGGAAGTACTTGTACCGGCCGAAGGGGTAGAGTTTTATGTATTTGCAGGCCCCAAACCACTTGATGCGGTACGCCGGTACAACCTGTTAAACGGTGGGGGCGTATTGCCACCACGCTGGGGCCTGGGTTTTACACAGCGTGTGAAAACCTTATATACTGCTGCTGATGTGGAAGCTGAAGTGAAGGCATTTGAGGACAAAGGTTTCCCCCTGGACTTTATTGGCCTGGAACCAGGTTGGCAGAGCAAGGCTTATCCCTGTACTTTTGAATGGGACAAGGGCCGTTACCCGGAACCGGCCAAATTTGTAAACAGCCTGCTGAACAAAGGGATCAGGGTAAACCTGTGGACAAACCCTTACGTTTCGCCGCAGGCCTCTATTTACAACAGCATTAAGCCATTTACCGGAGATCATACCGTTTGGCTGGGTGCTGTTCCTGACCTGACCATGCCACAGGCCCGGGACATTCTTTTTGGCCAGCTGAAAAAGAGCCAGGTCGACATTGGTGTAAGTGGCTATAAATTTGATGAGGTAGACGGTTATGACCATTATTTATGGCCTGATGTAACTTTATTCCCTTCAGGACATAGTGCGGAGCAGATGCGTCAGACTTATGGTTTGCTGATCCAGAAATACAGTGCAGACCTGTACCATGCGCGTAACCAGCGTACCTATGGGTTGGTGCGGGCATCTAATGGTGGTGGTGCTGCATTGCCTTACGTGATCTATAACGACTATTATAACCATGAGGACTTTATTACCGCATTGATCAACAGTGGCTTTGCCGGAGTGTTGTGGACCCCGGAGGCCCGTGCCTCCAAATCAGAAGAGGAATGGCTGCGCAGGATGCAATCTGTCGTCTTTTCGCCTATGGCCATGATCAATGCCTGGAGCACAGGCACCAAACCATGGTCGTACCCCAACGTTGAAAAGCAGGTAAAAGACATTGCCCTGCTGCGCATGCAGATGATGCCTTACTGGTACAGTGAGTTTGCCAAATATCATTTTGAGGGCACCCCGCCTTTCAGGGCCATGAACCTGGAAGAAGGTTTCCAGACAGAAGTTAAAAAAGAAATGAAGACCACCAACCTGGAAGAAAATCCTTATGCTGAAGCAGTAAGTAAGGAAGTGAAAGACCAGTATATGGCGGGCGAATACTTACTGGTAGCCCCTATGTTTACCGGAAAGGCTACCCGTACGGTGATCCTGCCCAAAGGTAAATGGTTTGATTTTTACACCGGGGAATATGCAGGCGACGGGGAAGTGATTACGGTGACACCGGGGCTTGACAAAATTCCTGTTTATGTAAAGGACGGTGGAATTATCCCTATGGGGCCGGCATTGATGCATGCACCTAAACCTTCGGACAAGCTGGACCTGGAGATCAGGTATTATGGCAGCAAACCGGGCAAATACATGTTGTATGATGACGATGGGGAGACCTTTGATTATGAAAAAGGGGCCTATAGCTTCAGGACGATCAACGTAGTTAAAGCAGCAAACGGCAAACTGAAGGCAAGTATATCTGCTGCCGAAAAAGGTAAGCCTAATACCCTGAACAAAGTGACCTTCAGGGCCATGACCAAATAAATAAAGCCATGAAAGGATTTCTTTTAATAATGTTTACAGTAGCGGGCATGATTGGGCAACCATCATGTGCTGCTGTAAAGGCTGGGCCAGACGTTTCGCTTGTGGCAGATAAAGAAGTGGGCAGGACTTTAAAAGCACTGATCCTGAAAAATGCCGCATGGGCAATGAAGCAGGAGCCTGTAACAGTAACTGCAGAAAGCTCGTCCCGGAGTGCCGGTGGAAAGCATGATTTTTATTCGGAAGGAGATTACTGGTGGCCGGATCCACAAAATCCGGACGGCCCTTATATCCAGAAGGATGGCATGACCAATCCGCAGAATTTTGTTGCCCACCGCCTGGCGATGATCCGTTTCAGCAAGATCATCGGGGCTTTGGCTTCCGCTTATAAGCTGACCGGTGAAGAAAAGTATGCGAAGCAGGCCATGCGGCATTTGCAGGCCTGGTTTATCAATGAAGCAACAAAGATGAACCCCAACCTGTTGTTTGCCCAGGCCATCAAAGGCCGGTTTACCGGTAGGGGTATAGGTATTATAGATACAATTCAGCTGATGGAAGTGGCCCAGGGTGCCATTGTGATGGAAAAGGTGCTGGATGCGGGTGTACTGGCCGGAACGAGAAAATGGTTTGCAGCCTACCTGGAATGGCTGATGACGCATCAGTATGGCAAAGATGAAATGAATGCAACAAACAATCATGGTACCTGTTTTACCATGCAGGTGGCTTCATTTGCTAAGCTTTGCCAGGATACGAAGCTGATGGACTTTTGCCGGGACCGGTATAAAAACGTTTTGCTGCCTAACCAGATGGCAGCAGATGGCAGTTTTCCGAGAGAACTGGGCCG
The DNA here is from genome assembly GCF_014200825.1 of Pedobacter sp. AK017. NCBI lineage: Bacteria > Pseudomonadati > Bacteroidota > Sphingobacteriia > Sphingobacteriales > Sphingobacteriaceae > Pedobacter > Pedobacter sp. AK017. The sequence goes on from NZ_JACHCW010000004.1 coordinate 265,476, forward strand.
TACAAAACCATATGGTTATTCGATTTTTAACCTGGATGCGATGACTACCCTTTGCCAGATCTTATCTGTTAAAGCGGATAACCTCTGGACCTACAAAACTAAGGATGGAAAATCAATAGATAAAGGCATTGATTACCTGTACCCATTTGTAGCCGATAAAAGCAAATGGCCTTTAAAGCCTGATGTGATGTATTGGGAAAACTGGCCAGTGGCACAGCCTTTCCTGGTATTTGGGGCAAATGCTTACCAAAGAGCAAATTGGCTAAATACCTGGAAGAAACTGGACCACGATCCAAAAGTAGAAGAAGTGATCAGGAATTTGCCGGTGAGGAACCCATTGATCTGGCTGGATTAAATTTAAAATTATATTGAAAAGAGATGATGTTCCGTAACAGTTATGATAAACCGGCAGTTTTATTTTGGGCCTTGCTGATGACAGGTATGACAGCATTTGGCCAGGTTGCCGGTGATGAAGACAAAGAGATGTTTAACCGTGCGCAGCAGCGCGACCAGAAAGCCATAGATGAGGCCAGAAAGGGCTGGTGGAAAGCCTTTATGCAAACCCATGATGAGCGCATACAATGGTGGCGTGAGGCCAGGTTTGGGATGTTTATACACTGGGGAATTTATTCAGTGCCTGCTGGAGAATGGAAAGGAAAGATCGTAAAGGGGTATTCTGAACATTTAATGCGCAAAGAAAAGATCACAAGGGCAGATTATTTAGATCTTGCCCATGTATTCAATCCTGAAAAGTTTAATGCGGATGAATGGATCTCGAATGCGAAAAAAGCAGGGATGCGTTATTTTATCATCACGGCCAAGCACCATGATGGTTTTGCCATGTATGATTCAAAGGTGTCTGATTTTAATGTAGTTAAACAAACTCCATTTAAGCGCGACCCGATGGCTGAGCTGGCTGCTGCGGCAAAAAAGCAGGGGATGAAGTTTGGGTTTTACTATTCACATGCGTTCGACTGGGAGCATCCTGATGCGCCGGGGAACGACTGGGAGTATAACAATCCGGGTGGGGATAAATTGTTAGGTGGTGCCAACTGGTTTGACAGTCACCCTGAATGGTTGCCCAAAGCCCAAAAGTATGTCGATGAAAAAGCGATACCACAGATCAAAGAACTGATCCATAAATATCATCCTGATATTTTATGGTTTGATACCCCGCATAAACTTCCGCTTTCGGAAAACATCAGGATACTGAAAGCCATCAGGGAAACCGATCCGGATATTGTAGTGAACGGCCGTTTGGTAAGGAGTGCTACCGGGAACTTTGGCGATTATGTGAATACGGGTGACCGGCCGGCCGAACTGATAACCGTTGAAGGTGATGCAGAAGCCATTCCTACTACCAATGAATCTTATGGTTATTCAAAACACGACAACAGTCATAAACCGGCCAGCTTTTTTATACAGCTTTTGGCCAATTCTGCTTCAAGGGGGGCTAATTTACTGATGAACATAGGGCCAAAAGGTGATGGTAGTTTCGATACCAGGGATACCAGGATACTGGACAGCATAGGTGGCTGGCTGGACCAGAACGGAGCATCCATTTATGGCAGCCAGCGCGGACAGCTGCCTATCCCGGCCTGGGGGGTAACTACGCAAAAAGGAACGCAGATTTTTTTGCATGTATTTAACTGGCCCGGAGATGGTAATTTAGAGCTTGGTGGTTTAAAAACTGAGGTTACAGCTGCATATCTGCTAAGCGATAAGACAAAAAAGAAATTGCCGGTGAAACGGCTGGATGCTTTGACCCTGAACATTGGCGTACCCGAAAAATCTCCGGGCAGTCCGGATGTGGTTATTGTACTGGAAACAAAAGGTAAAATTGAAACGGATCCGGCCAGGTTAATTGCAGCCAATGTTAAGTTAAACAGGTTGCTGGCATTTGATGCAAAGATACATGGGAAGATGGGTTTTGGTGACGGTAAAACCGATAAATATTATGTAACCGGCTGGAAAAATAAAGCCGATTACCTGTCATGGGACTTAAGGGCGTTAAAACCTGCAAAATATAAGGTGGTGGTTAAATATATTGCTGAAGAAGGAGATTCCTCTTATGAGGTTAAAATTGGTAGTTTCAGCAGGCAGCAAACGGTAATGGCTGCGAAGAACGGAGCTGTACAGACCCAGGAAATTGGCATTGCCGACATTGCTCCGGGTACACATGAGCTAACTGTAAAACCTATAACCATTAAGGGTGCTGAACTGATAAAATTGCTGGAGATCCAGCTGATACCAATAAAATAGAATGCGAATAAAAATAGAGAATATGAAGAGATTATGCACTTTGACGATAGCTGCGACAATGCTTTTTGCCGTTCCGGCTTTTGCACAAAAGGTTGATGTAAAAAAAGCATTTAAACAGGCGGATGCACAGACGATGCTTATGCTGAAGGAAATTGAAAAGGCTAAAGCTACAACTAAAAACGATCAGGTTTCGCCGAGAACCCTGGAGAAGGGTAATTTAAAACTGGTAGCCTCGCGCGACTGGACCAGTGGCTTTTTTCCGGGTGAACTTTGGTTTTTGTATGAATATACAGGTAAGCAAACCTGGAAGGACCAGGCCAGGGCTTTTACGGCAGCTATAGAGCAGGAACAGTTTAATGGCAAAACGCATGATATGGGCTTTAAGGTATATTGCAGTGTAGGCACGGGGTACCGTTTAACAAAAGATGAACACTACAAAACGGTGATCATACAGTCGGCCAAAACCCTTGCAACCCGTTTTAACCCTAAAACAGGCGTGATCCGCTCATGGGACCACAGTACAGATAAATGGGTAAACCCGGTGATCATTGACAATATGATGAACCTGGAACTGCTTTTTGAAGCCACGAGGCTGACTGGTGATTCTTCATTCTATAAAATTGCAGTGAGCCATGCCAATACAACGATGAAGAACCATTTTCGTACCGACTACAGTTCTTATCATGTAATCGATTATGATCCGAATACAGGTGCGGTACTGAAAAAGAATACCCATCAGGGCTATAGCCATGAATCGGCCTGGGCCAGGGGCCAGGCATGGGCCTTATATGGTTATACCATGTGCTATCGTTATACAAAAGACCCTGCCCATCTGAAACAGGCAGAGGGTGTTGCCGCTTTTATCCTTAACCACCCCAATATGCCTGCAGATCTGGTGCCTTACTGGGATTTTAATGCACCTGAAATTCCTAAAGAGCCACGTGACGCTTCTGCTGCAGCGGTAATTGCTTCTGGTTTATATGAACTGAGTGGTTACAGTACGCGTAAAAATCTTTACCTGCAAAAGGCGGATAAGATGCTGAACAGCCTGAGTACAAAATATATTTCACCTGCTGGCGAAAACAAAGGTTTTATCCTTGTACAAAGTACGGGATCCAAACCATCTGACAGCGAGGTAAATGTGCCGCTTTCTTATGCAGATTATTATTACCTGGAAGCTTTGTTGCGGTACAAAGCAATAAAAAGATAGTTATTATTGTTTAATGATGAGCCAATTGTGCTGAATATTGGCCTGTAGTTATTCTCTATTTTAGAGGATAATAGAAACCAAATTATAGAACCGAATCATGTATAAACGAAAAGTACTTTTAGCAGTAATGACCATCTTAGTATTGGGGCAGTCTGTTTACAGTCAGAAAACATTAACCAAGGATGAACGGATGGCCTGGTGGCGTGAGGCCAAGTTCGGGATGTTTATCCACTGGGGGATATATGCCCAGTTTGCAGGCGTGTATAAAGGGCACGAGCAGCTGCGGGGTGGGGCAGAATGGATCATGAACAGGTCTAAGATCCCTGTTGCCGAATATCAGGAAATGGCCAAAAGCTTTAATCCGGTAAAATACGATCCTGATGCCTGGGTAAGGATGGCAAAAGATGCAGGAATGAAATACCTGATCATTACGGCCAAACACCATGATGGCTTTGCCTTATTTAATTCCAAGGCCAGCAAATGGGACGTTACAGATGCTACAGCTTATGGCAAAGATTTGCTGAAGCCTTTGGCAGCTGCCTGTAAAAAGTATGGCATTAAACTGGGTTTTTATTATTCGCAGGCACAGGACTGGAACAATCCGGGTGGATCGGCCGCAAGAAAGGAAATGAGGGAAGGCTGGTTAAATCCGGATTCTGCTAAAATAGATGCCTATACTGCTGCGAATAAAGGACATTGGGACCCGGCTCAAATGACACGTACTTTTGACCAGTACATTGATGAGGTGTCTGTACCGCAGGTGAAGGAGCTGATGACCAATTATGGCGATATTGCTGTGCTTTGGTGGGATACCCCAACGAATATGACCGATGAAGCAGCGCTGAAACTGCAGGCTGCCTTAAAAACCCAGCCACACATCATTACCAATGACCGTTTAAAACGCCCTAATTTTCCGGGTGATACCAAAACTCCGGAACAAAAAATACCTACCCAGGCAGAACTGGATGGGATGGACTGGGAAACCTGCATGACGATGAATGGTACCTGGGGTTTCAGAACTTCAGACCACAAATGGAAATCTACAGAAACGCTGATACGCAACCTTTGTGATATTGCCTCAAAAGGAGGGAACTATTTACTGAATGTTGGCCCTAAACCGGACGGAACATTTCCGCAGGAAAGCACTGACCGCCTGGCAGCGATAGGTAAATGGATGAAAGTGAACAGCGAGTCTATTTATGGCACTAAATCGAGCCCGCTTGCAGCCTTGGACTGGGGCCGTTGCACCAGAAAGGAAACGGCTAAAGGTACAACCCTTTATTTCTCGGTATTCAACTGGCCTTCAGATGGTCAGCTGCTTATTCCTGGTGTAAAGAATAAAGTGCTATCGGCTACTTTACTGGCTACCAAGGTTAAATTGAACACAGATAACAAAGCGGGTGAGCTGATCATTAAAGTACCTGGACAAGCACCGGATGCGGTTGCAAGTGTGATTAAAGTTGAATTTGAAGGTGTTGTAGCGCATCAGACAGATACAAAGCCCAAAAAGGAAATGAAGACAGGGGCTTTAGATTGAAAATTGACCATTCTCTTCGAAGGCTGGAACAAGTTGCGCTGAAGAAGCGCAAATTATTCCTAGGCCTTCTCTGAGAAGGTAAATTTTCTTTTAGCAGGATGGTTAAGGTGAGCGTACTGAAGGAAGTTAGTTGCTTTTAGCAGGGGGTGGATGGGACATGATATATAGATATTTAATTGAATTGAAATGAGATGTATGATTGGGCCGGTTCTTGGCTGCTGTTTGTTTTTTTCGGTAGCTGCGCAGGCACAAAAGGTAGCGCCTTTATGGGAAGATTTTGTAAAGGCAAAAAAATCAGGGGGTACGCCAGTGCTTCCTGATTTTTCTTATGCAGGGTATGGATTTTCTGAGATCCCTCTTCCTTCGGTTGAGGGAAAGAAAATTTTTAAGGTTGATGATTATGGGGCTAAGCCTGATGATGACCAGTTTGACGATATGGCCATACAGAAAGCAATTGATGCTGCGGAAGCAAATCCAGGGGCTGGCGTTGTGTTCTTTTCGCCAGGTAAATACCTGATTGCACCGGATGAGGATGCCAAAAAGCAGATCCGGATCTCTAAAAGTGGTATTGTGTTAAAGGGGAGTGGCAGTAAGACCGGGGGTACAGAGATCTATCAGGCCAATATGCGGATCAATGGCAGGCAGTTTTTGTTTAAACCCGATGATTTGGGGACTGAAAAGCTGGCTGTTATAGTTCAGGATGCCGGCCGTGAAACGTTTGCTGTTGTAGTAAAAGATGCCTCAAAGCTTAAAGTGGGACAGGATGTAGTGATCCGTCACAGAAGTGAGGAGTTTACAAGGCTCTATTTTGCGCCACTTGAACTGAAGCCACAATGGACAAGGTTATTTGGTGACAATGGCGGGATGCAGATTTATGAGATTCATACGATAACCGGCATTTCAGGCAATAAGGTCAGTTTTAAAAATCCCATACACCTCGACATCAGGATGGTTAAATCGGCCAGCTGGACTATTGAATCTTATAACCATATAGATCAATGTGGGGTAGAGGACATCTTGTTTACGAGCAACTGGAAAAACTATCCTGAAGAATTCATCCACCATAAGAATGCCATCCATGATTATGCCTATGAGGCTGTCGGAATGGAATACCTGAAAAACAGCTGGGTAAGAAATTGTGAATTCCATGACTGGAATGAAGGGGTTTTTATCAGATCGGGATATCAGATTACCATCGAGAATACGCATTTCAGGGGTAAAAAGGGCCATGCTTCTGTACACGCACGCACGGGATATGGGGTGCTGGTGAAACACTGTAGTTTTAATGGGGCACAACACCACGGTGCAGGAACCGGATATAGTGCTGTAGGTACGGTGATTACCCAATCTTCATTGGGTACAGATCAGAATTTTGATATTCATTCAGGTCAGCCTTTTGCCACACTTTATGATGATATTGATGGAGGTGTTTTTTATAATTTGGGAGGACCGGAGCCCGGACACCCGCATCATGGCAGGGAGCTGGTACTTTGGAACTTTTACCATAAATCTGATAAGGAACAGCACTATAATTTCTGGGACATGAGCAGGCGCAGAAATTATACAATTGCTGCACCTATAATTGTCGGCTTCCGTTCTGATAAAACTGTTACTTTTGAAAATGCAGGGCTGGTAGAGATGAAGGGTGAGCAGGTATTGCCGAAATCACTGTTTGAGGCGCAGCTTGGGTTAAGAATGACAAAATAACTGTCCGGCTATTTTTGTCAGGTGCTGCGTCGATTGTAGACTTCATTTTAAAAGCTGCACAAAAATAATTGCCTTTTTTTGGTGATATTTGGTTAAAAATGCACACATACTATTAAACATAGTAATTATGGATGCGAAATCAAATACAGATGTTACAGGCAACGACCGGGAAGCATGGCTGACGGCATTGTATAAAAAGGCCTTTCCGCTGGTAGCAGGTCACATCAGCAAAATGGGCGGTTCACTGGAGGAAGCCCGTGACATTTTCCAGGATGCACTGATCATCTATTACGAAAAATCTACGGCTTCAGTACTGACATTGAAGCATAGCGATGAAGCCTATCTTTTTGGAATTGCCCGTTACCTTTGGAACAAACGGTATAAAGAAAGTTCGGGGCAATTGTCTATAGATCAGTTGAATGCAGATTTTGATGAACAGGCTGGTCTCACCGATACTGTTGAAGGGGAAATATCTACTTCCCGTTTGTTTAAGCTCCTGCAGACAGCTGGTGAGAAATGTATGCAGCTGCTCAGTGCTTTTTATTATGAGAAACTCAGTATGGAGCAGCTTGCGGGAAGGTTTGGCTTTTCGGGGCCGAGGTCTGCCACCGCCCAGAAGTTCAAATGCCTGGAAAAAGTAAAGGAAACGGTAAAAGAAAAATCAATACGCTATGAAGACATCTTTGAATGAACAGGTGCTGACCCTGGTTAGAACCTATGGCAGGGAACAATTGCGTAACGAAATAAGGCAGGTGCACCAAAAGCTATTTACAGCTGCAGAACACCTTTCTTTCCGGCAAAAAATCCTGCGCCTCTTCAGCAAATAAGCCATATTAATAGCATCATTTGTTAATGTCCCCTAAAAGGGCAGAGGCATGGTTATGTCCAATTTAATCTAAGATCAATATGAACACCAACGAATTTCGCCACTATGCGGTAAAGCACCACCGCATCAACAGCTTGTATGTAGACAAATACATCAGCAGGACTTCGGCTATGGCCGGGCCTGTGGCCATGACACCTTATATCACCGAAGAAAGACAACTTAACGTTGCCCAGATGGATGTATTCTCCCGTTTAATGATGGACCGCATCATTTTTCTTGGTGAGGCAGTTGACGAAAGAAATGCCAATGTCATCCAGGCACAGCTGCTCTTTCTGCAATCGGCGGATGCGGAAAAAGACATTCAGCTTTATGTCAATTCTCCCGGCGGATCCGTTTATGCCGGACTGGGGATTTACGATACGATGCAGTTTATTGCTCCTGATGTAGCTACCATTTGTACAGGTATTGCGCTCTCTATGGGATCGGTATTGCTATGTGCAGGCGCAGCAGGAAAACGTTCGGCCCTGCAGCATGCCCGCGTAATGATCCATCAGACTTCTGGTGGTACGCAGGGAACAGCTATCGATATGGACATCTCTGTCAGGCAGGTATTGCAGGTGCAAAAAGAACTTTATCAGATCATCGCCAAACATAGCGGACAGCCTTATGAGCGGATCAATGAAGCCGCGAGCCGGGACTACTGGATGACCTCGGCAGAAGCAAAGGAGTTCGGGATGGTTGATGAGATCTTGTCGAAATAAACCATTTTCCTGACATTACTTATCCTATGTCAATACTTATATTTACCAGGCTTGGTAATTTTGTGTATTAAAAATAAGAAATTATGGAACTAGGTATAGGTATGTTTGGCGATTTGTCAATTGATCCGCAAACTGGGAAACCCAGATCTGCTCAGCTAAAACTGCAGGAAATTTTGGAGCAGATCAAACTGGCGGATGATATAGGTTTGGATGTCTTTGGTTTGGGCGAACATCATCGTCCCGATTATGCGGTTTCTTCTCCCGAAATTGTGCTGGCCGCGGCTGCAAGCATTACCAAAAACATAAAACTGACCAGTACAGTTACGGTATTGAGCTCAGCTGAACCTGTAAAGGTGTATCAGGACTTTTCAACAATTGACCTGATCTCGAACGGACGTGCCGAAATTGGTGTAGGAAGGGGAAGCTTTATTGAATCTTTTCCGCTGTTTGGTTATGACCTGAAAAACTATGACCAGCTGTTTGAGGAGAAGTTGGATTTGCTGCTCAACATCAATAACAATGAGGTAGTAAACTGGAAAGGCGAGCTTCGTGCCCCGTTGATCAATCAGATGGTATTGCCAAGGGCCAGCAATAACGGACAGTTGCCTATCTGGATTGCTGTTGGCGGGACACCACAATCTGTATTGCGCGCCGCGGTATTGGGCCTGCCCCTGATCGTTGCGATCATAGGGGGGATGCCCAAACAGTTTCAGCCCCTGATTGAATATTATAAAGAGCAGTATGTAAAACACGGGCATGATATCAATAAAATGCAGGTTGGGATACATTCGCATTCATTTGTTGCAGATAATGAGGCGAATGCAGATGGTTATTACCAGAACTATGCTGCACAGATGGACAGGGTGGGTGCAAGCAGGGGCTGGCCACCTTATACCAAAATGCAATATGATGGCGGACGTTCAAAGGAAGGCGCCCTATTTATCGGCGAAGCTGCAGCGGTAACTGATAAAATCCTTTATATGCATGAAATGTTTGGGATTACCAGATTTATCGGGCATATGGATGTTGGTGATCCCTCACATCAGGAAATGATGAGGTCTATTGAATTGTTTGGTGCCAAAGTAGCACCAGCGGTAAGAAAAGCACTGACTAAATAGGCGCTTTAACCCCTCTGGCCTTCAGCTGAGCTTCATATAATGATGCTGGCTGAAGGTCTGTTTTGTACTGACCTTCCCACTCTCCATCAGGTTTATCCCCCAGACGTCCTTTTACTTTCAGTCCCTGCACACCTATGGCGTAATTTTTACCAGATACCCATGGGTTTTGTATGGCTGCAGCTTTTACCTTGCAGTTCCAGATCACCTGGGTTACGCCGGCCCAGCCATGGCCACTGCCCCAGTTGCCCCTGTCCTGTACATTGATCTCTCCATCTGTATCAATGTTATCGTAAAGGGTGCCGCTCGACCAGCGGTGGTGCGGACCAATATCGGCATGTGTATTTCTGGATTTGGAACGGTAGAAAACATTGGGCCCACAGGTTTTAGCTCCTGTAACATAATCGTGCCTTCCCTCGGTGGTTTCCAGGTCTATAAACAGGTTTTGCTGACCGTTGTTGTTAAAGGAATATCGTCTGCTCCCCGTGATGATGGATTTGGCATCAAAGCATCTGGATTTTTTTACGGTGATGTTTTTTGCCCCGCTGTTTAAACTTACACAACCAAAGCCAAAAAAGCGGGAAGTGACGTTGCTTATCCAGCCATTTTCGATATGGTCAAAATCGACTGCAACCCAGCCGTGATCTTCATCCGTATCGCCGGCATATTCAGATTCAAACAAAATATTTTCTATACCCACTTCTTTTATCCGGCCATTGTAATCGTATTTAAAAACTTCTCCGCCACCATATTGCTGGTCCAGTGCCATTACTATGGGATTATCGATAGAGATCTTATTTCCGTTTACGGCGGTTATTTCCCGTTCATAACTCAGGTTGTATTCATTGGCTTTCCACTGTCTGGTACCATCTCTTTCAACAATCTGATCCATTTTCAGGTCATGGATCCAGTTGTCCGTTCCCGGTCTGTATACAATGATCCTGTCGCCGGCCTTAAATTCTTTTGCAGAACTGACCTGGAATGATTTTGCACCTGCCGGTACATAAGCATCGGTAATTTTTACCCTGTTACCGCTTTCTGTGATCCTGCCTTTCCCGCTAACTTTTAAGAGCGAGCGCGAACCTTTGCCCGCTGCAATGAGCCTTGTGCCCTGAGCGTTGTTGCCTTCGCCCATTAACACAATGCCGTCTGTATGAATATTGACCGTCCCGGCAATGCTGTAATCCCCTTTTTTCAACAATATGGCCCCCCTGAAGCCGTCCTTTCCAACGGGAAATGCTGAGACCTCGTTAATTGCAGACTGGATTGCAGTACCTGCGTCCCCTTTTACCGGCTCAACCGTTTTTACGATTTTAACCCGGGGGAGATCTTTTTCGCCATGATGGTAACCTACCAGGCTAAAATCAGGAATAGTATTTCCTTTTTCGTCAGGGAAATAGGTGATGCTCGCATCTTTATTCAGCTGGAGAAATTTAGAAGACCAGGCCTTTTCTTTTACAAAAGAGAGCATTGGACCACAAATCAGGAGGATAGACAGTGCAAAGATTGATTTGATTTTCATGAGATGAATATGCTTTAACGGGCTTAAATGATTGCTTATGCAATTGCGTAATAAAATTCCGCTTTTTAATAAACGTTATTAGCACACTTATGAATTCAATTGGCAATGTATTTACAACTTCATTTGCTGGATGCGGACTGCATTTAAGATGGCCAGCAGGGCCACGCCCACATCGGCAATTACAGCTTCCCATAGCGTAGCGACGCCACCTGCACCTAAAATGAGCACAATGATCTTTACGCCCATGGCCAGGGCTATGTTTTGCCAGACAATATTCCTGGTCAGTTTGCCGATCTTTATGGCGGTTACTATTTTTGAGGGCTGGTCGTTCTGGATAACAATATCGGCCGTTTCAATGGTCGCATCACTGCCCAGTCCACCCATGGCAATGCCTGCATCGGCCAGGGCAACCACAGGGGCATCATTTACACCATCACCCACAAAGGCCAGGTGTTTGCCTTCCTTTTTTAAGGCTTCTACCTTTGCCACTTTATCTTCGGGCAGGAGATTGCCAAAAGCCTTATCGATGCCCAGCAGTTTGGCAACTTTATTGACCACAGTTTGTTTATCGCCACTCAGCATCACGGTCTGGATGTTTAAACGGTGCATATCGGCAATAGCTTGTTTTGCATCTGCTTTAATTTCATCTGCAATGGTGAGGTATCCGACATACCGGCCATCGATAGCCATTACCACTATGGTATCTGCTTCCTGTTCGATCGCGGTATCGTACGCAACACCAAATTGCTGCAGCAGTTTGGTGTTGCCTGCCAATACCACCTTATGATTGACACTGCCTTTAAGACCATGTCCGGATATTTCTTCAACATTTTCTATCTTAACATCCCTTAATATATCACCAGCATAATTGACGATGGCCAGGGCAATAGGGTGGGTAGATTTGCTCTCTATAGCTGCGGCCATTAAGATCAGCTCTTTTTCGTCAAAATCATTGCTGACTACCTGTTGTACTTCAAATACCCCTTTGGTAAGGGTACCTGTTTTATCCATTACAATGGTATTTACCCTGGTCATCACATCTAAAAAGTTAGATCCCTTAAACAGGATCCCATTTTTAGAAGCGAGACCGATACCTCCAAAATAGCCCAGTGGGATAGATACCACTAATGCACATGGACAACTGATGACTAAGAAAACAAGGCCGCGGTATAGCCAATCTCTAAAAACATAATCGGCTACAAAAAAATAGGGCAGGGCCACTACCAGTATAGCAAGTAAAAATACGATGGGGGTATATATTTTTGCAAAACGTGAAATGAACAGCTGTGTTTGCGATTTACGGGCAGTGGCATCCTGTACCATTTCCAGGATCTTACTTAATTTACTGTCTTTAAAAGCTGCTTTGACCTTAACTTCTGAAACCTGGCTGAGGTTGATCATACCTGCCAGTACCTGCTCTCCTTTTGTCTTGTTGTCCGGTTTGCTTTCGCCGGTCAGTGCTGCTGTGTTAAAGGTAGCCTTATCGGACAACAACTCCCCGTCAAGGGCTACTTTTTCACCTGGCTTGATCTGGATCACCTCATCGATGGCTACTTCGGCAGGGGCCAGCCTTAGTATTTTTCCATCCCTGATGACATCAACGGCATCAGGCCTGATGTCGAGTAGGGCTTTAATGCTTCTTTTTGCATTATTTACAGCAGTGTCCTGAAACCATTCGCCTATGGAATAGAAAACCATTACGGCAACACCTTCGCTATATGAACCTATGGCAAAAGCGCCGATAGTGGCTACGCTCATCAGGAAAAATTCGTTAAAGAAATCGAACCTCAGGGCTTTTCTGAAGGCCAGTTCCAGCACATTGTAACCGGCAAGCAGGTAAGCGGGTATAAAAATAATAAGTTGGACAGTATTGCTGAATGTGATGTTAAACCCGTATTCGAGCACCATCATTACCACCACAACGGCCAGTGCGGTAAGCAGTGGCCAATGGCTTAACCAGCCGGAAGGCTCTTCTGCACCATGGTTATGGCCATCATCGTCATTGTGTACATGCTGTGTATTGGCTGTGTGCTGCTGCTCAGTGGCACAGCAGTCTTTATGTATGTTGGCTACCTTCATCATTAAAAATTATATAGACAAAGATAAAGCCTATAGTGATGCAATGCTATTGCAAAGTGGGCGTGTTACAACGTTCGCACATTCCTTTAATGATCAGGTTCATTTCCTCTTTTTCAAAACCATTGGGCAGGTTCATTTCAGGGATACGGGTGTCGGGCAGGCAAAAGGTTTCTCTGCAGGTACTGCAGTAAAAATGAACGTGAAGATCGTGATGGCTTTCGCCATCACAATCTTTTTCGCAAAGTGCATATTTGGTGGCCCCTGTACCGTCTTCTATACTATGGACGAGGCCTTTTTCTTCGAAGGTTTTTAAGGTACGGTATAGTGTGATCCTGTCTGAAGGGGCCATGGCTTTTTCCAGGTCATTTAAACTGATGGCAGCAGTTTGTCTGATTAAAAACTCCAATACCAGTAATCGCATGGCTGTTGGGTTGATCTTTCTTGCTTTGAGCCTGTTTTCTATTTCTGTTACCATAATGTGCGACATTAATGACTATGTTCTGATGTGCCGGAGGATTTAGACTGCAAATAAAAGGCCCCTTTGATAACTACTCTGACATCGGCAGGTAATTTTTGCAGTGGATTGACCTGAATATAGCCCAGTTCGGCAACACCGGTGCTTACTTCTATTTTTCTGAAATGTACAGAACTTTCTTCTTTGTGATGATCCGCAGCTCCGGCACCGGTGTCTACAATAAAGATAAATTCTTTGCCTTCAGTACGTACCACAGCATCAACAGGAACAGCATTACTCATGGAGGTTCCTACACCGATCAGTCCGGTTACATACATTCCGGGGATGAGGTTGGTACCTGGTTTTTTAATTACAGCATGTACCACTACGCCCTTGCTGTCATTTTCAAAGGACTTGTTGATGCCATAGATTTCCCCTTCGATCTGTTCATTTTTCTGATTGGTTAGCTGAAAATCGACCCGCTGGCCGACTTTAATTTTAGACAGGTCTTTTTCAAATACGATGAGGTCGGCATGTATTTTAGAATTGTCTACAATATCCATAATGGATACCCCTGGTTGTGCATAAGAACCTGTTTCGGCATTGATTTTTCCTATTGTACCGTTGATAGGTGCGGTTACAGGTATCTGAGAGGTGATGTTTCCGCTGCTAATGCGACTGGCAGAAATACCGTATTGCTGCAGCTGGCGTTCCAGTGCTTTAATTTTGGCCCGTTCTGCATTGTAATTGGCTTCGGCCTGCTGATGCGCTTTTCCGGTACCCGCATTGGCGGCCTTGAGCTGCTGCTGGCGGGTATATTCGGCCTCTATATAGCTAAAACTACCCTTTGCGGTCAGATAGTCTTGCTGAAGCCGGATCAGGTCCTGGTTTTCAATGGTAACAAGCACTTGTCCTTTTTTAACCTTTTGGCCTTCTATAACATTGATCCTGCGGATGATGCCACCGGAAAGTACATTGATCTGAGCCGCATTTTGAGGTGGGACAGCCAGTTGTCCGCTTGATTTTACCACTTCGGTCAGGTTTTTTTGTGTGATACCGCCAATTACAATGCCCACTGCATTTAGCTGTTCCTGTGTTAATTCCAGTCCTTCGCTCTCTTCATGTCCGCCCTGTTCATGGGCATCTTCGGCTTTTGCTTCAGGTGTTTTGGCCGTATCGCCACAGGAACTGATGATGGTCATGACAAGGATTGCACAAAAAATCCTGGTAATATTTCGTTTGATATAGGCTATTGTATTCATCTGCTTAATTCCCTTTTAAAAATTGTAATTGAATAACGGATTGGTTCAGTTGGTTAACCGTTTGAAGATAATTGAGCTTGCTTTGTACGGCGAGTGACATGTTCTGTATGAATTCGATATAGCCAATCTCTCCAAGGTCATAGGATACCTGTGCAATTCGGATTTGTTCTTCTGCCTGTTTTAACCCTTCGGTGGTAAAATAATCGGCCATAGCTTTATGCTGGGCATAATTTTGCATTTCCTGCTGGTATTGTGTGTTCAGCTGGTTTTGTATGCGCTGATAATCTGTTTCGGCGATCTGTGCAGCAATCTTTTCATTGTTTATCCTTGCCCGTCCTGCACCATTGAAGAGGGGGACTGCAATGCCCAACTGCAGGCCAGCTATCCTGGTGCCGGGCGTATAGGTACGTCCGATATTTGCGGGGTCGAAAGATTTGATGACAAACTGTTGCGCATAGCCAAATGTCAGATCGGGCATGGTACGCGAACGCTCCAGCTCTACTTTTGCTTTGGCAATCTCGACCTGCTGCTGGTAAACAGCATTGAGCAGATTGCCTGCAGCTGTATTTTCGGTGCCCGTTCCATCCTGTGTTAAAGTAAGGATGGGGAGTGTTTTTTCTGAAGGGAGGATACCGGTATTTAAGTTCAGCAGCTGCTGAAGGTTGAGCTGTTGGGTAGCCAGGTTTGCTGCTGCCGATTTTTTCAGTGCCTGCACCTCCTGGTATTTGTTTCTGGCGGTGATCAGCTCAAGATTGGAAGTTTCCCCAACCTTGTACCTCAATTCAGATTTACGGATAAAATGCTTATAAATACTATCCTGCAGCTCCAGTACCTTTAGCATATTTATGCTGTAAAGCAAATGATAATAGGCAAGTCTGGTATCCCTGCTGATCTCGGCACGGGTATAATCTGCTGATTTTTCCATTAAACCAGTCTCGCTGCTCAGCACCCTTTTTTGATTTTTATAAAATCCGGGCCAGGCAAAGTTTTGGGAGACGGAAATGGAGTTGTCGTTACTGCCCCCGCCGGTAGGATCCTGTGAGATGGTGAAAGCAGTTTTAGACGGGTCAAAAGCTGTTTTTTGTTTGGCTTTCGATTGGCTCACAGACAAACCGGCAGATTTCAGCTGCAAATTGTTTTTTAATGCCAATGCTACGGCACTGTCTGCCGAGAGGGGTGCTTGCTGAGCTTTTGCCTGGTTGGTAAATGTCAATCCTCCGAATAAAAGAAAGATGATCACTAAAGGCTTCATGATATTATTTTGTATTTTTTTGCGGTCAGTAACCAGGATGTACAGGCAGGGCAGTACAAATAAAGTGAGTAAAGTTGCTGAAAGCAGCCCGCCAATTACCACTGTAGCCAGTGGTTTTTGTACTTCAGCCCCCGCACCTCCGGAAAGGGCCATGGGTAAAAATCCCAGTGAGGCGACTGCTGCAGTCATAATTACGGGCCTTAACCTGACTGCCGTACCCTGCATTACGCGTTTATAAACATCGGTGATCCCTTCTTCTTTAAGCTGGTTAAAATAAGAGATGAGCACAATACCATTCAATACCGCTACCCCGAACAAGGCAATAAAACCAACGCCTGCCGAGATGCTGAAAGGCATGCCCCTGAGCATTAAGGCCAATACCCCGCCTATGGCAGATAGAGGGACTGCGGTAAAAATGAGAATGGTTTGGCTGACGGACCTGAAAGTAAAATAAAGCAGACCAAGGATGAGGAGCATGGCTACAGGAACGGCTACTGAAAGTCTGTTTTTAGCTTCCTTCAGGTTTTGGAACTGTCCGCCGTAAGTGAGGTAATACCCTGGAGGAAGCTTCAGTCTGGCATCCAGTACCTGCTGTATTTCCGCTACTGTGCGTTCCACATCCCTGCCTTTCACATTAAAACCTACATAGATTCGTCTTTTCCCATCTTCACGGGATATCTGGGCAGGGGCATCCTTCAGCTCTATTTTTGCCACCTGGTTTAAGGGTACTTTATTGCCTGAGGGGAGTGGGATATATAAATTCTCAATACTGGAAATGTTTTCGCGAAGGTCGCGCTGCAGGCGAACTACCATGTCGAAACGCTTTTCCCCTTCAAATACAACTCCGGCTACATCACCTGCGAAAGCAGTTTTTAAAATGTTGTTGATGTCGCCAATGGTTAACCCATACTGTGCTATCTTATCCCTGTCGTAAGTGACCACCACCTGTGGCAACCCTGTAACCTGTTCTACAAAAGGTTCGCTGACCCCCTTTACCGGAGCAATCAGTTTTGCAACCTTAGCGGCCTGCTGCGCCAGTACATCGAGGTCTTCCCCATAAATTTTAACAGCAACATCCTGTCTTACCCCGGTCATCAGCTCATTAAAGCGCATTTGCATGGGTTGGGTGATCTCTATATTTACGCCAGGCAATATGGAAAGTGCCGCTTCCATTTTTTCGGTCATCTCTTCCTTGGTTTTTGCGGAGGTCCATTCGCTTTTCGGCAGCATGGCCACCATCATATCACCCCTTTCAACAGGCATGGGGTCTGTAGGGATTTCTGCACTGCCAATGCGTGTGACCACTTGTTTTATTTCGGGAAATTTATTCTTCAGGATCTTTTCGGCTTTGCCGAAGGTTTCTACCACCTGTGTGAGCGAGGTGCCTTGTGACATGGCAATCTCTACGGCCAGATCACCCTCCTCGAGCTGTGGCAGAAACTCACCACCCATCCGGCTAAATAACCATAAGGTGCAAGCGAAGCAGATCATGGCAATTGTGACAACGATCTTTTTAAACCCAAGCGTCTTTTCGAGCAGTGGTTTATAGATGTTTTTGCAGCCATCCATGATCCGGTCAGATATGTTTCTTTTATGTTCAGTGTTTTTACTCAGGAGCAGGGCGCTGATCATGGGTACATAGGTTAGCGACAGGATAAAAGCGCCTACAATGGCAAAAACCACGGTTTCAGCCATAGGTTTAAACATCTTTCCTTCAATCCCTACCAGTGAGAGCAGGGGAAGGTATACAATAAGGATGATGATTTCGCCAAAAGTAGCACTGGCCCTTATTTTTGAAGAGGCTGTAAAGACCTCCTGATCCATTTGCTGCTGATTCAGTCGCAGCGTACCTTTAAACAGCTTACTTTCCGTAAGCCGGAAAATAATGGCTTCTACAATGATTACAGCACCATCTACAATCAAGCCAAAATCTATTGCTCCAAGGCTCATCAGGTTACCCGAAACGCCAAAAAGCCGCATCATGGCAAAAGCGAACAACATAGATAATGGAATTACCGAGGCTACAATCAGACCTGCCCGCCAGTTACCCAATAGTAACAGGAGCACAAATATAACGATGAGGGCTCCCTCGATCAGGTTTTTCTGAACGGTACTGATCGATCGGCCGACCAGTTCGGTACGGTCTATATAAGGTTCAATTACTACACCTTCCGGCAAGGATTTCTGGATCTGGGCGATTCTTTCCTTTACATTTTTGATCACCTGGTTAAAGTTTTCGCCTTTCAGCATCAAGGTGATCCCTGCCACTACTTCACCGGTGCCATTTCTGGTTACTGCACCGTAGCGTGTAGCGCTTCCAAACTGTACCGATCCGATATCCCTGATGAGGAGGGGTACACCCCCGGCATTTTTGACCACTATTTTTTCAATGTCGTCCAATGATTTCACCTGCCCGATGCCCCTTATGGTGTAGGCATTGCTTTGCTGCTCAATATACGAGCCTCCGGTATTTTCATTGTTGTTTTTGAGTGCGGCATAAATTTGCGAAATGGTGACGTTACTGGCGTTGAGTTTTTCATTGTCGAGGGCAATTTCGTACTGCTTTACATAACCACCCCAGCCACTTACCTCTGCTACCCCTTTTGTGCCTGCCAGCTGGGTGCGCACCACCCAGTCCTGCAAAGTCCTTAAATCGGTGGCCGTATATTGGTCTTCATAACCTTTTTTTGTGTGCAGTACATATTGGTAAATTTCACCAAGTCCGGTTGTAATGGGGGCAAGGGTAGGTTCTGCCAATCCGGCCGGGATATTGTTTTCTGCTTCTTTTAACTGGGCAGCAACTTGTTGCCGGGCCCAGTAAATATCGGTATCGTCTTCAAAAACAATGGTGATCACCGATATGCCGGAGCGGGATATGGACCGTTTCTCTATCACATTGGGGATATTGGCCATGCCCAGTTCGATAGGCGCAGTGATGAACTGTTCCACTTCCTGGGCACCTAAGCTAGGGGCCTGTGAAATGATCTGTACCTGGTTATTGGTAATGTCGGGTACCGCATCAATCGGTAATTGTGTTAAGGAATAGATTCCCCAGACCACCAGGGCCAGGGTCATAATGCCTATTGCTAATTTATTCTTTATGGAGAATAAAATAATCCTGTTAAACATAATTAATTTTTATAGTGCAGATGTATAACCGAATTGGCTATATAATTACATTGGTAAATAATAAATTGGATCTGACTACTGGGTCAGAATAAGGATATTTTAAACCAATTGAGGAGGCTGCCAGATATCGCCGGGAAACAAGATCACCGGGCAGGCTTTGTATTCAGGGAAGCTGGTGTTTTGTTCTCCAGCCAGCACAGACAGTATTTTATTTACCGCAGGTGCGGCAACAAATGAGTGGTAATTGCTGCAATGAAAAAAAGGTGAGCAGGGGTGAGGACTTTCGTGTTTGTCCTGCTGCCGGGCATCGGCAGATTCATAACATAAGTCTTCATGCTCAGAAGAAAGGCTGGTTTCACTACCACAGCATGGCCATGCCAGAAGGGCCATTACATATATGGTGAATAATAAAACCAGATATTTCATGTTGCAAACTTAATGGTTTTTTTGAAAAAACAAATTTATTGCCAACAATCGTTAGATCGGATCTTCCAAAATATTGACTGCAATCACCCCATCGGCATTTTTGAGTAGCAGTCTGCAATCACTACTCAAATGTTTCAGCTGCAGTTGTTTTCCCGTTTTTCTGTACCGTTCAGTAAGTTTGTTCAGGGCTTCTATGCCAGACATATCTGCAATTCTGCTGTCCCGAAAATCGATGACCACTTTTTCCGGATCATTGGTAATATCAAATTTTTCCATAAATCCGGCTACTGAACCAAAAAACAAAGGGCCATACAGTTCATAGTGTTTTACACCGTTTTCATCTGTATATTTTCTTGCCCTGATCCTTTTGGCACTTTCCCAGGCAAAAACCAGTGCAGAAATGATAACACCGATGAGCACTGCCAAAGCCAGGTTGTGCAGCCAGACGGTAATCAGGGCAACTAAAATGCCTACAAAAATATCTTGCCGCGGCATTTTGTTGATGATCCTGAAACTCATCCATTCAAAAGTACCGATAGCTACCATGATCATTACACCCGTTAAGGCTGCCATAGGTACTTTTTCTATCAATGGAGCACCAAATAAAATAATGATCAGAATGGTTATAGCGGCAATAATGCCAGACAAACGGGCTCTGGCTCCGGCAGACAGGTTAACCAGTGTCTGTGCGATCATGGGACAGCCCCCCATCCCATAAAAAAAGCCGTTAAGCAGGTTTGCGCTACCCTGAGCCAGACATTCTCTATTTCCATTTCCCCGGGTACCGGTAATCTCGTCCACCAGGTTTAAGGTTAAAAGTCCTTCGGTTAAGCCCACAGCCGCCATAATTAAGGCATAGGGAAATATGACCTGCAGGGTTTCGAAAGTAAATGGGACTTTCGGGATGTGAAAGGGAGGAAAGCCCCCGTCAACTGCGGCTATATCTTTAACCGTTTTGGTATCTATATTAAAACCCAATACAAGCACAAAAACAGCAAGAATGGCTACCAGGGAGGCGGGAATGGCTTTGGTTATTTTTGGCCACAAAATGGTGATGGCAATGGTTAAAGTAACCAGACCCAGCATTACGTACAGGGTTTTTCCGCTCATCCAGACCAGTTCTCCGTTTATATTTACCTTAAACTGCTCCAGCTGTGCCATGAAAATGACGATGGCGAGGCCGTTGACAAAACCAAACATAACAGGCTGTGGCACGAGGCGTACAAACTTTCCAAGTTTAAACAAGCCTACCGCCAACTGAAACAGTCCTGCCATGGCGACAGCGGCAAATACATAATCCAGGCCATGTGATTTCATCAGTGCGATCAGTACAATGACAGTTGCCCCTGCACCTCCGGAGATTAAGCCTGGCCTGCCACCAAAAACGGAGGTTACCAAACCCATGATAAAGGCTGCGTACAAACCAGACAATGGTGGTAAACCGGCAAGTATAGCGAAAGACAGGGATTCGGGCATCATGGTCATCGCTACCGTCAATCCCGCCAGGACCTCTGTTTTGTAGTTTATTTTTTGCGAAAAATCAAATAAGTGCAGGAATGGTTTCATAAGATGAAACACAAAAATAGGATAATCATAGAATAGTTCTATGCATTTTTGACTAAAATGGTTTCCAGCACATTGGCTGCATCGTCGCATTTATCACTGGCCATTTCCAGCATTTGCAAGACTTCCTTTTGTTTGATCAGTTCAATGGCATCCTGTTCATTGTCAAACAAACTGGCTACTTCAGTATTGCAGATGCGGTCGGCCCGGCTTTCACCTGCATTTATCCTTAAACATACTTCGGCAATGAGGGCAGTATTTTTGAAACTGCGGAGCTCCCTTATGGCTTTGTTCAGGTCTGTGCACATTTCGAGCAGCAGTTCGGCCAGGTTGATCATGGCTGTGTTTATAGCTTTAATATTGTATAGGTCAATATTCATTGCGGCAGCGTAAATATAGTCGGCAATGTCATCCAGCGAACTGATGAGCGCATGGATATCTTCCCTGTCAAAAGGAGTAATAAATGTTTTGCCCAGGCCCATAAAAACAGAATGTGTAATGTCATCTCCGGCCTGTTCCAGTTTTTCAACTTCCCTGATATATTCTTTTCTTTTTTTTTGGTCGGGAGCATTTACTGCATTGACCAGTGCCTCAGAAATATCAACCAGATTATTTCCGGCCTGTTCAAATAAAGGCTGGAAGACTTTGTCTTTCGGGCTAAAGAAATTAAAAATGCTGTTCATGGTATTTTTGTTTTTAACAAAAATATCATTGCTATGTTAAGGCATTATGAAATGTAAGGTGTATTCGTTGACCGCTGGTTATTTAAATGCTTCCCGGCCCAACTGTTCATCGCCGAGATAAAGCCAGATTGCACCTTTTGTATAGGTATTGAAAGCGGTGTTCATATCGCTTAGTGTAACTTTATCTATATTCGCAACCATGTTTTCCAGCATCTGGTATCCGCCAAGTATTTCTGCTTCTCCAAGGTCTTCCACAATGTCGCTTGAGCTTTCCTGGTGCAGGTAGTAACGGAGGCGGTGCTCCTTTTTAATGGCGTCTAGAAATTTCTGACTGTAATTCCCTGCCTTAATGCTCCTGAATACACCTGCCATTGCATGAAATGATTTTTTAGGCTGTGTAGTACTTACATACATAGTGATATATGGCATTTGCTGCTTTTTTATTCTGGCACCCGGGGCGTAAGACAATGCCTGTTTAGTCCTGATCTCATGAAACATATTACCACTTAAAGCATTAACAGCAAGCATAAAAGGATAATAATCGGGATTACTTACAGCAGGGGCATTCAGGACACAGTTCATATAATTGGTAGCGAGGTTACGTTGTTCGGTAACCAGGTGTTCGCCTTCAATTACTTTCGGAGTGTATGCCACTGGTGTATACGGGGCCGCCTTAAGCGAAGCAAATGCAAGGCTGATCTTTTTTTCCAGATCCTCGGGGCTGATGCGTCCGGCAACAACCAGAAACATTTTATTTTTATTGAGCAGCTGGGTATGGTAATAGTGGCTTACACTATCGGCCGTAAAGCCTTTAACTGTTGCATCCGTACCCATGGGATCTGTGCTATAGGGGCTGCCATAAAATATGGATTGCATGGACATCTGTTCTATTCTGCGTTCGGGATTGGAAAAGCGCTGGTAAATACCCGAAACTATCTTTTCCTTTGTAGTCTGAAATTCAGATTTGTCGAAAGCAGGGTTGAGTACTGCATCCGAAAATAGTTTCCATCCCTGTTCAAAATATTTGGAAATACAATCCATGCTGATTGTCCCGTAATCTGTTGTGGATGAACCGTTAATTCTTATCCCGTATTCATCGGCCAGCTCCTGGTAATCGGTTACTTTATAGTTTTTTGTACCGCAAGTAGCCGCTGCCGCCAGTGCGAGGTTCTCTATGCCGGCCTGCTGAGGGCTATAATTCATTACCCCACCCCTGAAGTACATGCTCATGCTGACCGTTTCTTTTTGCGTTTGCCTGAGAATAACTTTTAGTCCGTTTACCTCAAATGAAACAGCTTTGTGCTGTGCTTTAACGTTGAATAGGAAAAAGATAAGGCAAATAGATAATATATAGAATTTTGTCATGGGTTTAATTGGTTGATTTAAAGAATTCCTGGGGCTTCACCGTAACAGCATTGTTTTTATGGATCAATAACCCTGCACAGTAAGGTTTGTCCTTGATATACCTTTTAACGTAATCGAGCAGGTCTTTTCGGGTAACTTTGTTTAAATTTTCTTCGTAATGCGTATAATAATCTATAGAAGCAGATGCCCACCAGAAAGAAAGAGTATGCGCATAATCTGCAGCTACTTCACGGCGTTCTATTGCATCAATGGAAAGCAGGCGTTTTGCACGCTCTATCTGAAGGTCGGAAAGGTAATCGTCTTCATCCCAAAGTGCAATCTGTTTTAAAGCTTCTTCATAACAGTCTTTGACTCTGGCTGGGTTGGGGCTAATCATCAAGCTGATGGGACCGGTATATTTTTGTGTATAATAGTTTACCTCTGCTACCTGTGCCAGGCCTGAATTGATCAATGCTTGTTTCAGTTTTGAACCATTCTGGTTTACAATGAAGGAGAATACATCGGCAATATAGGTTCCGGGGATATCATTTCTGGTATCTGGCCCATGCCAGCTGAACAGCATATAGGGCACCTGGGTCTTATCTGTTTCGAGGATGTAATAATCGTTTTTAAGGATAGGCTTAAATTCAGGGATAGGCCATTTTTTAAAAGGATCGAATGGAGAGGCTTTCCAGCTGCTGAAGATTTCATCTACTGCGTTAAAAGTTTCGTTAACTTTTACATCGCCGACTATAACCAGTACAGCGTTGTTGGGCCAGTAATATTTATTTTTAATGGAATCCATTTTGGATGGTGTGGCCGACAGGATCACATCGTGGTTCCCGATTATGTTTTTCCGTGAATAATCGGCACCCCACATGTGTTTTTTGTTGGCATCTATTAGTGCAAACATTGGATTTGACTCCTGGCGTGTAAATTCAGCATTTACCACTTCATTCTCCATCTGCATATCTTCTTTATTAAATTTAGGATAACGGATGGCTGAATTCATAAATTTTAATCCCGGTTTCAGATTGGCAGAGGGAAGGGTAAAAAAGTAATTGACCACTTCTTCACGTGTAGTTGCATTTGAGTTAATATCCAGTTCATTGCTCTTTTTGTCGAAACTTTGATAATCCGGATAATCTTTATTGGCCTTAAAGAAGAGGTGTTCATAAAGATGGCTTAAGCCATTGAATTGGTTAGTTTCAGTAAATGAACCATTTCTGCAGGCAATTTCGATGGTCGCCATAGGGATGGTATTGTCTACCACCACTAATACCTCAAGTCCGTTTGGTAATTTCTTGAAGTACATGTTCTCATCAAGTTTCTGTTGGGGGAAGACTGTGATGGAATGCAGGAGCAGAGCCAGTATAAAAAACGGTGTAGTGCGCATCATATAGTTGCTGAAGTTTGTTTGGTTATACAAATAAGCGCTATTTTTTTATTTAAGCAAATAAAAATTGGCAATGATGAAATAATATTTCATCATTTGGAATATTGTATGGTTACTTTGTTTTATTTTGAGCTTATTGTCGGATTATTTGTATTGTTTGTAAACTTTAGTTTGGGCTTTCTAAATTTGGATCGTATTAATTAGCTGTGTAATTATAAGGAAAAGGTAATAAATAATTCATTGCACAGCGTTAAGCTATAAACTTGTCATTTCTAGGTGGATATGATAAAAATTAAGTTTAAAGTTTTAATCGGGACAATCTGGATAGATGTCCCGATTTATGTATAGCTTAAGATTCGTGCAGTCGCAATTGTTTTTTGAGATCCCGGATTTCTTCCTGCATCTGGTTGACCTTTTGGAGCAGGTGAAGGATGGCATCTATGCCTTCGATATTGATCTGAAGGTCATAATGAAAATGGACATACTTTTCCAGTTCGTTAAGCTGTGCTAAACTGATGTATTTTTCGGTATTGATAATGGTAAGGGTAATGATACCCGATTCTTCCAGCAGGTTAATAAAGGTAGGTTCAATATTGTAATTGATACAGTACTCTGTTATGGTGATGAATTCAGTTTCCATAGCTGCTTATTTTTGATCCAGGTTTTGTAATTCTTTAAACAGTTCTTTTTGCTTTTCGGTAAGTTGTGTGGGAATTTTTATGGTATAGGTAATAAAGAGATTGCCGAATTCGCCATCCTTTTTATATAAGGGAAAGCCTTTGTTTTTTAACCTGACTTTAGTTCCGTTTTGTGTTCCGGCGGGCACTTTTAATTTTACTTTTCCATCAAAGGTTGTTGTTGTTACCTCGCCACCAAGCACAGCTGTATACAGGTCTAATTCCTGGTTGGCATACAGGTCATTGTTCAACCTTTTGAAAACGGGGTGTTCAGCAATATTAAAGGTAATGTACAGATCGCCGTTGGGGCCGCCGTTTTTACCCGGGCCGCCCTGTCCCCCCAACTTGATTACCTGTCCGTCTGCTATACCTGCCGGAATGGTGATGCGCAGATTTTTACCATTTACAGTTAAGGTTTGCTTGTGGGTTTTGTATGCATCTGTAAGATTAAGCTTCAGTTCGGCCTGATAATCCTGTCCTTTATACTTGATGTCAGTCCGGTTTTGCCGGCCCCCGCTTCTACCAAACATGGATTCAAAGAATTCAGAAAAATCGCCTCCACCAAAATCTTCCGCAGTGTAAGCTCCAGAACCAGCTCCGCCAAAAGGATTTTGGGATCCCTGATAACTATGTTGTTGCGACCGGGACTGTTTTGCCTGTTCATATTGATCGGCGTGTTTCCAGTTTTCGCCATATTCATCGTATTTTTTTCGCTTCTCGGGATCACTTAGCGCTTCGTTAGCCTCGTTGATCTGCTGAAAAAGTTTATTTGCCTCCTTGTCGTTGGGATTTAGATCGGGGTGGTATTTCCTGGCCAGCTTACGGTAGGCTTTTTTAATCTCATCCTGAGATGCTGTTTTATCTATGCCGAGTGTTTTGTAGTAATCGATGAATGCCATAGTAAGATAAACGTGTTTAAAATAATATGAATGTTAAAAGAAGACACATAAAATAGGAAAATATCGCTGTTGTATTTGTTATTTTAATGTTTAATAGCTCTAATATTAAAATATAAATTTATTAAGTATTAATAATTATTATGTTTTTTATATTATTATAATAAATTTGAAAAAGATAAAATTTGTTACCGTACACGATTTAAGTGTTCTGGCAATTTGATTTGATTTATCAATTTTATTTAATATTACAGTCTATATAGCCAGATTGTTTTACTCTTACTGAGTATTAAATAAAAATTATGATTAAACCTGAATATACACACAAATCATATATGAAACCTAACCAACCAAACTCACGAAGAGATTTTATTAAAAAGACTGCGGTAGGAGTGGCCGCATTTACCATTGTTCCCCGTTACGTTCTTGGCGGACAGGGGTTTATTGCCCCAAGTGACAAGTTGACCAAGGCCGTTATAGGTGTTGGCAGCATGGGTCGTAACCATTTTGCCTATGACGGCACACAGGTAGTGGCCATCTGCGATGTAGATAAACGACATATTGCCAAAGCATTGCCTATGTTGGATAAAGGTGTAAAAACCTTTAGTGATTACCGTGAATTGATTAAGCTGCCGGAAGTGGATATTGTACACATCGCAACTCCGCCACACTGGCATGGTATTATGGCCGTTGATGCTGCAAATGCAGGTAAAGATATCTGGTGTGAAAAGCCAATGACGCATACCATCGGCGAGGGAAAAAGGGTAATGGAGGCGGTACAACAAAATGGGCGGATCTTCCGTCTGAATACCTGGTTCCGTTTTAAAGATAATTTTTATGGTTTGGGAACTACCGTAAAACCGGTTAAGAAATTGGTTGACAGTGGTTTGTTAGGTTGGCCATTAAAAGTTACGGTGAGCCGGCATACCGGGTACGACTGGAAATTTTTCTGGGTAGGCAAAGATAATTTACCTCCGGAACCAGTTCCGGCAGAGCTGGATTACAATGCATGGCTGGGTCCTGCGCCTTATAAACCTTATAGTACACACAGGGTGCACCAGACTTTCAGGGGATATTGGGATTATGATGGTGGGGGGTTGAGTGACATGGGGCAACATTATATTGATCCCATTCAGTACTTTTTAGGAAAGGATGACACCAGTCCGGTCTCTGTTGAAATTGATGCCCCTCAACAACATCCCGATGCCGTAGGGACATGGCGTAAAATAACTTATACGTATGCTGATGGTTGCCAGATTGTTTTAGATGGTGAGGCGAAAGATGCCAACGTAGCTTATATAGAAGGACCGAAGGGTAAATTGTATCCTGGATTCAAATCTGATATTCCGGATCTGGAACGTAAACTGGCAGCATTTCCTGATCCTGCCCCACAAATGACGGATTTTAGTGAGGCCGTAAGAACCAGACAGCAATTTGCTTTAAATGAGCAAAATGGACACCGTTCCTGTAACATCATTAATATTGGCCTTGCGGCTTTACGTTTGGGCCGTAACCTGAAATTTGATCCAATTAAGCAGGAATTTATTGATGATGAGGGTGCAAACAGATTAATTAATCCGGTAATGCGTGCCCCTTTTACCATTTAACTTCTTTTAAAATAATTTAAATAACATCTTATTCTTACTATAATGATCAAAAAGATATTCTTTATTCTGATTGCTGCGGTAATGCTGCAAAGTGCTGCTTTTGCACAGGATAAAACAGACCAGCGTACCGTTACGACCAGGATTGCAGATTTGCTGGCGCAATTACCTGCAAGGGATGCCAAGCAATTGAAGGCCAATATGCTGGAAATTGCGCAGATAGGTGAGGATGGTTATGTAAGCCTGATTACCGGGCTTACTGCTCCGGGTAAGGGCAATAACGCCTTGCTGGAATATGCGATAGGCGGATTTTCAGGCTATGTTAGCCAGACGGGACAGGAAGCCTGGAGAAAAATGAGTGTAAATGCTTATTGTAAGGCATTAAGCAAAATAACCGATAAACAAAATAAATCATTTGTGATCAGCCAGCTTGAACTGGTTGGTAAAGATGATGCCATAGCTTGTCTGGAGCCTTATTTAACAGATGCACAGCTGGCTGATCCTGCTGCACGTGCCCTGGTAAAAATCAATTCAGCTGCGGCCAAAGCGGCCTTATTAGCGGCATTGACTAAAACCAGCGGCACCGCTAAACTTTCAGTAGTAGAGGCGCTTGGAGACATCAGGGCTAAAGATGCCGCAAAACCTATTGCTGCTTTAACAACAGGTGACAATGACCTGGCCAAAATGTCTTTATACGCCCTGGCTTATATTGCCGATCCTGCTTCTGAAGTTGTAATGGCTGCAGCCGCCGAAAAAAGTGGATTTAAGTATGAAAATACAAATGCTGTTGCGGCTTACCTGATCTATGCTGAACAGCTGATGAAAAATGGTAATAAGGAGCTTGCCAATAATATTGCAAAAAAGATACTTGAAAAAGCAACTGCCGACGAGCAGGTACATGTGCGTACAGCTGCGTTGAAGATTGTTTCCGGTTTTAGTGAAGCCCAAAGTAATGAATATTTACTGGGCGCAATGGATGATAAAAACTTTGAATACCGTGCTGCTGCATTAAAATTTGCTTTACCAACCCTTACTCCTGCAACAGCTGAGCTTTGGGCCGGAAAAGTTACCAAAGCTGATCCTGCTACTCAGGTGGCCATTATCAATATGCTGGGCAAGAGCAAAACTCTTTCGGTACTACCTTCAATAACTAAATTGTTTAAAAATAAGGACCAGGGGGTAAGAGCAGCTGCAATTGCAGCTGCCGGCAACATTGGCCAGGAACAGGCACTGGAAGATTTGCTTAAAATAATGGGAAAAGGTGATGCAAATGATATTGCTGCAGTTTCCAATGCAATTTTAAGAATGAAAGGAGAGGGTATCAATGCAAAAATTGCCGCTTTTATCCCCAAAGCAAAACCAGAGGTTCAGGTAGCTCTGATCAATGTGCTCGCTTCGAAATCGGCAAATGGACAGTTAAACACCATATATAGCTTGCTGAAAAGTAAAAAGCCTGAAGTTAGGCAGGCTGCTTTTGCTGCTTTAAAGCAAACGGTGGCCAGCGATAACCTGCCGCAGTTGTTTACTTTACTGAATGAGACAAAGGATCAGACGGCCCTGGTTAATGTACAGGAGGCAATTATCTCAGCCCTGAAAGGCAGTAAAAATAAAGATGAACAAGCTGATATGGTATTACAGCAAATGGCTGCTGCTCCTGGAGATAAAAAAGATCTTTTTTATAAAATACTGGGCAGCATAGGTGGTAACAAATCATTAAAAGCAGTTTCTGAAGCGTTTAATACCGGTAATGAAGAAACTAAAAAGGCTGCAATTGTGGCTTTGTCGTCATGGACAGATACCGGTTCAATACCTGAACTGATCAGGATCAGTCGCCAGCCCAGCAATGTTGCTTACCTTGATCAGGCAATTGAGGGCTACCTGAATTTGGTAAGGGCTGCAAAATATAAACCTGAGCAGCGCTTGTTGGTGCTGCGCGAAGCCATGATCGTAGCTAAAACACCAGTACAGCAACAGCAAATATTAAAAGATGCCGAGCAGGCAAAGTGTTTCAATACTTTATTATTTGCGGGTAGATACCTTGACAACCAGACTTTGCAGCAGGCCGCTGCCAATACTGTAATGAATGTTGCGCTGGCTGATAAATCATACAGGGGAACCATTGTAAAAGACCTGCTGAATAAAGCGATTGGTACAATAAAAGGAGGTGACAGCGAGTATCAGAAGGAAGCCATGCGTAAATACCTTGCAGAAATGCCTGCAGGAGAAGGTTTTGTATCGATGTTTAACGGAACTGACCTGAGCGGATGGAAAGGTTTGGTGGAGAATCCGATAAAAAGATCGAAAATGGATGCCAAGACCCTGGCCGATGCACAGGTAAAGGCTGACGCCGAAGCAAAAGAAAGCTGGAAACCGATGAGTGGTGAACTGCATTTTATGAGCCATGGAAATAACCTGGCCACTGTAAAGCAATATGGTGATTTTGAAATGCTGGTAGACTGGAAAATTATAGATGACAAAAAAGGTAACGGAGATGCTGGTATCTATCTTCGTGGTTCGCCGCAAGTACAGATCTGGGATACTGCCAGGGTAAAATCCGGAGCACAGGTAGGTTCCGGTGGATTATACAACAATAAAGTATATGAGAGCAAACCCCTTAAGGTTGCCGACAATAAGCTGGATGAATGGAATACCTTCCGTATTTTAATGAAAGGTGATAGGGTTACCGTTTATTTAAACGGAGAACTGGTAACGGACAATGTGATTTTGGAGAATTACTGGGACAGAAATCTTCCAATCTTTGCAGAAGAACAGATAGAACTGCAGGCACATGGATCGCCTGTGGCCTATCGTGACATATACATCAGGGAAATTCCCCGTGTAAAACCTTTTGAATTGAGTGCCCAGGAGAAGAAAGAAGGTTATAAAGTACTGTTTGATGGTACCAATATGCACAACTGGACCGGAAATACAACAGATTATATCATTGAAGATGGAAACATTTCCATTCGCCCGAGACCAGGAAAAGGATCTGGAGGTAATTTATTTACCAAGGAAGAATTCAGTGATTTTATATTCCGCTTTGAATTTCAGTTAACACCTGGTGCAAACAATGGGTTGGGGATCAGGGCACCACTGACAGGGGATGCTGCTTATCAAGGTATGGAGCTGCAGATACTTGACAATGAGGCACCGATGTATAAAAACCTGCATGTTTATCAGTACCACGGTTCTGTTTATGGAACTCTCCCTGCAAAAAGAGGTTTTCTGAAACCTGTTGGCGAGTGGAATTATGAAGAAGTTGTAGTGAATGGGCCTAAAATTAAGGTGATCCTGAATGGAACTGTGATTTTGGACGGGGACATTACTGATGCAAGAAAAAATGGTGCGGCTGATGGAAAGCCACATCCGGGTTTGTTACGTGAAAGCGGACATATCGGTTTTCTGGGACATGGTTCACCGGTACAGTTTAAAAACATCAGGATTAAGGACCTGAGTAAAAAGAAATAATAAATATTGTAATTATAAACAGATTATGACTGTAGATAAAAAAGATTTAACAGCAGGTAATTCAAGACGAAATTTTATCAAGACCACTGCACTGGCGGCAGCAGGATTTATGATTGTGCCCCGGCATGTATTGGGTGGTAAGGGTTTTTTAGCGCCCAGTGACAGGTTAATGGTTGCAGCTGTTGGTGTTGGAGGAAAGGGACAAAGTAATATTGCCAAAATTTATAATGGGGGTAAATCTGAAATTGCATTTCTATGTGATGTAGACGATGCAAGGGCTGCTACTACGGTTAAGAACTTTCCAAAAGCGAAATACTATAAAGATTACAGGGAAATGCTGGACAAAGAAGGAAAGCGTATTGATGCTGTAGTAGTTTCTACTCCGGACCATAACCATGCCCTGATTGCGATGGCTGCAATGCAGCTGGGCAAGCATGTTTATGTGGAAAAACCTTTGACACATGATATTTATGAAGCGCGTAAACTGAGAGAAGCTGCTGAACGGTATAAGGTAGTTACACAAATGGGAAACCAGGGTTCATCTGGTGAAGGTGTGCGTCAGCTTCAGGAATGGCTTGATGCCGGTGTAATCGGTAAAGTACATACAGTTTATTGCTGGACCAACCGCCCAACATGGCCTCAGGGTTTACTTTGGCCATCTACACCTGGTGTAATTCCTTCAACACTGGACTGGGACCTGTGGCTGGGGACTGCGCCGTTTAAACCTTATATAGAAAAGCTTGTTCCGTTTAACTGGAGGGGCTGGTGGGATTATGGTACCGGTGCAATAGGAGATATGGGCGCGCACCTTGTTGAACCTCCTGTTAAGGTACTGGGGCTGGGTACTCCGCTGGATGTACAATGCAGCGTGGGAACCCTGTATCTGGACGAATTTAAGAGAGGTTATTATCCGGATAGCTGCCCTCCTTCAAGTCATGTGATCATGAACTTTGAGAAAACAAAAAAAACAAAAGGTAACCTTAAACTGCACTGGATGGATGGTGGCATTAAACCTGAAAGGCCCGAAGAGCTGTCGCCAAACGAAACATTTGGCGACAACGGGGTGCTTTTTGAAGGTACTAAAGGAAAAATGATGTGTGGGGTATATGGGGCAAACCCTAAATTATTGCCGTTATCACGCAACGATAAGGTTCATACCAAAAAGACACTTGCACGTGTTCCGGGCGATGTTGATGGGCATTATACACAATGGGCCGAAGCGGCTATTGCCGGTTATGGTAAAATAGAGCTAAGTTCTCCGTTTGATATTGCCGGGCCACTCACAGAAACCCTTTTGATTGCCAATCTGGCTATCAGGGGTACTGACGTTCCCAGGCCAAAAGCTGATGGTAAAATTGCTTATCCGGGCAGGGACATTAAGCTGATCTGGGATAAAGAAAATTTAAAGGTTACAAATTTTGATGAAGTAAACCAGTACGTGAAACGCGAATATCGTAAGGGCTGGAGTTTAGGTATATAACTGTTATTTAGAAGAAATGTCGTTAGAAACAAAAAGCCTTAGGGTGCTGGTAGTAGGATGTGGAAATATGGGTGCGTCCCATGCCACTGCATATCATTCACTCGAAGGATTTGAAATATGTGGTATTGTATCAACTGGGAACAGCAAGGTGGTACTGAATGAAAAACTTGGAGGTGGTTATCCGCTGTTCAGTGATTATTATGAGGCTTTGGCACATACCAAACCAGATGCTGTTTGTATTTCTACTTATCCGGATACGCATGAAGCTTTTGCCATCAAGGCGATGGAAAGTGGGGCTCATGTATTTATAGAAAAACCATTGGCAGACTCTGTTGAAGGTTCTCAACGTGTGGCAGATGCGGCTAAAAAATATGGCAGAAAATTACTTGTAGGTTATATTTTACGGTATCACCCGTCATGGGAGCGTTTTATAGAACTTTCATCAGGTATGGGCAAGCCCCTGGTGATGCGGATGAACCTGAACCAGCAAAGTCAGGGTGCCAAATGGATGGTGCACCGTAACCTGATGAAGAGCCTGAGCCCGATAGTAGATTGTGGTGTACATTATATTGATGTGATGTGCCAGATGACGCGCTCAAAGCCGGTTCAGGTTAGCGCTGTAGGCGCAAGGCTGACGAATGATATTCCGGAATGGAATTATAACTACGGACAGCTGCAGATTCGTTTTGAGGATGGTTCTGTAGGCTGGTATGAAGCGGGTTGGGGGCCAATGATGAGCGAGACCGCCTTTTTTGTGAAAGATGTGATCGGGCCGAAAGGTTCAGTTTCTATTGTAGCTAAAGAAGCAGGAGCAGCGGGAAAATCGGATGAAGTAGATGCACATACGAAAACAGAATCTATCAAAGTTCATTATGCAGGTCTGGATAGCGAAGGAGGTTTTGCAAAACCTGATAGCTGGGTTGACCTGAAAGATGAGCCGGACCATCAGGAGCTCTGTAACAGGGAGCAGCGGTATTTTCTGAAAGCAATTCTTGAAGATATTGATCTGACCAATCCTACAGATGATGCCATAAACAGTTTAAAGATTGCTTTTGCCTGTGATGAGTCGGTAAAAACGGGTAAGATTGTACAGCTCTGATAATTTTGAATATCCATAAACTTAATCCCCGGCTTTTAATTAAAGCCGGGGATTTTTATGTAAGACTTAATGAATTCTTAACAGGGAGTTAGGGTTAAGGTTATCGATTTAAGCTAGGTTTGCAACATAAAAAAATAAAGGTTTTAAATTATTTTTCTTAATATTGATATGCTGTTTAAAACCAATGAAACTAACCAGATTTACTTAGCAGTAACATTGTTTTACATAAACTAATGAATGATGTTTAAAGACTCAGATAGAAATTTATGGACTTCATTCATTGATGGTGATGCGAATGCTTTGAATTTGCTGTATAAACAGTTTGCAGATGCTCTGTATGCTTTCGGTCTTAGGTTCACAGAGGATACCGAGCTGGTTAAAGATGGTATTCAGGATTTGTTTGTAGACCTTTTTAAATACCGGAAGACACTTGCCCCCGAAGTAAATGTAAAATCATATCTCTTTACCTCATTAAAGCGTAAAATTTGTTTGGTATTGAAAAAGAAGGCAGCAGAAGCAAATCATAGTTTTGAAGTGCCTTTTTTACTTTCTTCCAGTATTGAAGAGCAGATCATAAGTGATGAGCAGCAGTCTGAACTTTTGTTAAAACTAAACAAACAGCTGGAATTGCTGCCCAGCCGCCAAAAGGAAGCTTTGTACCTTAGGTTTAATGCAGAGCTGGACTATGAGGAAATTGCTGTGGTTATGAATGTTTCCTTAGAGACCTGCCGTACACTTGTATATAGGGGGGTAAAACAATTACGGGAACGCATGGTTGTGAACCATCTTTATAAAATACTGGCATAAAGTCTTTTAAATATTATTTGCATTATTTTTAATTTACGCGTCTATAAAATATAAGTTCTTCACTCTGTAAGATACTATTGAAAGTATAAATGGATTCGAAGAATAATTATAAAGCCGAGGATTTTTTGTCAGACCGTGTTCCGGAAGATCAGCAAAAATTCATTTCCGACAGTGAACGTGAGCTTGCCCATGAAATAAAAGCTACTGTGAAGGCTGCGGGCCGGGAAAAAATACCTGCATTAGAGGCTGCCCAGCTTTGGGAGCGGATTGAGGAGCAGACGGCTGCCAGACCTAAAATATACAATTGGAAAAAGTTTCTGCAGGCAGCAGCGGCGTTGCTATTTGTGCTGGGCATAGGCGTATGGCAGTATGAAAAGAATACACCTACCCATAGATTACTGGATTTTGCAGCACAGAATGTGAGCAAAAAGAATGCAGGCAGTGGTAAGCGGTCTTTACAACAGCATACCCCTGGTCTGGAGTCAGCTGTAAATGAGGAAGAAAATATCATTACCGCAAATGATTTCAATACACTTGTAGTTGGCAATGCCCAACGCTCGGTAATTAAACTCCCGGACGGTACGAAAGTATGGCTGAACTCCGGATCCAGATTAATTTATCCGGTTGCATTTTCTGGCGATAAGAGAGAAGTTTATCTAGAAGGAGAAGCTTATTTTGATGTTACGCACGATAAGGAACACCCGTTTTTTGTACATGCAGACAAAATGGACATTAAGGTGCTGGGAACTGAATTTTATGTAAGCTCCAATACGGACAGCACCGATAATTACGCAGTGCTGGTTCATGGAAGTATTGCTTTTTCGACTGGAAACTGGCTAAATAAGGTAGAACGTAAACTGGTTCCGGGCCAACGGATCAATTACGACCTTAAAGCCAATAAACTTTCAATATCGGAAGTTAAGACGGGGGAGTTCCAATCCTGGAAAGATGGTTTTGTGAATGTGAACAGTGAACCTTTAGATGTGATCGTACAGCGGGTAGCCAGGTATTACAATATAGCGATCAGCACACAGGGGCTGGATCTGTCTGATGAAAAATTTACCGGACCACTTTATTTTCAGCGCAGTGCTGATGACGTATTGAATATTTTATGTGAGGGAACACCATATATATACAACGGTGTAGAAAGGAGGTTGGAACTGAAGAAACGCTAACTATGGAACAAAAAAGGAGATGCGCCAACATCTCCTTCAAACAATAACCAATTCAAGCTATTATTTAACTCATTAACAAAAATATGAAAAAACTTCATGTATGTGAACCTCATGCATCGTATTTAAGGCTCAAAACTAAAATAATAAGAACTATGAAAGTTACGGTGGTTTTATTATGGATGGGAATGATGACCACTTATGCAAATACATACGCTCAGCTCCGGATGAATATAGATCTTATAAAAGGCAACTTACCTGAGCTGTTTCAACAAATTCAGAAGCAAAGTGATTATCTCATCATTTATAAAGATGATTTCATTAAATTAAATAAGTATGAAGAGCTGAACCTGAAACTAAACAACAAGACTGTTAAAGAAATTTTAGATAAAGCACTTAAGGATAGTGGTTTGTCGTATACCATTTCGGGGAGACAGATTGTTATCGTTTCCAAAGAAAGGGGGGAGAGCAATGTTCAGGATAGTTTATTAACCATTCGGGGGCGTGTATATGATACACATGAACCACCAAGCGCACTACCAGGGGTAAGCATCCGGATTAAAGGCTCTACTACCGGTACTTCGACAGATGGTGACGGCTATTTTACCATTCAGGCAAAGAAAAACGATATACTTGTTTTTTCTATGATCAGCTTTTTAAGCTATGAATATACCGTTTTAAAAACAGACCGAAGCCTTAATATATCATTGAAGGAGAATGTTTCGGCCCTCAATGAGATTGTTGTGGTTGGTTTAAATGAACAGCAGAAGAAGCATATAGCAAGTTCTGTTGCTTCATTAAATGTAAAATCGAATATAGAAGGGAAACCGATCACCACTTTGTCCCAGTCTTTACAGGGAGGAGTTACAGGTTTAAATGTAACCCAGGCATCGGGCTTGCCCGGTGGTGACGCAGCAGCCATTAAGATCCGTGGGATCAGTACATTAGGCAATTCAGATCCATTGGTGCTGGTGGATGGTATCCCTATGGACATGAACCATATTGATCCGGTTACTGTAGAGAGTGTTACAGTATTGAAAGATGCTGCCGCTGCTTCAAGCTATGGCTCAAGAGGTGCAAATGGGGTAATTGTTGTGACTACAAAACGAGGGGTTGCAGGAAAGGTATCTGTAGTTTATGATGGTTATTATGGTGTACAGCATGCATCGGCATTGCCCAACACCGTAGATGCACCTACTTATATGCGCATGTATAATGAGGCCAGCTATAACAATAACCCTACCAATGCTTTGCCATTTACGCAGGAACAGATAGACAATACCAGGAACGGAATGGACCCGGTAGCCAATAATGGTAAAGCTTTTGCCAATACCAACTGGCTGGATATGCTGATTGATGATGCCGCACCCATTACCAGTAACTCCATTTCTTTAAGCGGGGGAAGCAGTGTTGCCCGTTTTGCATTAACCGGAAATTATACGTATCAAAAAGGGATCATTCCTTTAAGTAACATGAAACGCTTTAATATCCGTGCAAATACGACGATCTCTTTGAGTGATAAGTTTCAGGTGAACCTGGATCTTCTTGCCATAAAAAGAGACACCCAGCAGCCAAACAGGTTAAGCGCAAGTGGAAATACAGGCAACAGGCTTTTAGAGGATATGTACAGGGTTCCGCCTACAATAATCCCTAAGTTTCCAGTAAAGGATGGCCGTACTTTTTACGGACAACATGTGGATATCGTAAATCCCTTGGCCTATACAGAAGTTGGAGGTAAAAGAGCTGCTGAATTTGGACAGACCAGTATCAATTTACAGCCAAAATGGGAAATGTTTAAAAATTTTAACCTGAAAGGGCAGTTTAGTTTCCGTTTGAACAGTGATGTGACGCGGGATACCCGGGAGAATTTTAACCATTTTGATTATTTTACAGGTAACCTGCTTAGAACATGGGCGCTGCAAAGAACTACTACCATGGCAAGAACTACCTATTATTATGCCGGATTAACCGCAGACTATACCCTTAACCTAAACGATCACAGGATATTTGCATTGGCAGGTTATTCACAGGAAGAAAATAACAGTGGTGCCTGGGATGTGTTTTCTATTATGTCTGGCTATGCAAAACTGAATTATTCCTATAAAGACCGGTACCTGCTGGAAGGTACTGTACGTACAGATGGTTCTTCCCGTTTTGGGCCAGGTAATAAATTTGGTGTGTTCCCTTCTGTAGCTTTGGGCTGGAACCTTCATAATGAAAATTTCCTGAAGGATAGCCGTTTGATCAATAACCTTAAAATCCGTGGATCTTATGGTAAGCTCGGTAATGACAATATAGGTTTATACCGTTACCAGACACTTATTAACAACTCCAGTGGTGTAGAGACAACATATGGTAATCCAAACATTACCTGGGAGTCTGTAAATATGCTGGACATTGGATTGGACCTGGGCCTGCTCAAAAACAACAGACTGGAACTAACCTTTGACTACTATGATAAGTTAACAAAAGATATTATTCTGTTACCTACATTGCCACTTATTGGTGGTTTTGAATCAGATGTTCCGGTTAATGCAGGTGAAGTAAAAAACAAAGGCTGGGAGCTATCGTTAAACTATAACGATAGAATAGGGCAATATGTAAATATATCATTCAGACCTGGTCTTTCTTATAATAAAAATGAAGTGCAAAAACTTCAGGGTGGTGATATTGTAACCACAACTACAATTTCCAGAGTTGGTGGCCCAATTAATGGTATTTTTGGTTACAGAACAGATGGTTTGCTGCAGATTAGCGATTTTGATGGTAGTGGTAACCCGCTGATACCCATTTTGCCAAATGCCAAACCAGGCGATATCAAATATCTTGATGTGGATGGAGATAAAGTAATTGGCCTGGGCGACCAGGGACTGATCGGGAACCCTGTGCCACGTTTAAATTATTTTGCCAATTTCAGGGTAGCTTACAAGAACTTTGATATTGAAGCCTTGTTGCAAGGTACAGGGAAATCTGATGCAGTATTGTATGGAATGTTTGCTTATCCACTTGATTTCAGCGCTGACGGGGGGATTCCAACAACCTATTATGCGGATCATTACTGGACCCCTGAGCGGACAGATGCACGTTTTCCACGTTTAAACGTAGCACCGGTCAATAATAAAGTTTCCTCTGATTTCTGGTTTCAGAACGGTGCTTATTTAAGGGTTAAATATGTTCAGCTGGGTTATAACTTCAATACCCCTTTTGTAAAAAAACTTGGTGTAAATTCTATCAGGGCCTATTTTAATGCTCAGAACCCGATAACTTTTACTTCGGTAAAGATTACAGATCCGGAAAGCAGGGGGTACCAGTGGACTTATGGACTGGTTAAATTATATACTATAGGTTTCAGCGTTAAATTTTAATTCTAAAGAGTATGAAAAAGATATATTATTTATTGTTCCCTGTTTTGCTGATAACATTGGGGGGATGCGAAAAATTTTTAACCCATGACAATCCTACAGATGTATATGATGACATTTGGTGGAATACGGAAGCCAATGTTGCTGCGGCACTAAATTCTATCTACGTAGGTATTCCAGACGGTTCTTCAGGCAGACAGCTGATGTTCCTTGATGCATTAAGTGATAATGCTGTTGCAAGGCAAAGTTTAAGGGGTGATTATGAATCCTATGTAAAAGGGCTACAGGGACCAAACTGGGGAGTAGGGACCGGTATCTGGGACGATGATTACAGGGATATCAGGAGGGCTAACCGTTTTCTGGAAAACATAGACAGGGCATATATGCCAGTTGAAACACTTAAAAAGCAATATATTTATGAAGCAAGGGCATTACGGGCCTATTATCATATGGAGCTTTTTATGTTTTTTGGCCGGATTACAATTATGAAACAATCTGTAACACCGGATAACAGCTATTTACCACGTAATTCTGAACAGGAGATTTACGATTTCATCATTTCTGAACTTACTGAATGTGCAAATAATCTGCCCGACAAATATACTGTGAATGTGGATTTAAAAAGAATGTCGGCAGCTACTTGCTGGGGACTGGTTTCTAAACTGGCACTTTATTACAAAAAATATGATGTGGCAAGAGATGCAGCCAAAAAGATAATAGACATGAATGCCTATAGTCTGCGTAAAAGTACCACATTGAAAAACAGCTATGCAGATTTGTTTCTGTATGTTGGTGAAGTTAATGATGAGCGCATTTTTTTTAGGGAAATAACAAGTGGAGGTAACCAATGGAATACTTTTGCCCCTCAGGGTACAGGCGGAAAAACTGTCGTTTCGCCTTCGGCATCAATGGTGAACGCTTATGAGACCAGACAGGGGAAAACTTTAACTGAGTTGGGACCTGATTCTATGGCTATTTATGCAAAAGACCCTAATTACCGGAACAATAGAGACCCGAGAATGATCGCTTCTATCATTTTACCTGGAAGCACTTATACTGGGGTTGCATTAAAGCCATTTGAAGCCGGTCTGGATAAACTCGGAGATCAGAATTCAACTTCAACAGGTTTTTGGATAAATAAATACCTGGATCCAAAAGATAAAACGGGTACAAGAACACTCGACTTTATGATCATGCGCTATGCAGAAGTATTGTTAAATTATGTAGAGGCGCTGGTTGAACTGGACGACTACAATAACCCTGATGTGGTTAAATACCTGAACGAGATCAGGAGCAGGGCTACTATGCCTAATGTAAATACTAACGTTTACAATACTAAGGATAAATTACGCGAACTGGTAAGGCGTGAACGTAGAGTTGAACTGGCATTTGAAGGTGTACGTTATTATGACATCAGGAGATGGGGTATATTTGAGCAGGTGATGAACGGGCAGGTTACAGGGGCTATTGACCCTTCAACCAATCAGCCTGTGAATGTAGAGGTGAGATCGGCCAAAGCTAACCGGGATATGATATGGCCCGTTCCTCAAAAGGAACTGCTGGCGAATCCTAAAATGGATCAGAACCCAAATTATAATTAAGGTTTAATCTTTGCCTATATAAGCCAGGGAGGCAGCTAATTTTTAGCTGCCTCTTTTTTGTATTGTAACCTTATCGTATAAGATCTTTTAAAAAAACAGCATAAAATTTTATTCTAAATCAGGGCTGGAAAAAAACCCTTAAGCCAATAATATATGGTATTTAAACTTTAAAACCGTGAAATGAGCTGAAATTGTTCAGAATGACAGATATGTAATTTTTGCATGCGAACTTTGTTAAAAAAAGGTATTTATGTTTTGTTGAAAATTATTATGAAACGATTTACAATATCACCTTCAATTGCGAAAAGAGATTCGGATGTGGTAGAAAGCTATTTAAGTGAGATTGGAAGGATTAGTTTGACAGATTCTAAAGAAGAGGTCAGGTTGGTGTCAGCGATCCGTAACGGAGATCAGGAGGCGTTGCACAGGCTTATAAAGGGGAACCTCCGTTTTGTTGTGTC
This sequence comes from Pedobacter sp. AK017, assembly GCF_014200825.1. Classification (NCBI taxonomy): domain Bacteria; kingdom Pseudomonadati; phylum Bacteroidota; class Sphingobacteriia; order Sphingobacteriales; family Sphingobacteriaceae; genus Pedobacter; species Pedobacter sp. AK017. Next base: position 306,631 of record NZ_JACHCW010000004.1, read on the forward strand.
TGTAGCAAAAAAATATCAGAATAAAGGACTAAAGCTGGCTGATCTGATCAACGAAGGTAATATCGGACTGATCAAAGCTGCACATCGCTTTGATGCAACCAGAGGTTTTAAGTTTATTACTTTTGCCGTATGGTGGGTTCGTCAGGCAATTTTGCAGGCCATTGCTGAACAGCGACGCCTGATCCGGTTACCCGGCAATCAGCTGCTGGGGATAAGCAGGCTTAATCAGGCTGCATTAAAACTGGAGCAGCAGCTGGAGAGAATGCCTACAGTTGAAGAACTGGCAGTTTATACGGGATTTACAGTGGACAAAGTAATGGATTATACGGTTAATGCCGCCTTTACTTATTCGTTAGATAATGTAATTAAGGAGGAATCCGGAAGTACATTAATGGAAGTAATTGCAGACGAAGCTACACATCAAACCGATCATTTTACATTGGCCGCATCCCTATCAACGGATCTGAACAGGGCATTGGACATTTTATCAAAAAGGGAACGAAAGATCATTATTTTATTTTATGGACTGAACGGATATCCGCAAACTGCAATTGAGGATATGCAGGCGATTTTTAAACTTAGTAAAGAACGAATCAGACAGCTCAAAGACAAAGCGCATAAAACACTGGGTTTAAATTGTAGTGTGATGCTGAACGATTATTTTTCAAGGAATGTTTAAACAAAAAATGATGTTCATAAATATTCATTTGGGAGAAATCCAATAATTATTAACTTTAGAGCGTTATATCATATATTTTAAAATCTTAAACGAAAGAAAAACATGGAAAAATTTTCAAAACTTAAACAATTAATCGCTGGCGTAGAGGCTGATGCAGACAAATTTTATAATTCAGGTAATGGTGCCGCTGGTACCAGGGTACGTAAAGCAATGCAGGATTTAAAAGGTCTTGCACAAGAAATCCGTGCTGAAGTAACTGAGAAAAAGAATGCCAAGTAATATTCTTTAATTGTTATGGAAAGGCCTGCTATGCTGCAGGCCTTTTTTGTTTAATATTGTTTTATGCGCAAAATCATTCATATTGATATGGATTCGTTCTATGCTTCAGTGGAGCAGAGGGATCATCCTGACCTTATGGGGAAGGCCATTGCCGTGGGTGGTTCTCCTGAAGGAAGGGGTGGGGTTGTAGCAACTGCAAGTTATGAGGCCAGAAAATTTGGTGTACACTCTGCAATGCCTTCCAAACAGGCATTGAAATTGTGCCCTCATCTAATTTTTGTATATCCCCGCTTTGCAGTTTACAAGGAGGTATCTAAACAGATCAGGACAATCTTTCAGCGTTATACAGATTTGATAGAACCTTTGTCGTTAGACGAAGCTTATCTGGATGTAACGAATGATAAACTTGGTATAGGTTCAGCAATTGATATTGCAAGGCAAATTAAGCAGGCCATAAAAGATGAGCTTAAATTAACTGCTTCAGCAGGTATTTCAATAAACAAGTTTGTATCCAAAATAGCATCAGGTATGAATAAGCCGGATGGATTAACTTTTGTAGGGCCATCAGGAATTGAAAGGTTTATAGCGCAATTGCCGGTTGAAAAATTTCATGGTGTTGGCAAGGTTACAGCAGGAAAAATGAAGTTACGTGGCTTACATAAAGGTGCAGACCTGAAAAAATTAACTGAAACTGAACTGATCAATTTATTTGGAAAGAGTGGCAGGTTTTTTTATAATATAGTTAGGGGTATAGATAACAGACCTGTGGAGCCGAACCAGGAAACAAAATCTATCAGCGCTGAAGATACCTTTTCCTATGATCTGACAAAGTTTGAAGAAATGAACCCTGAAATAGAAAAGATTGCAAACGTGGTATTTAAGCGGATGAAACAATATGGCCTGGCAGGAAGAACGGTAACCCTGAAGGTTAAGTTTAGTGATTTTAAACAAATAACGAGAAGTAAATCATCTGCTGAGGGGATAAGTGAACTTAATGTCATCCTGGATATTGCCAGATCTTTACTGGCAGGCATCGATTTCACATCAAGAAGTGTAAGGCTACTGGGACTTTCCCTTTCTAATTTCGGGCATTTAGGGGGAAGGACAGCTGAAGTGTACCAACCCAGACTGTTTCCCTGACAATATCTGTTTTTTAATTTATCTTTACACCGAGGAAAAGAAAATTATGGGGTTGCCGATGCGCATTACGTATAAAGATACAGACTATGTATATGAAATATTAAATAGTTCTGCAATAACTAAAGCTACAACTGAGTTGCATATAGGCTTTAATGGGCATGATATTATTTTAGTCAAAGATGAAAAGAATGTATGGGTGCAGAATGCAGGGGCTTTTATGGTAGAACCTGAACTGGCCCAGGCTCTGGGAAGATCTGTTTCGTTGCGGTTTAGGATGTAAGCTGTTAATTATCAGTTGTTAAGTAATTGAATGTTTTTTTTTTATAAACTCGTTACAATATGCTAAATTGTATAATATTACCTGATATGGTAACGGTTTAATAATTGAATCAGACAATTTTAAAAAGAACACTATGAAAAAATTACTTTCACTAATTGCTGTTTTAAGCTTCTGTGTAAGCTTAAGTATGGCACAAACTGCTGCAGTTACCAGCGCTAAAAAAGAAACTGCCAAGGCTAAGGCAGATGCAAAAAAAGAAGCTGCCAAAGTTAAGGCAGATGCAAAAAAAGCCGAAGATAAACAGAAAGCAACAGCTGTAAAGCTAAAAAAAGATGGTACACCTGATAAAAGGTATACAAATAGTGCTGCAGCGGCGAAAGAAGTAAAAACGACAACCAAGAAAGCTGTAGCCAAAGAAGCTGCAAAGGTACCTGGTATGAAAAAAGATGGTACTCCTGATAAACGTTATACGGCTAATAAAGAGAAGGCTGAAGCTCCTGTAGCAGCAGCAAAAAAAGAAGCTGCTACGGTTAAAAAAACAACTACAACTGCGGTTACCAATGCTAAGGATTATAAGCCAACTGTAGACAGAAGTTTAAAAGGACCTAATGGTGAGCAAATTTTAACCGGTCCGCGTGGAGGAAAATATTATATCAATAAGAACGGAAATAAAACGTACGTAAAAAGAGAAGCTGAATGAAAATGAATCAGGAATGTTTTATTTTATTGTACTTAAACTTTCCCTTGATAAAATAATTAAAATATCTTCCCTTTGAACCAGCAGCCTTAAGCATATTGAAAACTTCCTCTGGCACATTTTTGTATTTATATCTTATGCCCGATACAAAAGTTATTTTTAAAGCTTTTGCATCCGGATCATAACTAAAATGATGGATTACACTTGAGGGCATAATTAATGTTTCTAAAAATTAATGAAAAAAGGTTATCTGGCCTTTTTTCATTAATTTTATTTAAGAGACCTTGTCTCTAAGAGATTTTATCTGATCATGTGATGTTTTCAGTTCCGTTTTCTGATCTGAAATTAATGACCTGAGATTGGCAGATAGCCCATCTTCTTCAAGTGCCATTTTATAGGCTTTTTGGGCGGCATCTTCGCCGAATTCACAATTGTTTAATACCGTTTCCCGGTCATGTCCGGTGAAAATTGCCTTAATGTCCATCCAGGTGCGGTAAATTTTTCCTGAAGTAGTAGTTCCACTTTCAGGTTCTTTTCCCAATACCTGAACCTCTTTTACCAATGCTGCTTTGTGCCTGTGACTCTGCCTTACCATTTCAACAAATAGGGATTTAAGATCTGTGTCCTCTACGTGCAACTCTTCTATTGCTTTCTGATAGCCTTCAACCCTGTCGTTGCTGATTTGAATAAGGTCGTTTAAAATTTCTGCGTTTACTGAATTGTTTTCCATTTTCATAAGTTTTGATGTGCTATAAAAACATCCTTTACTGGTAATGGTTTTATAATCATCCGATTTTTTGTGTATTTATTGCAAAGGAAGCTATTGAAAAAACAATTGGTAATCCTTTTTCCTTATATTAATCTCAATTATATTTTTAAATAAAAGCAGATGACAGGTAATCAAATTACAGCAATTACGGAATTAGACAGATCCCATTACAAAACTAAGGTTTACTCGGGCGGACACTTCATCTATTCAGATGAACCTGAGGATCTAGGGGGAACAGATGAAGGAATGGCCCCGGCAGCTTTATTACTGGCAAGTTTAGGGAGCTGCACTGCAATTACGATCAGGATGTATGCGGATAGGAAGAACTTAAAGCTTGATCATATCAAAATTGAGCTTGCTATATGTAAAGAAGAAGAAATGAATAAGGAAACCACGATAAGTAGAAAAATAATCTTTACAGGCGATTTAACCGAAGATGAACGGAAAAGACTATTGGTAATAGCAGATAAGTGTCCGATACATAAGATATTGAGTAATCCGATTAAGATTGAAACTTCCTGAGGATGCCGATTACTATCCTATACAATTTAATTGCATTATTATATTAATTAGTACACTTTAGGATTAAACTGCCAGTTGGGCTTTAACTTTTTTTACCAGGTTATCGATGTCAAAAGGTTTCGAAAGAAAATCGTTTGGTGAGCCTGGCATCTTTAACAGATTTTGTAAATTATGGCTTGCAGATATCATAACGATAGGAATGTACTTAAAAATTGCATGAGATTTTATGGTCCTGCAAATTTCTCTGCCATCCATTCCTCCCAGCATAACATCTAAAAGAATGAGATCAGGTCTTAAAGAAGTAATTACATTTAATACATTTTTTCCATTTGTTAACGTAGAAACTTCGTATCCTTCATCCTCAAGTATGATCTTGATTACTTCAACTATCTCACGATCATCATCTACCGCTAATATTTTTTTAGACATTTATCATTTCTTTTGTTATCTATCTATTTACCATTTGCATGCCACATATAAAAAATCTACTCAAAAATAGTTAACAAATCAATTATTTTAATTTTGTTACTAAAATTATTAGCATATTTGAACTGTTTAACCATGTAAAGTCAATTGTTAATGTTGTATGCAGTAGTAGATATTGAAACCACTGGTGGTTTTGCTTCCGGGAATGGCATTACGGAAATTTCTATCCTGGTACATGATGGGCGGGAGGTTGTAGAAGCTTATGAAACACTGATTAATCCCGGTCAGGAAATCCCGGCTTATATAGAGACACTTACTGGTATCAGTAATGAAATGGTGGTAACTGCTCCTTTATTTGGAGCTGTAGCTGCCGAAATTTATGCAATGTTGCACGATAAAATATTTGTTGCACATAATGTGAATTTCGATTTTTCATTTATAAAACACCATTTAAGCTTATCCGGTTATGACCTTCGCTGTAAAAAACTATGCACGGTTAGGCTGAGCAGGAAGTTGTTTCCTGGCTATAGTTCTTATAGTTTGGGTAAACTGTGTAATGCGTTAAATATAGCCATTCATGACCGACATAGAGCCGGTGGGGACGCCAGGGCGACAGCCGAACTTTTAACACTATTGTTAAAGACTGATCTGGAGGGGATTATAGTCCAGACTTTAAGCCGTGCTTCAAAAGAGCAGGTTTTGCCACCTCATCTTTCCAGGACCCAGATAGATAAGCTTCCTCAGGTACCCGGTGTTTACTATTTTAGAGACCAAAAGGGAATTGTTGTTTACGTTGGTAAGGCTAAAAATATTCTGAAAAGGGTTTGTTCCCATTTTACCGGTAATAATTCGGGAAAACAGCGTCAGGAATTTCTTAAAAATATCCACAGCATTGATTTTGAGATTTGCGGGACGGAGCTTATGGCTTTTATCCTTGAAGCGGCCGAGATCAAGCGGTTATGGCCCGAAAATAACCGTGCTTTGAAGCGTTATGAACAGAAATATGGATTGTATGTTTTTGAAGACCAAAAGGGTTATATGAGACTTGGGATTGATACCTACAAAAAACGTGTGCCTGTACTATATAGCTTTAATTCCTTGCTCGAGGGGCATAATTTATTGAGGAGGTTGATCAAGGAACACAAGCTCTGTGAAAAACTGTGCTTCATTCAAAAAAACAGAGATGCATGTACCGGCCATAACGAAGGAAAATGTAGTGGAGCCTGTCTTGGCAAAGAGTCTGCCGCCTCCTATAACGTAAGGGTAAAATATGCCATTGAATATTTAAGTTCAATCCTTCCTACCTTTGCTGTGATAGATAAGGGGAGGACTGAAGAAGAGCAAAGTTGTCTTTTGGTAGAGCAGGGTAAATTTTACGGGATGGGCTATATTTCTTACCATACTGATATTGCGGGCCCGGAAATGCTGAAGTCTGTGTTACAGCCTTATCCCTCTGATGATTACATTTTAAATCTGATCAGTAGCCATACGACCCAGTTTCCACAAAAGAAAATAGCAATTTAAATTTGCGTGTTTACTTCTTAACGGCTATCTTTGCCGCTCCTAACGGGAGATGCCTTGGTAGCTCAGCTGGATAGAGCAACGGTTTTCTAAACCGTGGGTCAGGGGTTCGAATCCCTTCCAGGGTACACTTGAAGCCTTTAGCGTAAAGCTAGAGGCTTTTTATTTTCGGCCTGAGGTGATATTTCTTGTATTTGGCGCGCATCTGGCGCGCAAGTTTGTAAAATCTGTTAGTTAATCAAAGATAGGAGGTTTACATCATACCTTCATCAGCGAAACTATAAAATGCGTCCTTACTTACTATAAGATGATCTAATATCAATATGTCCAAGAGTCGTGCTCCTTGTTGTAACTTCCTTGTTAGGTCTACATCTGCTTTACCTGGTTGCAGTTCTTCACTCGGATGATTATGGCACAATATGATGCCACTTGCACCACTCTTTAAAGCAATTGCAAATATGACCTTTGGGTCTGCAAGTGTCTCTGTAACTCCACCCATAGATATATCTACTATCCCCAACACCCTGTTCCTCCTGTTAAGAAGTAGTATTTTAAACTCTTCAATAAGTTCGATCTTGCCGAGCGACCAATGAGCAATAAAGACCTCATGGGCTTGCTTAGAGGTGCTGATCTGAGGTCGTTCAGATGGTTTGTACTTAGGCTTATAGGTGAGTTCCACCTCTGCCACTTTGAATAATGTGTTATGTACCATAGTTTTATTAATTATGGTAACCAGACCAAGCTTTCTAACCAACTAAGCAAAGAAGCAACGCATATAAATGGATTGTGCGAGGGCTATCGAGCGTTTATGCCGGAACTTCTTTGTACGTGTCGCTAGGACAGGCTTACCTTTGTGGTGTTAATTAATATACTACCCACTCCATTTCTTTGCTATCCTACATCAACGTCATTTTATCTAACTGCTAAAACGGTAGATCGTCTTCCTCACCAGGAGCCTGAAACACTATTGCATTTGATTGTTTCTCTTTCCTAAACTCAAACAAATTCTGATTAGACAGCATCCAGCTTTCTCCTGTCGCAGTTAACCTGCAGCAGAAATACTCGTTGTTGTTGTAGTCACTATCCTTAAAAGTCTCGATCATATCTTTCTTTGATAGCGTCCTAAACGCTATGCTAGTAGCAATATCGGTATATCCTGCTTTCCCCATTTCACTTTGTAGGGTGTAAAGTGCAATTGAGTCATCAGGAGTAAGTACACTTTGCATTATTAATATAAGTAAAGCAACTTCATGACTTGTCAATCCCTCGGTGGCTACAACAGGCATTTGATTCAGAGTTTTGACCTTACCTTCCGTTTGTTGGAAGGCAATAATTTTATTTGTTATCGCTTCACCTAACGTGTTAAAGTCACTAGTCGACCCGGTATTATACCTTATTATTTGTCTATGTCTTATATCAAACGGGAACGGCCCCTGTCTTTCATTACTACAGACAAGTATCACATCTTTTCCACTAGCGATAGCATAGCCTAACTCATACCAAACATTAGGGTTGTCTGTTGTAATCTCGGCAAAACAGATGATAGAATCGGCAATACCCTTTTCGATGTCCTCGATTGGGATCTTTACACTTAAGTCCTGATCAATCCGATAAGGTTTTAAGCCTGCCTTAGTAATAGCGGGTGAGAATATGTCGTCGTACCTTTTGTCAAACTTATCATTATCAAAGGGTTGTATCACAAAGCATTTGTCCATAACTACGTTAATTAAGATGAGTGTAAAGATATTAAAATCTGGTAAGTACAGAAACAGAACTGATTTACAACCTACACTTTTTCTATAAACCGGGTTACTACACCCTATTTATAAACTGTAGGTTTTATACCTTTAGTGGATGGCGTTAGCCTACATGCGCTTCATTACTGTTGTTGGTAACTACGTATTTATATGGCAAAATGTGCGGCACGAAAATGCTGATACATCCATTCTTTGATGGGAGAAATTTGTCAATAACGTTGAAACACTTCGATGTGATAAGTCCAACCCTTATGTTATAAAAGGTAGATAGCTACCCTTTCCAGTCGGGTGCTCTACCTTTTAAAAGAACACGAACTACTTACTAATCAATTGAAATACAGTGAGTTTTTTTTATATAGTAACCCCACCTACATAGACAAAGAATCTATCTAGACCTAATAAAAGGATGGAATGAATAGGTGATAATTTAGGCTTTCCTAAAGTAGTCGATCAACTTATTAAAATTAAAACCTATTCCTGCTACATTCGGCTCAAGAATAAGGGCATCTACTATAGCACCTCCAACACCTTTCTTTTTTTGTTTAATTACATCAAACTCTTTCAAATCCTTACCTGCTTTGATCAATGCAAATATTCTCTGTATGAGCGAAACAACTTCTGTGGTATTATCGCAATGTCTCTTAAGAGGAAACAGCATCAACTTTAAATTATCCTCAACGTCTTGGGAATTACCCCTTTCTTTAAATTCCAATGGGTGTCTGTTCGTAACCAAAATAGCAGGTAGCAAATCTTCTTTATCTGCGTCGTCTCCATTGATACTGTGCCATGATAAAATCTCATCACTAAAATGAGTTCCCACTACTGATGGCATTATAACAACAGCATTTTCTTGTTCCGAAGCTAATGTTGCCATTCTACTATAATTCGCTGTTAAAGTATTACCAAGAGGCTCATTCCATCCGTAATCAAGCAAGTATATATAGTAATCCCTGTGATGCCCTTTTGGCAATCCTTCTAAACTATGTATCATTAATCCCATGCTATTCTGTTCTAATAATTTATGTTAATGTTGTTATCTGATAAAACCTGAAACTGTGCTTTCTTGAATGATAGCCGATGGATTATATGTATTAACAAGTGCCTCGATAATAGCTCTGTCGCCTGCTAAAAGTTTCGGGCTGAGGCAAATTTTCATGTTTTGAAAAGCTTGTTTTCTGATTTCTAAAAAGTAGGTATCTAATGGTGGCGGTGTTTGAATAGATAACAGCCTACTATAGCTATTACCAACTTCAAGCGGTTCTATATTTCGATCTATTGGCATTATTATCAATTGATATCTGTACTCTTGTTCAATTTTCCACACTGACCTCTTATATTGAGATAAAGCCTTTAGAAATAACCCGTCTTCGAGTTTAATCGATGGGGTTAATAAACTTTCATCATTAGTATAGATAATCTCTACCGGGGTGTTTTCGGCACTAGCAATGAAGTATCCTTCTTTATAATTAATAAAATTATTAGCATCAACTAATGAGTTGTTGATATCCTTACGTATCGAAAAAGTCGGAAAAAGCGGTAATTCTAATTCAATCCTAACGCCCCTCATTAAAGGGGTGTACATATTCCACAATGCAAAGTCCTCTAAACTATTAGATGTCCAACTAGAAATGAAGAAGTATTGCGCCATGGAGTGAAAATCGCTAGACAAGCCTTCTGTTGGATCATTAACTTTATCTAGTCTCCCTAGCCGAATTGATTTGGATTGTAATATAAGAGCAAGGCTATTAATACTGGTGTAGTGGTAAAGCTTCTCAACTGGTTTTGACACATTCATTATAATCTTCGTAGTTATGATTGTTTGGGAACTATCAATCCGGTTCAATTGGTAAGCCTATCAAATCGTAGTTTAATTTAATTGTATAATCTTTCATTTAATGACGTTAATAGATCTAGTATTTGCGTTAGCTTGTTGTAAGTGGTAAGTATTTGAACATGAACAACGCTAATACAGGTATTAAAAGAAATCCTAATAAACTCACATACAGACTTCCTAGTTTCTTTTCAATCAGGCGACCAACAAATGCGCTACTAATAATTCCGATAACAAGGACTGCAATTGCAGTATACCAGTTAGTTCTATACCACAATAATCCTATATAGGCAATCGAGGTTAAACGACTAAGGAGCACATAAGTATTTAAACCGAATAGTATTAATTGGCTCTCTCCTCTAAAAACTTTAAGATGTATAGTTTGATTATAATGAAACCAATGAAAGAAACAGTAAAGGAATGTAGACAACGAGAGTATTTGATCCATATTAACGTTAAACTTAATGATTTTAATATATACGGCATTAGTGCTTAATCACCATATGGTTTAGTTTAGTTGACGCAAATGTATGCTAAATATAGCAATATCTCCAATGTTACGCTTCCATACCGCTCACCGCCTGCTCAAGGAAAGAAGGTCAATGGAGTAAAGCTACATTTGTAGCTGTATTATGATATGTTTCTGTATATACCCAAGATTGTAAGTCTTCGCCACTCGGGATGCTGACCTTTTAAACGAACAGAAACAACTAGCTAATCAATCGTAACACTACCGTAAATTCCTCCATCCATAGCATTACCATCTTCATCAAGAAAGACACCATCTACCATAACGGAATAGTATTGCATTAGAGGCTTAAAAGATGCTTTCGCTTCTCTGGGTTTAAGTTCAATTAGGTTGCTTAACAAACTGCTATCTTTAGTTTTCATAAGCTCTACCACTAGCCTTCTACCTCCTATGTCATTAACAATGGCACCAAAGAGGTTGCCACTTTTCCAGTCATTAGGTTCGTGAACAACTATCCTTATATGTGTTCCTTTCATAATTGCTATCAAACTTACATACTAAATAAGAAAGGATGCTTATCTATTACGACTTGCACCCAACCCTCTAATGGCGAACCTAAAAATAAATTATGTAACCTATACTTGGCATACCAATACCTAATGTCAAACAGTTATATATTATTTACCAAACTTGGCTCTCAACTCTTCCAACATATCATTAGTGGATACTTTGGAGGATATAACATTGTGTTCCTCCTTTTCAGCCACATCTTGTTTTAAATCGCCTAGGCTAATTAGTTTAGATCTAAGCTCATCAAAGCTTTTCCATCCTTCACTTTTTTCCATCTTAAGAACCTTTGCTACCTCTCTGGCAATGATATGCTTTGAGGTAGTACCCAAAGTAGCTTTTTGGAGCTGCTCAACTTCATCATAATCTTTGAATGAAGCTTTCATAGTTGTCTCGAAGTCTACACCAAAAACACAATAGCCATCACTAATCGCCCAGTCCTTTGTGCCAATTATGTTTGCGAGTTCCTCATCAGCAATTCCAATAGCCTTTAGAGAATCTGTTCTTTGATTACCTTGTTTATCATGCTTGTCATCATTATCAAAACAAACAAAAGTGGGTATACCATATAACGTAAACAAACGCCACCATTTCGCCAGATTGCCTTTTCCTTGTACACCGAGAATTTCTATCCCCTCCCTGTTAACATCTAAACCAACTCTTTCAAGATAAATTGGGAGTGCTAATTCCTCAGTTAACCCCTCAACCAACACGATCTTCTTTGCAAAGAAGCCATTGAGGATATGTGTTGTAGAATGATTTGCATAAAATGGAACCACCGTTTCTTCTTTAGTTCTTTCTGAATTTGCACCAGTAGCTATACAATGTTTGTAAAGGGATGCTGCAGAATGATTTGTTACCGTTGTTGCTTGTCCATCTTTCCTTAACAGGTACAGCCCCTCTATATTAAGGAGATCGATGAAGTTTGCACTGTGAGTTGTAATCACTATTTGTAATCCATCAGAAGCCATTTTTGTTATCATTCTCGATAACCATTTCTGGGCTAAAGGATGTAGGTGTGATTCTGGTTCATCAAGGATAAGAATTATATCTCCATTAATAAAAGACTTGCAATACGCGTGTGCGAATGCCAGTGCCAAAAGCTGTTGTTGCCCAGTACCTAACTCTTCGAAACTTCTAGCTTCAATGCCCTCAACAGGGTTCACCCTTAGTGATTTAAAGTAGTTACTTGGATCATAGGCTGAGAAATCTATTTGCAGCATGTAAGACATATTAGCCAGAATCTGCCCCGAAATTGATGACATACTGCCTTTAAATCCTTTAAACTCGGGTACTTCATCGAATGTGTTTTGTATCTCTAGATACAGAGCTTTTAGTCGCTCTACTCTCTTCTCATCGCTTACTAAGCTTTTATGTAAAACCTTCATTACTTTAGAAAGCAGAGTGTACTTAGAAGTATAACTCAGTTGGTAAGCAAGGTTATGTTCTGCATTAACAATAATCGAAGTTAGCTCTCCCCTAAGGTCATTACTGATGTAAGTAGAATTAGTGTTGTCTTCTAGAATCGCAACATACTCGCTTTCAGCACCTTTGACGGACTTAAATTTAAAAGCATTTAAACGCTGTGGTGGATTACGACCTAATTGACCTTGATAGCCACTTACCTCAGTACTAATTACAATAGCTGTTTGAGAATCCCTACCATGATGATCAAAATGCTCAATATCTTTATACTTTGGATGAAACTCACCGAACAAAACATCTAGTGCTCTAATTACATTGCTCTTTCCACAATTGTTTTCTCCAATTAGAACAATAGGTTTATTGTCGGGGAACCGAAGTGTCACTTCATCCCGAATCGACCTAAAGCCTTCGATTGATATAGATTTTATCTTTGCCATAATTATTTTATATGAAGGTTGGCAAACGAGAGCTAACCTAAACAGTGTAATCAAATATAGGTTTAATCTAAAATACTACCATACTTATATTAGATTAATAATCTGCTCACCGCCTGCGAATGGAACGAAGGTCACTGGAGTAAAGCTACAACGTAGCGGTACGGTGATATGTTTTCAGCATGAAAACACAAGGTTTGGCGGAATTGTTGATTTGTTGGCCTAGAGCGTTGCTCTTTCAACAATTGTGACAAAACGAAGCCTGAGAGACCCGCAGGTGAGCCACACTGAGAAAAGTGGTGGATTTATTAATTGCGAAGCGTTTAATAAAGACAGTAAAGCTTTTCATGAACTGCGCCGCTTGCTGATAGCCAAAAATGATGACAGATTATCTGTGGATGGGCTAAGACAGGCTGAATAAGCCTAGCTGTGAGTGTTGGGCATCTGGCGTTATTTTATGGCCAGCTTAGTAGCAGCGAATACCGATTTTCCGGCGACTAGCGTTTATGTTTGCACAACCCTTCCCTAAGTACGAATGGTTCGCATAAGCCGCTGTAAATGGTACTACATGATGTTTACCTTATAAACGAATGACTGGACTTAGGCTTCGCCTCAGTTGAGCCACCCCCTTTGAGCGAAGCCTGAGAATAGGAATGAATGTGGATAATTATATTTCGAATCATCAAGTATCCACTGTATGTTTATTGTTGCAAAAGGAATTATGGAGAACAGTAAAGATTATCTAATAGGCTTATTGAAGGACAAGTATGATTACGAGTTGGTAAGGAAAAATGATCTAGATGCAGCGCTTAACATCCCAATCACTATACTTACTGCGTTACTTGCGGGGCTTTATGTTGTGGCAAGTGATTCCTCATTAAGAAGTGCTTCGTGCCATATCAATACCATCAAATGGCTATTATTCATTTTACTCTTTTTAAGTTGCGCTACCACTATCTTTTTACTGTTTAAGGTCTACTTTGGCTATAAACGAAGTTATTGCGCCTTCCCTGAGAGTAATACCGTCTACAATGTTGATTTTAAGTACTTAGAGGAACACAACAGGGAACACAATGCCGACACCTATGACGAGACATTAACCGATCATTTGAAAGACTATGTTGTTAAATGGTATTTAGATTGCAATAACAATAATACCCCAGTCAATGACCGGCGAGGTGATGCGATGTTCTATGCGAGGTTAGGTCTTTGTATATCAATCAGCTTGGGCTTAGTACTTTTAATCCTAGTATGTTATATTAAATCATTATAGAATGGCAAAACAAGAAACACCTAAGTTACCTAAAGCACCCGAAAGGCCTCCAAGTCCAGTAAGAGAACAGAGAAACCTACCCAATACACCTAAACCTCCTTTAAAAACACCCATAAAATCACGATAGTATATGAGCAAAGATTCGAAACCAGCTGCCCCTAAGCCAGCTCCAGCACCTCCTTCGCCAGTTCGGAGAGAAAAGACAGAACAAACACCTGTTAAAACAAAGTAAGGTATGGTCGGTCATAGATGAGATCATCTATGACTTATCAAACTTATTATAATAAGGTAAATAGAAAAGAGCCACACGTTGTGCAGCTCTGTAATGATATTCTGTTTTGGCTGTTACTTGCACTCGTAAGTAAACCTGTATTCTGATGTGTGACCACCAGTACTTACCATTTTAGCCGAAGATAGCTTACCTGTAGCATCGTTGGTGTAGGTAAAGTCAACTACTGTCTGATTAGCTCCCGGTTCGTAAATGATCTTACTTGGTAGGTTCTTGGATAGCTTGCCGATGTAAGGAGTGACACGATACCCGATCTCGTCAAAATCCAGTACCTCACCAAATAGCCAACCGTAAACAACATTGTTACTGGCTTCCATAATGTTGTAGGTAATGTTAACCCAAGCTTGATTGTTGTAGGCAGAGGTAGACAGATTACCGTTTAAATAGGTTAAGGTCTGCTTATCGGTGCCGATTCCTGCTTCGATCAGTTGACCATCAGTGTTATACTTAAAGTTCAGTACGTCACTTCCTTGATTGGCACTTGTGATTTTGCCGTTAGCATCTAAGTTGAAAACCTCTGTATCTCCTCCTACACCTTTCCACGTTACTTTATTACTCCCGTAGGTAAAGGTTTCGTACTCGCTTGACTGTGCTGTACCATAATCGACCCTTGTTATTCTTCCATCACCGTCATAACTGTAATAGTACTTATCTGTAACATTCGCATTGCCATCTTTGTAGATGTGTTCCACCAGTTTAATCTTACAGGCTGTTTTTTGTTCCGGTTCAGTTTTGCTTTTGGAGCATGAGGCTACGATCAACAGGCAAGCTGCTGAGAGCATTGATAATAGTTGTTTGTTCATCTGATTTGTTTATTGGATTTAAGATTTGGCTTTGTCGCACCAGTAGATGTTTAAGACTATTAAAGCAAGGGTACCGAGTCCGAAAATAGCTCTGAGGATCATTGACCACTCGTCTATATCAACATTCCATGCTATAAAAGCACAGATACCATAAAGGATTGCTGTCATTATCGCCCAGAGTAGGCAAAAGTAAGTTGTGTTTGACACGTTAATAATTGGTTACTGCTGACAGTCCCAAATCAGCCTTTAAATACAATAAGCATTGGGACTGGCATCTAAACTGTCCATTGGAGCCCCTAGGAAGGCATCGTGAAACAGAGTAGCACCAGCCCAATGCTTATTGCATGGGCGGGCAACTAACTTCTGTCTTGACACGATTGTTCTGATTTCCTAGGTCTTCCAATGCAAGATCAAATAGCTAACGCTTATATATTAAATATGTAATTCTTTGTTAATGGGTATACTGTCTGGTTTAGTCCTCCTCTTTTGTTAGTGATTACTACAAAGCTAATGAACTTAAACGAAACTAATGTAGCTACCAGTTGCATTTATTCAGTTGAAGGCGTTGGTTCATCTATAATAAAGGCTACGTTGTCGTTTTCCCCCTCTGCAAGTCTTCGATAGAAGAACCCACGTATGTCTTTAGTATTGGCATCCACTCTGATGCAGGATTCTATGTCTACAGTGGTCTGTTCTTTCATGGTGAGCTTCATCACCTGACGAATGAATTGATTGTGTATCATCGTACCAAACCTAGAAACAGCCTCGCTATCAAACCCAATGTAGATCAATAGCAAAGAGTTGCGATTGCGGGTCAGGGTGATATTAAAGAAGTAGCTGATGTACTCCTGCACCAGATTGTTATTCGGATTTGGTAGGTGATTGACAAGCACACTGGTTCTGTATTTCCTAGTCTCGAAGTTGGAGACCACAGCCCGTGCCGCTTCTGTTAGTTGGGTAAATACGCTAAGCACTGCATTGTTTTGCTGTTGTTCGGCTGTAAACTGTTGGTCTACTGTTGTTGCTTTCTTGGCTTTCATGTTTGTATGATTATGTAGGTAAAACTGTGATTCGTATTGTTATAAAAGGTAGTTGTGTTGTTTGCCACTCTCGTTGACCAGTGTACCTTTTAAAGTCATAAAGGCTAGCCGTTGTGTACTGGCTAACCCTATGCGGATGATTAAAGATGTGTGATGAACCTGTCCGGCTGACAGGCTAAGCAGTTACGGAAGAATGTTTGGTAGTCGGGATTCTTGACCACTTCGGTACTATAGCTTCTGACAGCAAATTTGTTTATCAGAGCGTTTATCTCCCGTTCAAACTCGCAGTGATGATATAGGTATTCGATACGGTACTGGTTAGTGATCGAACACTCCAAATAGAAGAAAAATGACGGTGTCATTAAAGTAAAGAGCCCATGACTATCGGTTGGGTCAACTTCATTGTTAATCTCGATGACGATTCGTTCATCCTTGTCCGGTAAGCTACTGTAAAGCTGCTTTACTAGTTTCACGATTACATGGTACATGTCTGCGATTACTGGGTTCATCGTCTTCTGTGAGGTTGTACCATACTGTTTGGCACGTTGGTGGTTCTTGTAAATGGACTTAGTCGAAGCTAGACGAGCTTCTATTTGCTCGAGTGCTGCTTCGTTTTTTGCAATTTGTGAATTGCGGGTTATTTCTGCTTTCATTTCTGTTCTTTTAAAAGGTAAACTGTTTGTATTGACTACTGTAGGAAAAGCTGTTTCACAGTACCAGGTAAGACTTGTATATACTATTTGCTTCCCTATCTTAATCATGCCCGGGGTGTGGTCGAACCTACTGCACTGAGGCCTACATACAGTCAGAATCTCACTTAGGCACTCCTTATAATAAGCTATCAAGGCTGTTTACCTTTTATAGGATATGTATGATATGGTAAGATCGGGAGAGCCTCACAGCTCGCAACACTTGTACCGGATTGATTTATCAATGACCTTGGTAGAGGGGGCAAGATCGACACAAAAATATATTTTGTATTTGTAAACAGATAGCTACCTTAGTGCAATGCTCCAACATTATAAGTACCCTTTCCGAGTATGGCTTACCAGTGTAATACTCGGAGCGACTTTATATTACATATACGATTTGATTACCTCTATTAACTATCGAAGTGAGTATATGGTTGGAAGTGATCCATTCTTTTTAGTTCTTATATTAGGAATGAGCTTGGTATTCTCACTACCTTGTTTAATCATCTTTGTAGTAATCTATAATTACCTGATGGGGCTGAGACTAACTGTATCTGGGATAAAGTTGATCCTGTTTATAATTAGTGAGGTTGCTATCTTCCTTTGGATGTATATCTTGATTGATGGAAGTGCGAATCATTCTGTATTCGACTACCTAGGCCTAATCACGCCGTTTGCTTTCGTCATTGGAGGCTCCATATGGTTCTACAAGATAAAAATGATTAATGCGTCGTAGCTTTGTATACCCCCTTAAGGTTTGGATAACGAGTGTGCTTGTAAGCCCCTTACTTTATCTACTCATTATTAAGATGGGAGGGTACAGAGGCCAGTACGCAGCCTTGTTCAGTGGTTGGGGCTACTATGCTGTAGCTGTAATGGTGGGTGCTTTATTCTCAATCCCAAATTGGCTACTCCTGTGGGTTTGTTATTACTTCATCAGTAAAACAACCTGGCCACTGATTAGAAAGAAAATCCTTCTACTGACTGTCAGTTTACTACTTACAGTCATTCTGTTTGTATTCTATATAGGTGGACAGGAAATAATCAGTACGGGAGATTACGTTACTGCTGTTTCTTATATGCTGACTGTTACATTTGGCTGTTTGGTATATAAAGTAAATCTATCGAGTGTTTAAACCTAAGTAAACAAATAATAGGTTGCTCTACCAAAAAAGACTTGCTGTATAACAAGTCTCCTGCCATTCCCACAAAATCGAGTGTTTTTTACATTTCTCCCCTATAGAGGCTTTATATGCAGTTTTTAAGGATTCTGTGGGAACCGACCTCAACTGCATTCACCTGCAGCTCCATCTAAGTTAAACAGCTTTTTAGCAATACTATACATGCGTGGCTCATTTACGTCTTTCTTTTCTCGGGCATCCTTAAGCCTAAACCAACCTTCCCGTTCAAAGTCAACTAGGTGTGCTGTTTGCGGTTTGTCTGGATTCTTAATATCCTTTAATCCCACTTTGCTATATAAATACTGTAGCCGATCGGTTAGGTTATTTTTTGAGAACTTCTCGTCTCCAACTTCAAACTCTTTATCTAGCAGGGGTAACAGCTTAACTTTTGCAGCTTTGTTATGCAACTTAGTCAATTCCTTGTTGATTGCTTTTTCGTCATAGTCCAACTCATGTATACAATCTATCCCTAACGTATGGTAAGCTTCAAATGCTAACGGTGATTCAGCTTGGATTTCTTTAAGCCTCTTGGATGCATATCCCTTCATATACCCCTCCCGATTGGTCTCTAAATCGTGTATCAGGTTTATTAGCTGTCTAAAGTGATTCTTCTTCAAAGGCTTCTTCTTGAAATCTAACCCAGGTATACTTCTATGTATCGTAACTGATACCTCATATTTACCTCGTTTCCATGCGTTTATGATAAATTGTAGATCGTTAAATTCTTCATTGCAAACCAGTTCGTTAATTACTTGATCTAGCTTGTTCTGACTGAAGGTAGCTATGTAAGTGTCCTCATCAATATCTGTAAACCCCTTGATCGGTTCCTGATGGCTTTTAAAAGGCTTAACTGCACAACTGTTACATTTTTCTACATACTGATTGTATGGTACGATGATAGTCTTGTGCAGGTCGTATTCTTGTTTAAATTCTTCTCTTGACTTCATTTTTTTGATGCTCCTGTGGTTGGTAATGTGTACGATCATGTGCGGTTTATCATGTTCTCCGCCATTATCACGTATACGGCCAACTGCTTGCACGCCTTTATTCGATATGCCAACCCTTGTATGTGGTTTTGTTGTGTCAGTTACTAAAATGATCGTTGCGTTCTCGGCCATAAGGTCGAAGCATTCAAAGTACCTTGTGGTGAAGAAGTTGATCTTTGCATACTTCTCTGTTTCGGGGTCTCGTCTGAATACTTCAAGTTGATCAGGTAACTTATCATAGTTGTCGCCCTTATCTGCACAATATATATGACAATCTTTTAAGCCGTTTCTTTTAATTGCTTCTGCGATCTCTGTAACCGAGTTATAAAAGAAAAACAGGTTACCCGGTAGATTAGGAGCGTTAGCGATGTGAGCGTCAACGCACTCACTGATTTCAAAAGGCTTACACTCAACAATATTCACTTTACCGACATGTGGCTCATGGAACGCAATCCTGTAATTCTGTAAAGCAAGGAAGTTAGGATCGTTAATCTCGCATGGGGTTGCTGTAATAAAGCTCTTATTCTTAAACTCCCATATCCACTTGAAGGGTGCCAATACGTTTGGCCTCCATGCTTCGGTTACGGCAGTATGTACTTCGTCATAAAGTACAAAATAATCGCTATGTAGCTTATCTAGGCCAATACTATCCTTTGCCGCTTCTATGATCTTCCAGAAGCTATCTGGTGTAACAAATAACTTGCGGTATCCTGTTGCTTTCTTTAACTCCGGTACAATATCCTTTGGCTTTATCTTACCGTGAATAGGAAAGATGCTTGGGTTGTCTTTTGCCTTACCTATGATACCGCCAAGTGTACATACGATAAAGATGCTATGTCTTTTAGATTTAATTTCCAGGGTTGTGCCACCTATACCGCATCTACCTTTATCGATGTTAGCGTTTGAGGGTAACACTGTGAATGCCCTGTCTAAATGGTCTTTAACATGAAGTTTGGTAACAATGGTCTTAGCACCGTTTGGTTCGCTGTCTTTATAGCAGTAGTTATAGAAGGTCTTGCTTTCTATAACGCTTTGAAGTATAGTTGACAATGCTACTTTGGTATCTGAATGTCTAGTGTTCATCTTATCTTTTGCCGGAGGGATTTAACTCCGTTGATGCAAAAGTGCTGATGGCTAGATGCCTGGAAGGCAATGCTTTTTAATGCGTTTAGATAAGTTTTATAACCCTGTTTGTCAGTTGGTTGTGTTTGGTTGTGGGGCATAAAAAAAGGAGCACTGTGGGTGCTCCAAATCAGCAGAAGGACTAATGCAGTCTAGTACGCTGCTTCGTCATCAATGCCATAGTCTATAGAGTCGTCATCTGCATCAACAGCATCCAATCCTTCAAATAAACTATTTCCTAATGCTTCATCACCTGATGCCAGTAAATTGTTCAGTGCATCTAAAGAGATTGACTTGATTGGTAGTAACTCCCACTCGACAATAAAACTACCAGTGCTGTCATTATTCTTCGCAGCACTTTTAACATGAATGACTCTGTCGGTCAAATCCTCTTCCTGTAGCTTTGAAGAACCCGGATAGGGATTTCTTTTAAAGGACTCTAGTTGGATTCTAGTTTCAAAACTAGTGTCAAACTCATCATCTGCATTTAGTTTCCAATGTACCACCACTCCTTCAAGCGTATGCTTGGGGATAAGGACTTTACATCTTCGGAGTACTTTGTAATAACCAATTCTTGGTGCGAACTGATTTGTTCCTTTTGGCTCGAGTTCCAAGTACGTTTGGTAGGTCGACTTCCGACTGAGGTGAATTTCTGCTTTCATAACATTTCTTAGTCACCCGCTTCATTGCTGATGATGATACAAATGTCATGGTAGCTCAGTTGGATAGAGGCAATACTACTTATATAATAAGTATAAGTAGTATAACCTTGTTCGTCAAGACTTTACCTTGGTTGGGTTCCTTAACATAGTATGGATGTAGTCTTTAGGTTCAGACGCTATTTTGTCTCTATCCACATATCTGATCAGTTCCAGTATGTCGAAGAAGAGGTTTGCCTGTGCATCGGAGAGAAGAACGTTATCCGGTACAGTCAGGCTTGTATGTTTTATAAGGTAGACTTGTAAGTGTAAACAGAACTCTACCAGTAATCTTTTCACTCGTACAGTTGGTTTGCGTGGGCTTAACGATGCCGTAGCTTTTAACCTTTCCATTGAAATTGTTGCATTAGTGTCAAAGTCGAAGTCGTCACCAAACAAGTTAAACAGTATCTTCTCGCCAAAGATGCCCAAAGGCATTTTTCTAGCTTCAATGGCTTTGTATATCTGTTCACACATCCATTTTGCTATTACACTGTCTTTAACTGCCACGCTTCCTGTAACAGGCTTGGCTACTAGCTGAAAGTGTTGATTAGGTTTTGATTCCTTATAAGCTAACAGGAACTTTGCAACCTCCCTGGAGGTGAGGTCATCATTATAATTTTGCCAGTAGGCGTCATAACGTACCCTAATCTGTTCGTTCTTCTGTAAGATCAGGTATAGTAATTCCTCATAATGGTCTTGTATACCATAGGTCTCTGTAGCTACTTTTAGCCCTTCTGAGAAACGCAAATAACCAACCTCACTCATGTATTCTAAGTTTATAGGAACACCTCCTGCCTCCTGTATGGTTGTTATGTCGGCATCGGTAATGTTAGGTATATACTCTTTAATTCTATTGAAGTTGGGGTTGAGTGTGGTCTCGTACATGGTTATCTTTTTAAGCGGAGTAGTTACCCACTCCGCTGTAAAGATATTGAACTGATATGAAGATGCAAGGGGGCTATAGGCTCGGAGCTGCATTTTTGAGCTCATCAATATCTACCTGACCTAAGCTTCTTAAGTACTTTTGGGTGACACCGATTGAACCGTGCCCCATAAGTTTCTGTAATAGGTATATATCTTTTGTTCGTTTGTATATTTCGATGGCTGCCGAATGCCTAAACGAGTATATAGTCTGCCCATCTTCGATAAGCTTGTCTTTAATGAGTGTGCTTCTAAGCCTCTTCCATTTAGTCGTAAAAAAGTGCTTGTTTAGAACTCCATTACCACCGGAGAATATATTGGTATCTGGTTCGAGGTCGGAGAGGAGAGGTTCTAAATCCTTCCTAACGTAGTCCGGTACGTATACTACCCTAATCTTTCCACCCTTGTTCTCTTTGCCTGCAAGGTGTATCTCTGTACAGTTATTCTTGAACTGCCTTTTTGTTAAAGACAAGACCTCTACATGTGGCCTGAGCCAACAACCGTATGTAAGTAAACAGCATAGGTATAGGGGAGGACTTTTCTTTTTTATAAAATTGAGGAGAGCTTTCATCTTTGCTTTGTCATACGCCTTATGTAATGTGGCTTTGCTTCTTTCCGTATGGGTGTTCCTTGCGACAGAGGCGGTATTCGTTAATTTTGCACCTAGAGAGAATAGAATGCTCAAATCACTTCTCTTCTTCATATAGTAAGTGCCGGAAGAACTGAACTTAGATAAGAACTCTTCCAATATGGCGACTCGTAATGAAACAAACGGCATTGATGATGTCTCGATAGTCAAGAACTCTAAGAACTGCTTGCAGATGAGCTGCAAGTCAGATTTGTATTGTGGGCTTAACTTCATCTTTAGCTTTGCCGCTAAGGCAGCCTCTAGCGTTTCCTTAACAGAGTATATTCTTTCTTGTTCAGTTTTACTTACTGCTGCTCTTGCAGGGTAATTGCCTGCCTTTAGATGCTTCAGTAGTTCTAGTTTCAGTTCGTAAAGCAATTCCAATCTTTGGTCAGGACTTTCAGCACTATTGGGTTCGATGTTCATTAGAATGTTGTTCCCTGTGTATTCTCTAATCCGTTTCCCATCTAGATAGAATTCTATGTACGCTCTTCCGTTAGGATCTTTTGGGACTTTAATTTTTAAATCAGTATTCATTTTGGCGCTCTATTGGCGCGCTAGCTGACGCGAAATACAGAATACCGACTCTATGACCTAATAGGAGGCTTTGCCTTACCTTTTTCTAAACCGTGGGTCAGGGGTTCGAGTCCCTTCCAGGGTACAAAGGGGATTGGTTCCCGAAATTTGAAAGGACTGTTCGTAAAAGATCAGTCCTTTCTTTTTGATTATCAGTGTCTTATCTTTAAATATAGGGTCGATGTAAGGTGTTCTAAATATACCGCCACCGTAAGCAAGATTATCTTTGAACACCGCACGAATAATAGCATGCTTTTATAGATATCACCCAATACGATCTTCCGCAATAAATAGATATCAATGTTTTGTGAAACCTTCTTAGAACTTATATAACGGGCATGGTGAAAAAGCGCTTCCGCGGAATACTCAGGTAAGTATAGCATAAGTAATCACATTTAGCTACATTTGAAAAACAGAAATTATTTGTTCAAATTCAATCTAGATGAAGGCTGAAATACAAACGCTCCACAATGTCTGGGCTGCTCATAGATCAATAAACGTAACGGACGGCCACCAAATCTCTTTTAATGAATTAACTAATTCCATTGTAAGTACGGGCCCGATTTCTTTTTTCATCATCGATTTCTATGATATGTCTATTTCCCATGTCAGTGACTCGGTTTATGAAATTCATGGCCTGAACCCTGGGAGCATCACAATTAATGACATATTGTGTTTGCTCCATCCGGACGATATCAAATTTGTTATAAAAGCAGAAGAATTTTTAACCACGTTCTTTATAAACAAGGTTGGCAGAGATAAGCTAATGAGCTATAAGATTAGTTACAATTATAGAGTCAGGTTAAAAAACGGAAATTATGTTTTATTTAACCATCAGGCACTGATGCTTACTTTAGATAAAACTGGGGGGTATGGGAAGTCGCTAATTATCAATACCCGGATTGACCATCTTGGTCATACACCCAACTATAAGATTTCACTTATTGGTTTACATGGCGAACCCTCATTTATGAATTTGAGTATTGACGAAAATACGGAAGTGCCGATTTCATTCTCAAAAAGGGAGATCGATATCATTAAAAATATTTCTAAAGGTCTGAACAGTGGAGAAATAGCCGATAAATTATTTATCGCTGAATCAACGGTGAAACAGCACCGGAAAAATATTTTAACCAAGGCAGAATGCAAAAACACTGCGCAATTGGTTAAAACCTGTATTCTGCATGGCTTAATTTAGTAACACCCATTTTAGTTATTATAAAATCTATGCTCCGGCAACTGGTGGAATTAGCACCACAAAAGATGAGAATGTCCGGTATACCGATACGAAACCCTATTAGTTACATAAAAGAATATGTATAAAAGTGTTTTTCGGCCCAGTAGATGTCTTTGAGTTCATCTATAAAAAAATCCTGTTTTTGATTTTGTTGCCATATTTTAAGTTTTTCGTAGATAAATATTTAATGATTTGCTGTATTATAACCAATTGCGGGTAAATAACCAGCGATAGAAAAAATTGAGACCTATCATCTACGTTTAGTTCGATTGTAGTGGCGGTCTGCTGTTTTCTCGATTAAATGGCCAAAGGACTAGCCGGAGAATTTTAAAAAATAATAAACCGGAATTCTACTTGAATGTTTTATAACGAGCCCACCGGATCTTCCTTAGAGACGCAGTGGAAGTGAATATCAAAAATAGAACAGGACTTCAATTTAAACAATTACTATGGAAAATCAACAGAATCCCTTAGAGAATCCAGCAGAAAAATATCCTAAACCTCCTTTTCCAAAGCAGGACCAACCAGCTCCCGGAACAGAGGGGCGGCTCCGTCCACAGGCAGATCATGGAGAAGAATCCTATAAGGGCAGTGGCAAGCTGGAGGGAAAGAAGGCTATAATAACTGGTGGTGATTCAGGCATAGGCCGTGCGGTGGCAATTGCTTTTGCCAGGGAAGGAGCGGATGTTTTGATCAGTTATCTTGATGATGTGGAAGATGAGGACGCCAATATTACTGCAGGACTAGTGGAAGCAGCCGGCAAAAAGGCAATTTTAGTGAAAGGGGACATACAGGATGAAGCTCATTGCCAACACATTATTGATACGGCTGTAAAAGAATTCGGTGGACTGGATATCCTGGTCAATAATGCAGCTTTTCAGATGGCAAGAAAAACAATGGCTGATATTCCAACTGAAGAATGGGAGCGTACTTTCCGCACCAATATCACTGCGATGTTCTTTTTATGTAAAGCGGCAGAGCCTCACCTTAAACCTGGCAGTAGCATTATCAATACGACTTCAGTAAATGCTTATTCACCAAGTGAGCAATTACTTCCTTATGCGGCCACAAAAGGGGCTATTCAGAATTTTACGGCTAATCTGAGCCAGATTTTGTTGATGGATGGTAAAGGCATTCGGGTAAATGCAGTGGCGCCGGGGCCTATATGGACACCGTTAATCCCTTCTACTATGCCAGAGCACGAAGAATTTGGTAAGGATACGCCTATGAAAAGGGCTGGTCAACCTGCTGAGGTGGCGCCTGCATATGTTTTCCTGGCTTCCCAAGATGCGAGCTATATAGCAGGGGCTACCATACCTGTTACCGGAGGACGGATTACAATTTGATCAACATAGCAGGGGGGACCAAATCAAAAAGCTTTCCTCCGGGTACCTATGGAAAAAACTTGTGCACCACAATTATGATGGTTTAAAAATTAATCTAACCTATAAAAATATGGAAACTAATAAGCTAACCAACGATCCAGGGGCGTCACATGTTCCGCCTCAACAAATCGGATCAGAAATGAATGCGGTGGAAAAGATTGAGCTTTCTTCTGAGGCAGAGGCCGTACATTTTTTTAATATTGTAAAGGAACGTTTACTTGACGTGAACCGCTGGAGGCAGCTTGCGGGTGGGGTAATGTCGGATTTTTTTCTCACCGACGGTGCAGGAAATCCCGTGCAGCGCAAGGCTACCGGCGGGGATCACATCAGAATTGATATACCTGGTCCAGGTTCCCTGGCGGGTGAGGGGTATGATTGGGTCACCATTGAAGAGATCAAATCCGAAATGCTGGATGATGCTGAAGTGCTGAGTATGACGGCCAGACCGTCTGCCAATCCATTGGGTGATAGCAAGGATACTGCGCATTTTTTGACCGATCAGGCTACTTCTACTTTCCAGGTGAAGCGTATTGGTCATACGATTTATGCTGAAGAACATGGCCGTAACGAAGTGCCCAATACAGATACAGATCTTTCCCTGGATAATGTCCGCAATACTTTTGTAGGATGGGGTGCTAAGGTAGGGTTTTCTTATCCACAGTGGAAGGTATTGGTAAAAGGTCTATTGAATACCACTAATATTTATGATGATGGAAAGTAATAAGGATGATTTTTCTTTAAGAGATAGCGCAAGTGTGAGCCCCTGGCAGAAGGGTTTTGGGAGTTTTTCGGATAAATTAAGTTCTGCTGTTATCGATGTGGAGAAGGTTTACGATTGTCTAATCATTGGTGCTGGCATCACCGGAATTACCACAGCACTGCTTTTACAGCGCGGAGGGAAGAACTGCGTGATTGTTGAAGCGCAGCAGCCGGGATTTGGAACGACCGGAGGTACGTCGGCGCATTTGAATACTTTTTTTGATGCGACCTACCTGGAGGTGGAAAGTGATTTTGGCGAACAATCGGCAAAGCTACTGGCTCAGGCTGGAAAAGAGGCATTTGGTATGATCGAAGGCTTTGTAAAGGAGCTAGATATGGATTGTGACCTGGAAACTAAATCTGCCTGGCTTTTCGCAGAGGATGAGAAGCAGAGTAAGCAGCTGCAGGAGATTCTGGAAGCATCAGTTAGAGCCGGAGTTTCAGTAGAGGCTACCAGTGAAAATATTGTTCCGGTTCCTTTTGATTCGGTAATCAGATTTGAGCAGCAGGGCCAATTCCATCCTTTGAAATATATTCGTGGGTTATTGAAAGATTTTGTTGATCTGGGTGGTGTGCTGTTGGAGCAGACCCTGATCAGAGAAAATAGTTTTGAGGATGGTATTTATATCGTAAAATCAGATTCTTTGTCGATAAAGGCGAAAAAGCTGGTGCATGCAACGCATATACCGCCTGGAGTAAATCTGATGAGTTTTGAAAACGCGCCTTACCGAAGTTATGTGCTTGGCCTGAAGTTAAAGGATGGAAATTATCCTGATGGCCTGGCTTATGATATGCAGGAACCGTATCATTATTTCAGGACTCATGTAGTAGATGGTCAGCAGTATTTGATCATTGGTGGTGAAGATCATAAGACAGGTCACCAGGATCCGGAACTGGCATTCGAAAATTTAAGAAATTATGCCAGCCGGTATTATGCCGTTGAATCTATTGCTTTCCAGTGGTCTGCCCAGTATTATGTTCCTGTGGATGGTTTGCCTTATATTGGTCAATTACCAGGCGCTGCTGATGGCACTTATGTAGCAACAGGTTTCAATGGAAATGGGATGATGTTTGGAACACTTTCTGCAAAGATCATCTCGGATCTGGTTTTGGGAAATGATAATGCGTATGCCGCTTTATTCAGTCCTTCCAGAATAAAGCCTGTGGCTGGATTTACAGATTTTGTGAAAGAAAACGCGGATGTGGCCTGGCATTTTGTTAAGGACAGGTTTTCTTCGGAAGAATTACAGCAGGTGCATGAGCTGAAAGCTGGTGAAGGCAAACTAGTGAAATTCCAGGGAAAAAAGTTGGCTGTTTACAAAGATGAGGCAGGAAAGGTGACGGCATTAAATCCAAACTGTACACATGCGGGTTGCACGGTCCAGTTTAATGCTGTTGAACGAAGTTGGGATTGTCCTTGTCATGGCGGAAGGTTTGATGTTTCCGGCAAGGTACTTACAGGACCTCCGACTACAGATCTGGAAAAGATCATGATAAGCTATGAGTTGCAGCCTTAGAGTGAATGTATTGCTGTTAATTTAATATTGATGCGCTAATTATTTAACTAGAGTTAGGGTCAAAAAAAGAATTATAGACTAATGAAGACTAAAGCACAAAACAAATTTGAAAATATAGCCACCAAGATTACCTGCTGGACGGGAAGTTCCCTGGCATTTGGAATTGCAGTAGGAGTGGTACTCACCTGGATCATATCCGGGCCTTTTTTAGGTATTCTGATACCTGGCAACTGGTGATCAATACAGGTACAACCATCGTTACTTTTCTGATGGTCTTTTTGATCCAGAAATCGCAGAATAAGGATGGTAAGCCATACAAAAAGACAAGTTATGAATGGCAATGGTACCGCTAAAGCTTAACGATAATATAATATCAATTCTTACATAATCCCCAAACTAATTGCGCTCCATATTGTTGATAGTTAGTAATCTAAAATGTTGAACTATGAAAAATTACTGGAAGAGTTTGCTACCGGTTTGTATATTTATTGGATTACAATCCTGTGGCAATGCTGAAAGAAAAGACCGCGATGAAACTGCAACATCGATAATTGATTCTTTGAGTGACACTACCCAAAGAGCTCATGCAGCTACGGCTGATGTGGAGCTGAATGGCGACGGAAAAGTATTTGTATTGAGCGCTGCAACTGGTGTGATGATGGAGCTGGAAGTTGCTGTGGTGGCAAATAAGAAAAGTAAGAATAAAGCGGTTAAGGATTTTGCTGCGCGTATGTTGAAGGATTATGGTCTGGCAGATCAAGAGCTAAATCAGATCTCATCGGATAAGGGAATTTTATTGCCCAAAACGCTGCCGAAAGAACTGGCTGGATCTGTGGCTGGGCTGAAAGGTTTGGCCAATCGTGCATTTGATCTGCAATATATTCGTATGATGATTGGCGACCACCAGAAAACGGTGCAGTTCTATACTGATGGCGCAAAGTTGACTGATTCTCAGTTGAGGGCTTTTGCTGTTAAAATGCTCCCCATTATGAAAAAGCATTATCAATCTGCTGTAGAGATTGGCAAAAGTTTAAATATGAACAATGTCAATAACGGTGATGATGTGCTTGGTATAAGTCCTGCTAAGGTTGAAAAAAAATAAATATAACCATAGCCTGCCGCTGAGTGACTCAACCCCGGTAAGCCCCAGGGATGGGAAGGACAAATACCGGAAGTTCCTCGGAAGATTTTGAGGATAAGGATTAAATTTTGTCAGATAACCTAATTAAAAACATATAAAACTCAATTTATGGATCCTTTTAATATCATTATCAGAGTTGACGGAGCACAGGTAGACCTCAACATTCATCCCCAGGAAGCTGGCACTTATAAAATTGTATACCACGGTGCTTTAATCGGGGAAATCTTTATGGGAAGTGATGGTGAAAACTGGGAGGCGATAACTGCTGATGAATTGCAGCCTGGCGGGTTCCCGATATATGAATATGATGAAACCTCAGGACACCAGGATATCTTGCTTGATGAGGCTACCGTGCAGGAAATAGGCAGGCAGATTAATAGCCAGAAAGAAGGATAGCCTAGCTTTTGCAGTGATACATGCGTTTAGTCCGATAACGGGTTATTTTAAACTTATAAATCATAATGAATTTAAATAATCCATGTCAGATCCCGAAACAGGTATCTATGGTCAGGGTGATACGTCTGATGCAGTAATTAAATCCTGGCGATCGGCGCTTCAGGCACGTTTCGATAAACTACACGGTGATGAGCTAAAAGACTAATGTTATGGAAAATCAAAAAAACATTTTAATGGTGCTCACTTCCCACTCACAAATGGAGGGAACTAATAGTAAAACAGGTGTATGGCTTGGGGAATTTACCGATCCATATTATGAGTTTATTGATGCCGGATACCGTGTGACTCTGGCCAGTCCGCTTGGGGGAAGACCGCCGGTTGATCCTATGAGTGAGCTGACTGAAAATATTACCGGTGCTAACCGCAGGTTTCAAGATGATGAAATCGCAAAGACCGCTTTTGAACGCACGAATTTACTCAGTCTGATGAAGGCTGGTGATTATGATGCGGTATTTTACCCGGGAGGACATGGCCCGATATGGGATCTGGCGGCTGATCAAAGCAGTGGTCGCTTAATCCTTGACTTTTATCATGCAGATAAGCCGGTCGGCGCAGTATGTCATGGGCCGGCTGCATTGATCAAGGCGGCAGAACTGGAGCCTGGATTTTTGATTGGTAAGAATGTATCAGCGTTTACCAATACCGAGGAGGCTTTGGTGGGAAGGGGAAATAACGTTCCCTATAAACTGGAAACCAGGCTAAAGGATCTGGGTGCTAAGCTGCATTCAGCATTGGTTCCTTTTATGAGCCATGTGAAAAGAGATGGTATGCTAATCACCGGGCAAAATCCGTTATCCGCCGGGCCAACAGCTAAGGCGTTGATCAAAGTATTGGAGCAGGAATGAATTCAAATTTATGGTTATGAAAAAACAGACTGCTAAACCTGAAAAAAAGACTCAATAATTGATAATTACAGCTCATAAAAAGGATGCTGAAAGTAAGCGGTAAGTGGATTAGATCGTACCAAAAAGTGGCAGATATAGAACAAGTTGCTCGCAAAATCGCTTGATTTTATCAGTTACGGCTGGCCAGCCTTTAGCCAGCCGTGGTCATTACTCAATTATGGCTTTTTTCCAGGCTGTTGTGCCTGCTGAAGGAACTTTGATCTGGGTTGGGTCTTTTCGTTTATTAGTAGGTCCTTGTAAATGCTCAGCATGATTGCGGGCGGTTTTTCGGATGTCCTCAATTAAGTGTTCTTCAAGCTCATTCCCTTCGCCATGTTGGGTGAAATTGAGTTTTTCTGTCAATAGTTTTCTGGATTCACGCCCTGATCTTGGGGCAAATAATACAGCTATTGCAGCACCTGCTGCAAGTCCCGCTAATAGTGCAAAGGCAGCCAGGCTGGTGTCCTGCCTGCTTTGAACCGCAGTTCTGATGAGTTTTTTGTAGTTCATAAGAGTGATTTTATAATGTTATGCTTTGTGGCTTAACCAGCCAATTGCTATAGGTAATTCTGTTAGTTTGTAGCCTTTTGCCTCTCCGGGGCTGAGATAGCTGAAAATGTCCGTGAATTTTTCTACGGCCTTCTGATCGGTGACGATCGCCATTTTTTTCCACTCGGTGAGGTGTTTTATCCCGGCAATCAGGTCCTGTACCCAGGCTCCGGCTGTAAAATTTCGTACATCAGTTTCCAGTACCAGCAGGTAATAGATTTCTTTGTACTGCTCGCTTAGCTTTTCAAGGCCGGGTAGTAATACCTGCTGCAAGTCGTCTTTGGTGACCTCGCCACTAGCGCGCAGGCCGAATATATGATCTGGTAGATCAGGAATAATTGTTAGCATATTCTTAAGGTTTTATAGCATAACAAGATAAGCAGGATATGGTTTTATAATTTTAGACTGGTTTTTTGAAATACAGTTATAGTTCTTTTATTCGTTTTTACCCTGCCAAAAACTGCGGATGAGAATGGAATTCAGGCGAGTTACAACGATGGAATAACATGCCGTCTCAACGCTCACGTCCAATTACCTGGACACTTCTGCACTTCACTATTTTTTTATGAGTTTAACTATAGATCCCATAATTATGATAAAAGATTTATTGGTTTTATTAGTGGTTTTACGGCATTTTCACTTTTGAAGTGTATAACAACATGCGCTGGGGCAGAATTGTTTGGAATTAAATTTTCTTGTTGTTTAAAGCTAAAAAATAGTCATTTTGGGCGGTTTTGGTATATGTTTTGCCAATTGTCGTGCTGAAGAGATTTTAATTTTTAACTACATCATTTACCCCTATGAGTACGATTAATCTAAACAATGAAATCTGCAATCACCGCTCTTGCCTGGAAGCCTTTGCAATGAAGTTCACTGCAGATACCGAAGATGCCAATGATCTGGTACAAGATACGATCATTAAAGCGATCCGTTATCATAACTTATATCGTGAAGGAACTAATCTCCGTGGATGGTTGTATACCATTATGAAAAACACTTTTATCAATGAATATCGCAGAACAGGCCGTAGAAGGAGTGTCCTTACAGTAACTGATGACCTGAGTGCCCAGCAGTTGAAAAAAAGTGCAGCTCACAATCTGGGAGAAGGTAAATTTGTTATGGAAGATATTAATAAGGCTATGGAAAAGCTGCAGCCTGAATACTCGTTCCCATTTTTAAGATATTTTGAGGGGTATAAGTATCATGAGATTGCCCAGGAGTTAGGCATTCCAATAGGAACGGTTAAAACCCGGATTCATATGGCCAGACAGGTATTGAAACATCAACTTAAGATGTATGCTAAACAATTATCTGCTGTAACTAGCTAGGAATAAAACTGGTTTTTAATTAGGAATCATACTGCTAACTGGCCTTCAATCTGTTAAAGTGGATTGATTGCCGGTTGCTTTTGTCAATGTAATGGCATTTGTACTTTTTTTATTTTAATTTCCGCTTTACAGCTGGATGAGGTATTGAAGGAAATTGTACGCAACAGAAGCTTGTGTGCTAACGGTAAAGACTATCATTGCAGATAACCTTTTACTTTATTGTTCTTTGGTTTTAGCATAATCACTCCACTGGATTATCCCTTCCTGCTCCGCTTTTTTTACTTCCTGGCTTTTTTCTTTACTGAGATGCTGGTTTAACTGCTCGGTTTCTTCCAATTCTTTTTCCATTGGTTCCGGTAATTCCGAAAGGCCTTTGGTGTCTTTGACATGTTGTAATGGATTTTCAATGTAATCCAAGTCTTTGCCCATGCCCGGTATTTCTCCCTGATTCCAGGGGCCTCTTGCACTTTTATCTGGGGAAAGTTTGAAGTACTGCTGGGTAAATCTTGGGTCATGCTGCAATACTGATCGTCGGTAAATTTTATCAGGTGTTCATAAACCAGCTTTGCCCTGGATTCTGAGGCGAGGTTACTACGGAGATATACGGTAAGGTATGGGAAAAACACCCTTTTATTGTCGCAATTGCACCTCACTGAGGTATAGCCTTACTGTTTAAATTTGGTTAACAATTAGATGAATAGAAATAAGATGAGGAAGATCAGAATTTTCGAACATATCTCGCTTGACGGAGTGATCGAGCACGATGGGGACTACACCTATGGGGCATGGACAACACCTTATCGAAGTCCTGAGGGGGCGACAATGCTCTTTGAAGCTTACGGACCGAACTTTGATTTGCTGCTTGGCCGCCATACCTACGATATATTTAGTGGCTTTTGGCCTAATGCCGGAGATTTTCCGATGGCAAATGCGATCAATGCTGCCACCAAGTATATCGCAACACATAGACCCGAAAGCCTGCAGTGGGGACCGGTGCAGGACCTGGATGGGGAGCTTAGTGGTGCCATTAGCGATCTCAAGCTAACTGAAGGGCCCGACCTGATCGTGATTGGAAGTTCAACGCTAACCGCTGTATTGCTTGACAAGGGACTGGCCGACGAAGTGATACTGATTACCTACCCGGTTCTGCTTGGCAGGGGTAAACGCTTACTCTCGGACAGTATTGATGCACGAGAACTTACTTTTGTGGATTCCAAGACCACGCCCACTGGTTTGCTCATCAACACATACAGGCACCTTGGGCCGTTAAAAAAATGATTTACTTTTAGGTGTGTTGCCCTT
This sequence comes from Pedobacter sp. AK017, assembly GCF_014200825.1. Taxonomy (NCBI): domain Bacteria; kingdom Pseudomonadati; phylum Bacteroidota; class Sphingobacteriia; order Sphingobacteriales; family Sphingobacteriaceae; genus Pedobacter; species Pedobacter sp. AK017. The sequence goes on from NZ_JACHCW010000004.1 coordinate 340,197, forward strand.
CATGGACACCCTCTGCGAATTCTTCTACCATTTTGTCATTGAAGGCAGGAAGGTCATCCGGGCTACGGCTGGTAACCAAGCCCTTGTCAACCACAACTTCCTGGTCATACCAATCTGCTCCGGCATTGAGCAGGTCAATTCTTACGGTTTTTGTCGAGGTCAGTTCTCTGCCTTTTACTACTTCAGCTGTGATCAAAACCTGTGGCCCGTGACAGATCGCTGCTACTGGTTTTCCTGCCTCAAAGAATGCTTTCACAAAGGCGATGGTATCATCATTCTTCCTCAATGCATCCGGATTCAAAACCCCACCTGGAATGACTAAGCCCTGATAATCTTCGGCATTGGCTTCACTGATGGTCTTATCTACATCAACTTCTATGGTCCACTGATGATCGCCCTTCATGGCCTGTATCTTTCCTGCTGTAGAGGAAATGATATGAACAGTTGCACCTTCCTCCTTTAGCCTTTGCACTGGGCTAGTCAATTCTGTTTCTTCAAAACCGCTTTCTGATAAAACGGCAATGGTTCGATTGCTTAATTGTCCCATAATTACTGTTTTAATGTTCAACTTTAAGTTCTCTGTATACTATACAATGCCAATTTAAACTCTGGATTCTTGCTCTTTTGATTCCTTGCCTTTTTAAAAACAGCTAGGATTTAAAAAAGTTCTTTAATTGTTCGATCTGCATAAAGCTATTTTTATTGGTTTTGTTTAATAAAATCGTATATTTATTAAGCAAATTATAAATGGGCTTATGGAAACCATTATTGTACAAGATACTGATGCCGCCATTTTGGATGTGCTTACAGAAGCTTTAACGATGGAAGGCTTTGATGTTTTGCCGGTGGCAGATATTGAAGGTGATTTTCTCTCCTTGATAGATCAGCACAGGCCTCACGTGGTAATGCTGGATTACAGATTAAATGGCGAGGCCTGTAAGCAAACCTGCTTTCAAATTAAGCAGCGATATCCGCACCTTCCCGTGATTGCAATGAGCTGCAATTACAATATCGACCGTCTATATGGGGCTAATGGTTTCGATGGTTATATACGTAAGCCTTTTGACCTGGATTTGCTGTACACTATACTCAGAAGACATATTCCGGAGCAACAAAGGAAGGACCAGTAATAATACAGACATTTGGCCAGGAATTTCTACAGCCTTTATGTATTAGGCGGCTCTTCGGATTACGCCGAGGACGACTGCTATGATTGCGATAACGATCAGGATATGAATAATTCCGCCGGTATAGAATCCACCGAAAAAACTGATGGCCCAGATGATGACCAATATGACTGCGATTGTATAAAGTAGATTTCCCATGATGTTGTTTTTTAAGGTTTATGTATACTTATAACACTTGCTGAACGTATTTTGTTTGCCTATAAAGCCAGTCCTGCATATTGTTTGAAATCGTTTTCCTCTGCATAGGTTTTAAAACGTTGAATGTCCTGGCGGATCATGCGTTCAAATATACCGTTGAAAAGCGAAGCGATGCCTCTGCCAACACTACCTGCTGGAGGGAAGTAATCGATTTCTATGTGCAGTTCAGTTCCTGTCCCGTTTAAGGTTTCCCGGAATTCTATCTTCCCTGCATTGTCGATCATCGAACCTTCCAATGACTGCCAGCCCAGATAGGATCCCTTTTCTTCCCTGGTAATTTCGGCATTCCAGTTCATATCAGTCAATCCTCCGGGGGTATTGGCTGTCCAAAAGGATATTTTCTCACTGACTTCTTCGACGCTTTTCAGGTGTTCCATGAATTTAGGGAGATTGGAAAATTCCCGCCAGAAAGCATAAACTTTGTCTATCGGGGCATTGACTACAATATCCTCGGTAATGTTGATGGCCTGGGGATCGGTAGTGTCCTTTCCAAGTTGTTGGTAGACCGGGCATATACCTGTAGCGCCGCGATAAAGCATGAGTCCACCTGCAGCTACTCCCTGCAGTCCGAGAAAGGGGTGTTTACCGATTTTTTTCAGGCTCTTGTACAATAGCCAGCTTCCACCCAACAGGGAAACGATCCGTTCCCCCTGGTCGATGTTTTCTTTTCCATTAGTAGGAAGGCTTAAGGTGCACAGATGTTCCATAATTTGGTTATTCAATTTGTTTTTCATGTGTAGATGATTAAGGGTATGCTTTCGATTTGGCATCTGCCTATTGAACAATGTTACTGGACTTTGGTTTTAGCGTTATTAAAATTTGTTGAAAGTATTGTTCTCCATTCTTTTTTGTCAGGTAACTAATTTTAAACTTATAAAACTCAATTTATGAATCCTTTTAATATCATTGGGAAGCTATTACAGCAGATGAGCTGGAACCCTGAGGGTATCCTGTGTATGAGTATGACGAGAATTCCGGCCATGAGGAAATATTATTGAAATTTTAAACAGAATGCCATTGTTGTTGTTCTTTATACACAAATATAATATACTATGGAAACAAACAGAGAGATCATCAGCGACCTGAAAGGATTGGTCAATATTGTCAATGACGGGAAAGAAGGTTATGCCACTGCAAGCGAAGCTACAGACAGCGGCGAACTGAAAACTGTATTTTTGAAATATGCTGCGCAGCGTGCGGATTTTGCAGACGAACTTAAGGAACACATTGCTCAGCATGGGGGCGATTCGGATAATCAGGAAGGTGGCATTTTAGGTGCATTGCATCGGACCTGGATTGACATTAAGCAGGCTTTAAATAGTAAGGAAGATGCAGCTATTTTAAGTGCAATTGAGACCGGGGAGAAGGCTGCTATTGAAAAATATGATAAAGTGTTGGAGAACTATGGTTCACATTTAGATCATATTGTATTGTTGCAGCGTCAGCGTACCGGTATTCTGGAAGCTTTGAAAGAAATTGAGACCTATCATCTGCGCTTGGTACGATAACAGGTTATTTTAACCCAGGTTCACTATTCTACTATGGCTTTTTTCAGGCTACTGTGCCGGCGGAAGGGACTTTGATTTGGATAGAATCTTTTCGTTTACTGCTGATGCATAAGTGGGTTTGCTGGGATTTAAACTATGATTCTGGTTCTTTTTTAATGGTCTGCATGGATTCCAGTTCAAAGCTAAGGTTGACTGAGCGCTCGCCTTTAGGCCTGGTGCGGTGCAGTACGTTGGCGGGGATGGTGTAAAGCTGTCCGGGGCTGAGTTCGATAAGCTGATCCTGGAGTTCTATAATCAGCTGGCCTTCCAGGCAGAGGAAATTTTCATCTGAATTGGGATGGTAATGCCAATAATAAGGCAGGGTCATGATGCTTATTCTGATGATGTGGTCGTTTACCATATTCAGGGGCAGATTGTGGTATTTGCCGCTCACTGTTTTGCTGATCTGATTTAGGTCGATTAAGGTTAGTGCTTCCATATCCATGAAACATTTTTCTGGTTGATTATGTTTAACCTCTGCAAGGTTGGTTTTAATCCAACCTGCTACTAAAAGTAGGAGCGAGTAATTTTTTTGAAAATAAATTTGTGCAACTGATCGGTTGCTTTTATATTTGCAACCAATTGGTTTACTATTTAAATAAATTACAATGAAGAAAAGGATAATTTTTGTTTTATGTCTGCTCACTGGCCTGATGTTTATTAATACGGGATTGGATAAATTCTTTCATTATATGCCGATACCAAAGGAAATGCCTGAAAAAATGGTGCAAGCCGGAAAAGCGTTTATGGAGATAGGCTGGCTTATGCCGTTGGTTGGTTCCATTGAAATACTCGGAGGTTTATTATTGATCTTTGACAGAACAAGGGCTCTTGGTGCGATAGTAATTTTACCTGTTTTAACAGGTATTCTTCTTGCCAACATCAATATGGCACCATCGGGTTTGCCTATCGTATTTGTATTGATCGGCATTATCCTGTGGGTGATTATTGACAATAGGGAAAAATACCTGCCAATGATCAAAGGATAAGTTTAACTATTCAAGATCATAATCAATGAGAAGAGATATTTTTCAAGCGGTAGCTGATCCAACCAGAAGGGCCATTATTGCGTTAATTGCATTACAAGCAATGACACCCAGTGCCCTTGCCGAGCATTTTGACACCACCAGGCAAGCCATATCAAAACATTTAAAAATATTGACTGAATGTGAATTAGTGAAACAGGAACACCAGGGACGGGAAATTCATTATCAGCTTGAAATTGATAAAATGAAAGAAATAGACAGCTGGCTGGAACAATTCCGTAAGATCTGGGAGACCCGTTTCCAACAACTAGACGATCTTTTATTAACCATTAAAAAGAAAAAATAATGAAACACAACCTACAATTCGACTTCATTGCTGAGAAGGCAAAAAATACGCTGACCATCAGGCGTGAATTTTTAGCTGACCGACAACTGGTTTGGGACTGTTATACCAAGGCCGAACTGCTGAACCAATGGTTCGCTCCAAAACCATTAACTACAAAGACAAAGTCAATGGACTTTCGCGAAGGCGGTTTATGGCATTACGCAATGGTAGAACCCAATGGCACTGAATATTGGGGTTTGACAGAATACCTGAAGATTAAACCGATAGATTTTTATACAGCCTTAGACGCTTTCTCTAATGCAGAAGGTGAAATAAATGAAGACTTACCCCGCGCAGAGTGGCTGGTAAATTTTATGGACAAGGATGACAATGCTCTTGTAGAAACCAAAGTAACCTACAAATCCCTTGCCGACCTGGAAACGGTTATACAAATGGGAATGGAACAAGGTATGATTGCAACTCTTGAAAAATTAGATGAATTATTGTCGATCTTAAAAAAATAAAATTAATGATAATTTATTTCTTTAAACAGGCTTTGAATATAATTCAAAGCCTGTTTTTATTGGTAAGTGCCTGAATTGTTTAGTTAACTATTTACCGGTTTCCAGGTGCGGGGAATCGACAGGTTTTGATTCCGGAGAGCCTTTCTGTCGAAGGTAAATGGTTAAAAATACAATAGAAGCTACGGATAGGAATTCGCTTTGCCAGTTCTGAAAGGTCTCAAACCAGAATTCAGGTTGTCCCAGGTAGTCCATGACACTTGATGTGGGTAAGTGTTTGGTGATTTGCTCTACATTGTGGTTCTGCCAGCTTCCATAGAAATGTAATCCCCAGCTGGCAAAGAACAGGGTCCCGAAGCAGATCGATAGAGAATTGCTGTAGAGTTTCAGGATCCAGCCCCCTTGTTTGACTGGCCAGGGGGCATCATAATAAGCCTGTGGGGTGCGATCTACTTCTTCAGGCTCATCAAGTTGTTTGGATTCTGCTGAACCTATTTGTCGGAGTGATATGGTCAGAAGTACATATAGGGACATTTGCAGAAATTCGCTCTCGAAATTCTCGAAAGTAGCTGAGATGAAATGTCCGCTTTTCAGGTAACTGCCCAGTCCGATCTGTTGCGCATTGTTTTCTTTCAGATCCTGGTTGTGTTGTTTCCAGCCGGTCAATGCCTGCGCACCAAGTGTTACGATAAACAAAAGTAGAAAAACGATGGTGAGCCCGTTACGGTAGAAATAGGAGCGATTGGTAGGATTTGCTTTCATGTATTAAATTTATAAATATGAATTGTGATTGATTTGACGTTCCTGAGGCAATACAACCTCAAGAAATGTTTTTTGTTTAATTTATTTTAAAAAATATTTAACAATTGTATTAGTGTTGTTGATTTCCTGTTTTAGCTGGTCAATTTGTTTTTATGCTTTTTTCATCAGTATTTAAAACTTTTTGACCAATGTGGAAGTTAAAGGCTTGGTAGTTAACGCATCACTTAAACGCTATTATAATTATGGAAACCAGAAACAGCTTTAAAATTTTTGCTGTCCTGCTAAAGAATTGAACTTATGGGAAAAATAGCAGAAGAATGGGAACCTTTTGAGATTCAGGTGACCATCGAAGGAGAAATCAAATCATTGTTAGTGGTTCCTGCCAGAGAAGAACTCAAATATGAGGTTTTTGATCAGCTTACCTCACTTGGACTGATCTGGCAGGAGATTGGCAAAACCGGAAAAATTTGGTGTGGGGAAGGTATAGTGGTTAGAGCTTTAGTGGCTGAGCTAGGTGAACAGGTAGAAAATTACCTAAATAATAAACCGGTATAACTGCTCTATTGTTAATGATATAGTATTTGACAAACCGGGCAGAAAAACGTTCTTCTTTTGGTTTTTCCAAGGTATGATTTGATCAGCGGATGTTTAAGCGGACAAAATTGCCTGGTGTTTACCAGCCAGTGTTTTTTCAGGACATGGGCTTTTTTCCAATTCAGAAAATCAAAACTGTACTGTCTGGCTTCTGTTATCAGTAATTTAAGTTTAGCTACTGGAATTGAGTCGATTACACTTGATGGGTGAATACCCACCCTATAAAGAACTTCGTTCTTTATAATATTGCCCAGGCCTGAAAAGATTTCCTGGTCCAGTAATAGGTCACAGATCAATGCTTGCGACTTTGTTTTCATTTTTTTTAAGGCTTTTTTAGGATCCCACTGCTCAGCCATGATGTCAGAAGACCAATCGTAGTTTACATTAACATCACCTTCAACATATTTTAAAGAGCATGTGTAGAAATTGAGTTCCGCATTTTCAAATGATAGACTTAGTCTTGCAGGAGTCTGTTTACGTTCGTTGATTCGATAGGTTCCAAACATCATGAAATGTATCCGGAGGCTGAAATTTTCAAAGCAAATCAGGAAATGCTTGCCCCAGCTTTTAAAGGCCTTTACTTTGTGATGGAGCATTCTATCTTTCTCGATTTTTGTATTTCCGCTAAGAGCTATAACCTCTTGTCCTTCCAAATCAAGTTCTTCAATAAGTTCTCTTAAAATCACTATAGATGGTCCTTCTGGCATATCAAATCATATATCTGGTATTGATCAACACCCAACTGATTAGATAAGTTTGAAAATTATTTTAAACGCAATCGATGTTTTAGCTGGGGCTGCCATAGTGAATCATAGATCCTTTAATATATCACGGTGCCAGCGTATTCCTTCATGGAAGTGAGGGTATGAGGGGAGTGGGATTAAATTCCACCATCCATTCAATGCCATATTTGTCTCTAAACATACCAAAATATGAACCCCAGGGGCTATCGGTAATAGGCATTTCGATTGTTCCACCTACGGAAAGGCCATTGAATAATTTATCAGCTTCGTCTTTACTTTCTGTATTTATTGAAATTTTACTTCTATGCTCATTCTCATTTACTTTTCCCATAAATTCGGGAATGTCATTAGCCATCAATACATTATGTTTACCAATTGGTAAAGCGATGTGCATGATTTTATTTTCCTCTTTTTCTGCTATAGGAAATTCAGCGCTTGCCAGGTCTTTGAAACGAATGATCTTTGTGAATTCTCCGCCAAAAACTGTTTGTAAAAAGTAAATGCTTCTTCAGCATTTCCGTTGAAATTAATATGTGGATTGATAAGTGTCATAACTTTTTATCTTTTGTTGTATTCAAATGTACTGCTTAACTGCAAAATAAATAGGGTGTGAAAACGACAAAAAGGAGTTTTTTTGCGTTGAGAGGTCCCGCTGAATTGGGAGCGTAAGGCCTATTTTTATGGGTAAACGTACACTATGAAAACTTGTTATCATGGCTGTTTACAGCACATATACACTGCAGAATCTAACGTTATAGGTTTTTGAGGGTGATGCTGAAATAAATGTACAAATCATATATTTGAACAATAGAAAACGACTTAGAAAATCTTAAATAAAAAGGATGGGTTGGTAAAGACATGATAAATTGTAGTATACAAAAAACAAAGGATGTTGCTCATTTTGACGCTTTGATCAGGCTATTTGAAGAAGTTTTTGAAATGAAAGACTTTGTAATGCCCCCTGCAGATCATCTGGAGAGGTTATTGGCCAGGGATGATTTTTTTGTATTTGTAGTGCTCCGGGATGGCGAGGTAATCGGCGGCTTAACAAGTTATACTTTGCGGCAATATTATTCCACATCGCCATTGGTGTATATTTATGACCTCGCGGTAGCTACTGCATACCAGCGTAAGGGTATTGGTAAGATGCTGATAGCAGCTATCCAAAATTACTGCAAAAATATAGGCGTAGAAGAAGTATTTGTACAGGCAGATGTGGCAGATGATTATGCCCTGGATTTCTATCGTTCTACTGGTGCAACAGGGGAGGATGTGGTACATTTTTATTATCCCTTAAAATCTTAATTTAAACCTATGTAGGTTTACTACTTAATTTTTTGATTTTGTATTTGATTTGACGGATACACCTGATTCATTGATCGCTCTTGAAGCCGGATTATAAAGCGGATTTTCTTCAATATTGCCGGAAGGTATATAAAGTGGGTTAACCGCAATCGCATTTGAATCACCTGCCTTTATTGCTTTTTAGAACTTCGACTCTTCTTCTTTCCGCTGCATTTTTGGTGCTGTGCATGGTTGGTAGTTGGTTGGCCACTCCCTAATAAGGGAATTAGAAAACGATAGCGGAGCAGATTTAGAGAAATTTCCTGAGGCATCGGCTACGGCATCAATTGGTGCTCCTACCTGATTGCCGCCTCTCTTGACCACAATTGTTACTTTTTGACCAGCAACTCCTCCATTTCCTGATATTGCGATAATAGCCGCTGCCACATTTGAGGAGTAAGTGATTTCTTTTATTAATTTATAGCTGTAAAGGTATCATTGTCCTTCTCTTCCATCCAATTATATTCAATTTCAAACGCAACTTGCCTTGCAAATTCACTCCCGTGTCTATCGCTTAAAAAGCCTAAAGCCATGTCCATTCCAGCACTTACGCCAGAAGAAGTATAAAATTTTCCATCAACAGTCCAGCGTGCTTTTTTATTCCATAATACATTTGCGCCACACTTACCAATTCGAAGACCGAGTAGGTTATTTGCTGATTTGTTAAAAATAGTTTCTGCCCGTATTAGAACGGGAGCTATTTAAATTACGTTTTTCTCAAAATAAAATTGAATCTTTAAATAAACTGTTTAAATTGTAATCATCCAGGATGAGAGACCTGATTTGATGAAAACGAAATTATAAATGAACGAATTCGAAATAAAAAAAACGGGTATCGAGTATGATGCCATTGTAGTAGGATCGGGTGCAGGCGGCGGAATGGCCGGATATGTACTTGCCAATGCAGGTCTAAAGGTTTTAATGCTCGAAGCTGGTGCTTATTTTGATCCCCGTATAGATTCCCAGCAATTAAAATGGCCCTGGGAATCACCAAGAAGAGGTGCCAATACTATACGGCCATTTGGTGATTTTGACGGTTCTTATGGTGGTTGGGAGCTGGAAGGAGAACCTTATACCCAAAAAAATGATTCTGAATTTGCATGGTACCGGTCAAGAATGCTTGGTGGACGTACCAACCACTGGGGACGCATTTCTTTAAGAATGGGCCCCGATGATTTTAAACCGAAAGACGGACTTACGGATGAATGGCCACTTACTTATCAGGAATTAAAGCCATTTTATGATAAGGTAGACCGGATGATCGGTCTGTATGGTACGGTTGAAGGAATAGAAAGTGAACCTGATGGTATTTTTATGACACCACCGAAGCCAAGGCTTAATGAACTTTTTATTAAAAAGGCCGCGCAAAAGGTTGGCGTGAAAGTGATACCTGGCAGAGGTGCCGTACTAACGGAAGCTTTGTCCAATAATAAAGACCGTGCACCTTGTTTTTATTGCGGACAATGTGGCCGGTCATGCAAGGTATATGGCGATTTTTCATCATCATCCTGTTTGGTTATACCCGCAGTTCATACAGGTAACCTGACAGTAATTACCAATGCGATGGTAAGGGAAGTTTTAACGGATAAAACTGGCCTGGCTACTGGGGTATCTTATGTAAATACCAAGGATATGCAGGAGTACCAGGTTCGTGGTAAAACTATTATTTTGGGTGCCAGTGCTTGTGAATCTGCACGCTTGCTGCTCAATTCCAGATCAGTTGCCCATCCGGATGGTTTGGCGAATAATAGTGGGGTGGTAGGGAAATACCTTCACGATTCTACCGGTGCCAGTATGGGTGGTTATTTGCCGCAGTTGCTGGATCGGAAAAGGTATAATGAAGATGGTGCAGGTAGTGTGCATATCTATTCTCCATGGTGGCTGGACAACAAGAAGCTTGATTTTCCGCGGGGTTATCACATAGAATATGGTGGTGGATTTGGAATTCCTGGTTATAACTTTGGCTGGGGGATGGAAAAGAAAAATGGAACAGTACCGGGTAGGGATGGAAAGATGAAACCAGCGGGCGGATATGGTACAGGTCTGAAGGACGATTATCGTCGTTTTTTTGGCAGTGGGGTGTGGATGGCGGGCAGGGGGACAGCCATTGCCAGGGAAAGCAATTATTGTGAAATAGATCCCAAGGTGGTGGATAAATACGGTATCCCTGTACTTCGGTTCAATTATAAATGGGCACCTGAAGAAGTGAAGCAGGCAAGGCACATGCAGGAAACGTTTAAAGAGATTATGCATGCAATGGGGGCTGTTGCAAATGAGCCCCCTGGTGCGGATACCAATTATGGTTTGGAGACCCCAGGTAAAATTATCCATGAGGTAGGAACGGTAAGAATGGGCGATGACCCAAAAAAATCTGCCTTAAACAGGTGGTGTCAGGCGCATGATTGTAAAAATCTATTTGTAGTAGATGCTGCTCCTTTTGTTCAACAGGGCGATAAAAACGCAACCTGGACTATTTTAGCCTTGTCTATGCGTACTGCTGAATATATTTTGCAGCAAAAAGAAAAATTAAACATTAGCTGATCAGATTAAATAGATAATGAATAGACGCGATTCTTTAAAAGCCATTGGCTTAACAGCAATAAGTGCAGGAATGGTTATAGAAGCCTGCAAACCTGGTAAAGAAAAAACATCAAAAGTTGAAGATGGAGCCCAGCCTGGGAGGCAGGCCTTTGAAATAGAACGTGATAAGCAGTTAAACAGCTATAAGTTTTTTAACGACCATGAAATGGCTACGATAACTGTATTGGCCGACATTATTATTCCTAAAGATGATAAATCTGGCAGTGCATCGGAAGCTAAAGTGCCCGACTTTATAGAGTTTATTGTAAAAGATATACCTTCACATCAGACACCCATGCGCGGCGGCCTGAAATGGCTGGACCTGCAGTGTTTAAACAGGTTCCAAAAAGCCTTTAAAGACGCTTCTGCAAGCCAGCAGATTGAAATGGTAGATGACATTGCCTATCCGGAAAAGGTTAAACCAGGATTGGAGCAGGGTGTTGCATTTTTTACCCTGATGCGTAACCTTACTGCTTCCGGATTTTATACTACAGAAATGGGTGTAAAAGACCTTGGTTATATAGGAAATGCACCAAACCGTTGGGAGGGGGTACCTGCGGATGTTTTAAAACAGTATGGCATGGAAGATGTGTAGCTTTAATGTTAGCTAACATCCATAAGGCGATGAATGGATTTTTTTTGTCTGTAGGTCACAAAATCCTTTGCTTTTGCCAGTTTTTTCTTTGCGCTGAAGTAATCCCGATGAATTTCCATTAGTGCATCCCCAATCTGGTTACCGCTTGTAAAATCAATTTCAAAAAGCCATTCGGGCAGGCCTATGTCGGCCCACATTTGCCCTTTCCGTGTATCTGTAGGTTGCCTTAAATGGATTGCAGGTACACCTGATGAAAACGCTATGATCGGGGAATGCATCTCGAAACTGATCAGTGCCCTTGCCTGCGCATATACCGATTGTGCTTCGTCAGGAATCCAGTATTTATCACGCCATATCACATGTTTTTTTACATCTTCAGGAAGTGGGTCAACTAATATTTCTTTGGATAGCTCTACCTGGTAAATCACTTCCGGACAGGCCAATACCTTTAAGCCTGTTTCCCTTACCCACCTGATCATCACCTCACGAAGTTTAGCGTGGTCTACATCTTTATAATACTGCGAGATCATGTATTTCTTTGCTTCCTCTTCAGTAGGTTTTAGTCCTTTCATTTTCCAGTAGGGGGTATACCTAAGACGAGGAATTACGCAGATAAATTCTCCCTTATTTAAACCCGCTGATTGTAAATAATTGCTTGCAAGCTGATCATTTCTAAGGTTAATTGCAAAAGTAGCGTCCGGGGCAAACTCGGTTACAGGACATTCAGAATGTAGTGATTTTAAATAATCCAATGAGGCTGTATCCCTGCAATAGATAAATGAAGCTTTGTTGATTAAACTTAAAGCGGCCACATCAGCATCAACCAGCGAAATTCCATACATGCCAAAAGGTTTGCCAGTTTGCTTATGCCAGGCTGCAAGGTCTGCCGGAACAACTATCCAGGGCCCTGAACCATGTACCATGATGTCGCAATTTTCAAATGCCTGCTGCAATTCTGGTGTTGTTGGCTTTCCTTCTGCATCAATCTTTCCCTCTGCAATTTTTAGTTTATTAAAGCTCTTCTTTAACAACACATCCACTCCGTTCTCCAGGTTGTTTGGCCATAGCGTTACCTCCGCCCCAGGTAAGTAGGTATTAAACAGTTCCATAATACCAAAGGTATGGCCTATGTCGCCAATGTTTACAGTTTGCCATGACGAGCGCAATAAGATTTTTGCGGCAGGTTTAATGTAACCATTGTTTACAGCAGCCAGTAGTGGGGCAGCAACAGGAAGTGCGGCAAATGCTGCTATGTTTTTTATAAAATTCCTTCTTTCCATTTTCAGGTTTTATTTTCTCAACGTTCTCTAGGATTGTTTCTCAATTTTAAAAAGATGTGGCTTTGGCTGGTTTACCTGGTAAATAGTGGCAGCAAGTAAGAGTAATTTTTTTAAGGTTTCTGCCTCAGCGCCCTTCTTTAAAATGTAGTTCTTAAATTGTTTCTGGTAATATTCATAATGCCCACTATCTTTTAAAGTTTCCAATCTTTTAACAAGGTATTGTTCTACTACATGCAGATCAGATTGATCTTTAAGGCCGGATAGCTGCATAAATTCAACAAACCTAAGATTGCGTATCACTGCTTCCGTATCCCGGTATTTTAAGCAGGCATCCATTACTTTCATGGCCTGCTGGTATTGGGGTGTGTTTTGGTAAACTGCAAGGTTAATTCCTGTCGAAAGAGCTTCTGCACTGAAAGTTGCTATCAAAGCGTCGTCAATAAAAAGATTATAGCTTCCAGGTGTTAAGTGTTTTACCTGCAGCAACTCTGTGTTAAACTCTTCGTTAAAAGGTATCCAGCTGAGCGCTTTTTTTGCGGATTCTTTAACCGGACAGGGTAGACTTTTTTCAATACATTCAAAAGTTAAGCGGTTGTTTTTACTGGATTGTTTTTTTATTTCTGCATTAAAGCTATTTTTTTGAGAAGCCGCCAGACTATTTTCGATCACAAGCTTTGATACATATTGAGGTGCTTTCGTGTCTTTAAGGAACTGGTAGGCCATTACAAAGTGACCTGCAGATAAGGGGTGTACCCTGTCTTTACCGATGATGGTAAAAGCAGGGTCTTTTAGCTGCTCTTCTTTATTAATGCGGAGCAGAATGGTTTGAAAATCTACCAGTCCGGTATGGTACTTTTCTGACAGAACCCGCATTTGCCGGGCACAACGCTGCAGGGCATCGTTGACACCATACAGGTTTTCTGTTTCTATAACTGCCGTCTGATCATAAATTGAAGGCTGAAGGAGGATAACATTGCCAACCCGCTTTTTTAAAATACCGACTGCAGCATCAGTATTGTCATTGTATTCGGCCAATGCCTTTTCCTTCAAGGTATTGCTGGCCTGGTTTTTTCCATAAAGATCACGTTTCACATCGTTCATTCCAATCATCATTACCACATGTGTTGGCTGATGGGACAGGATATCCCGGTCCATCCTTTTTAAGATTCCACCGGCAACATCGCCGGATATTCCACAATTGTAAAAGCGTATTTGCGCATTCGGGAACCGTGTGGCATAATACATCCACAGATCATTGTAATATTCCCCGTTATTGGTAATGCTGTTCCCTACAAAACAAACCTTACTACCAGAGGGGAAAAGGGGTTTGTTGACATTCTGTGTAAACCCATCTAAGGTTTGGATGAACAGCGCAAAAGCCAGAATTAATTTAAACTTCATATCACTTTTACTTTAAATACCCAGGCATACTGGCATGACATTGTTGCCGGATTCAGGATGGGAGGGATTATGTGTAATTCTCCTCTCTTTATCTCCGACTTGACAGGTGTAGCGGAACCCAGCAAACTAACTTTGCCTGCCTTTTTAATCGTTCCGATTGTCATATCAGTTTGTGGCCATTTTGTGCATATTATATAAATATCTTTACCTTTTTGGGTGTAAAAAATACCTTTGTCCTTTTGGTTTGCTGCCCCGCCTATCCAAGAACTGCTGCCGTATATGGCCTCTCCGTTCACCTTTAGCCAGGCACCTATATCCAGCAGGCGCTCCTGCATAATTATAGGGATTAAGCCATTGGCATCCGGACCAATATTGAGCAGCAGGTTACCGCCATTACTCACTTTATCAATCAGTAGGTCTACCAGCTGTTTACTTGTAAAATAATGCTCCAATGTTTCAAACCGGTTAAAACCATAAGAAGTACCTATGCCACGGCTCTCTTCCCATGGATGTGCTGCTTTTTCGCCAATACCTTTGGCATCGTGTACCAGGTCATATTCGGTAGTGTAATAGCCGCCATGTTTACTGCGGGTTTCTTTTCCCCATCGGTCATTGACAACAACTGTGTTTTTTACCGCCGATTCGTTATACAACCAGGAAAGGAATTGGGGACTCCTGAGTTTTTCTGATGGGTAATCCCATTCTCCATCTGCAAAGATCACCTCTGGCTTATATCGGGTTACGAGGTCCTTCATTTGAGGTAACATGTGGTTTTCTACATAATTGTCTATGGTTTGGGGCTTATAAAGCGGGTTGCTCCATTCTAGCAGTGAATAGTAAAAACCCATTTTTAAGCCTTTGTCTTTAACTGCATTTGTAAGATCGCCAGCCAGATCACGGTGAGGCCCGGCATCCACACTGTTCCATTTATTACTTTCAGCACTTGGCCATAAACAAAATCCATCATGGTGCTTGGAAGTCAACACCACATATTTTGCCCCAGATTTAGCAAACAGATCGGCCCATTCTTCTGGCTTAAAGTATTCTGCTTTAAACATTGCCGCAAAATCGCTGTATTTAAACTGCTCCCCATAAAATTGCTTATGGTGGTCGGTAAATAATTTATTGCCTTGTATCAGCCTGTTTTCGTAATGTTCAGCATATTTTTCGTAAACTCCTTTAACCTCGTTAACAGGTGCGTAAGCCGGAACGGAGTACAGGCCCCAATGAATGAAAATACCGAACTTGGCATCAGTCCACCAGCTGGGGGTCTGCCTTTTATCGAGCGACTGCCATTCGGGCTGATAGGTTTGGGCAAAATTGCCGGGGGATATAGTCATCAGGAATAATGACACGGCGAGTGTGATGTAAAATGTATGCTTCTTCATTATATAATCTCTATCATTAATCTGTAATTACTATTTTAAAATGTTTTGTTTGTTGTGAGGTAGTAAGCCTGATAAAATAGATACCTGCAGGCAGGAGCTTTCTGTCAAATTCAAAAGCGTAAGGCTGTTCGCCGTATGCTTTGCCTTCATATAACCTTTGCACCCTGCTTCCCATCACATTATAAACTTCTAAAGTTACTTTATCCTGGGTTAAGGGAAGATTAAAAGCTACTGTAGTTTGGGTTTTAAAAGGATTGGGGTAGGCGGTCAGGTTTGACTTTGGTGCAATTGCAGGCGCAATTTTTATATCGCTAAGCTGAATTTTCTTATTCGGAGTTGCCATTGCAGCAGTACTGGTGGCACTATCCTGCAGTGAATTCCAGTTGCTTTCAGTTCCATAGCAGCTGCACCTTACCTGATATTCGTAAGTTTTTTCAGGATCCAGATGGAGCAATAATGCCGAGGTCCCAAAAACATTATGGTAGTATTTCCAATCAGTATCCGCCGTACCTTTGTAACGCACATCATAATTGATGGCAGCAGCAACAGTATCCCAGCTAAGTGATGCAGTGGTGTCGGAAGTCTGCACCAGTGTCATATTTGCCGGTATTCCACAAGAATCCGGACTAAGGCAACTGAGCGAACTGGCTTTTAAAAGTATGACAGAACTGTAAGGTGCTAAAGTTAAGGTTCCGCAATAAGCCTGGTTCTTCACATCGATAAATGAGCCTGCAGGTAAAGTAAAACTCTGGTTTGTACCAGCCGTATTATAGTAAAACTTAATGACCTCTGATGGGGTGGTGCCCAATGGATATTTTAAGGGGGAAGCGACTGTTCCACTGATTTGTGCTGCTGCGGTTTCCCATTCGTATACTGAATTATAGCGGATATTTGGACTGCTGCTGCCTTCTTTATAATTGAAGCGTATGGTTTTATCATTAAATGGATTGATCACATAATTATCTTTGAACAGGCCGATCTCGGCATACGTATAATCGGGACAGTTGCCCAGCAATACATTGTGGGTCACTGCGGGATCGTTGGTAACCAGTAGGTTTCCGCGGACGTCAGTTTGTGGTATGCTGGCAGGAACATGAAGCCGCATTTCGGATAAGGCACTCTGGAAAGAAGTATTGTCGTAAAACTTATTGCCTCCCTGCAGCAAATGTCCGTAAAGACCATAGCCATTCACAAAGGCAACCGTATTGTTACTGACGGTGATGCCTTCGGATAAGTTGTCAAGATAGATGCCGCTGGCCAAACTGGCAACCGGGGCACCCAGGTACTCGCCGATACTGTTTGTGATGATATTTTCTTCAATTAAAGTTCCGTTGGTCTTATTGATGTTGTCATTGGTATAGATCCCACCGTTATCGTTTAGCAAGAGCACCACGCTGTCGATTACATTTCTTTTGATGAGGTTGTTGACCCCGGCAGAAATGATACCTGAATAGCCTGTTTTAAATACTTTGTTATAGGAAACAATAGAATTGGCGGAATTACAATCTATACCGGCAAAAGTTTTCCCCTTGCCATAGGCTGCGTTTCCGATGTTTGAAATATTGTTGTGGCTGATGGTAATGCGGTCGCTGTTTGCCTGGCTGAAGATTCCGCTCCAGTTTACATCTGATACACTTGAGTTTTGTATGGTAGCCTGGTTGCTGTTGCCCAGTACAATTCCATCACCACCCGAATAGGAAATGTCGACACTGTCTATCATTGCCGCAGTTGTTTTGTTTAACAGCAATGCCAGTTTGCCGGCATATTTAATGTCCAGGTTTTTGATCACAAGTTGATTAAGGGTGTCTGCCTGTAAAACCGTATCTTCCCTGGAAAAGGCGTAACTGGCAAGGTTTGGGTCTGATATTGCATACACGTAAATTGTACCTGTTGATGGTTTGTAAGCCCATTCACCTTCCTGGTCAATGGCTTTCAGGTCATTCACAAAAAAATAGCCGAAGCCATTTTTGATGCCAAGGTCAACCGGATCAGGAAAGGTAATCGTATTTCCGCTGTGTGTGGTTACTTTTGTACGTATCAAACGGAATGGATGCGACCTTAAAACGAACTCGGCACCGGTCCAGTTTGGGGTAGATGAAAGGTCATTGTCAGTGATCTGGGTATTTCCAGAGAAGGATTCGAAGTTTAAATACCCGTTATTTACATTGGGATTGGGGTAGCGGCTTATGGGTAACAGCTTGTTCCCTTTAATCAGTGACCTGATTTCAGCTGGTTGGCCTGAACTAAAGGCCGTTTGCCAGATGTTACCGCTGTAAACGGTCCAGGCTGTATTTATAGCTGCCGCACCACTGATTACAGGCTTTGCTCCTGTTCCATAAGCATCAATATAAAGGTTTGCAGTATGTTTGACCAGCAGCTTGCCATTAAAGGTATCGCCTCTTCTGAACAGCAGGGAATCTCCTGTGTTGAAAACCTGGCCATTTACTTTGTTCAAAGTTTTCCAAGGGGTGGTGGTTGTTTTTCCATCTGCAGCATCATTGCCATCAGCTGCAATGTAATAGGTGCTGGTTGGCGGAAGTAAAGCCCCTAAAGCGAACCAGCCCAATGCCGTATAACTTGCCGTTGGAGATTTTATAGTTGTAAAAGTGTTTGATCCTGCCCCAAGGCTGTTATATGTTCCGTTTAACGAGATTGAATTCGCGATCCTGGCGTCAACTACTGATCCGGAAATGGAATCATCTGGCTGATGGTCAATCGTAATATTTGTATAATTGTTCATTGTTCCGCTTAATATATCCCCTTTCCATACCCTTTTATTGGAGAGGGAAGTAAGGCCTGAGCCGATAATTGGTGTACCAGATGCTTCTACTGCAAACCTGATGATTAAGGTGCCCGATGAAGCCGAGAGGCCTGTTAATGTCACTTTGCGGTTTTGACCGCTGGTGCCAACAGGGAATATCCTTGTAGTTGCAGTTGTTCCTACGGCCATCGCCAGTCCGCCGTTTACATAACTGGAGGCATTGCCGCTGGTATTTGTGTTATTGATATGATTACAGATGAGGGTTTTACCTGCTGGTAAATTGATCACACCTGAAGTCAGCACCAGTGCAGAACTTGAAGAACGCAGGGTTACATCATCGTTCAGAAAGATACCTGCTGCATTATTTACGGTTATGCGAAACAAGGACCTGGATGCAGGCATTTCATTGCCCTCCGAAATGCCCGCTCCGGCTTTTGCGGGGTTGTGCACATAGGACAGATAAAGTGATGCTGTTGCACCCAGTGTATAAGTATTTGCAAGGGTTGCACTTTGCGAACGCTGAATGATACATTGTGCCGATGCAGTACCATTTCCTATGCTTGTATTGTTGAGGGTAAGTAGGCTGCCATTGGTAAATGTACCCTCATTTAGCAGAAGCGTGTTGGAGATACTTATTGCTGCATTTAACACTACACCGTTTATATTGTCTATTGTCAACTGGCGGATGATGTTAAAATTTCCTGAACCGCTGATACTGCCTGCTAAAGCGGCAGCTCCGAGTTTCAGGATGCTTCCGGCTCTTGAAAATTCCATTGACCCGTTATTGGTCAAATCTCCATTTATGGTTACACTTTTGCCGATTGTTCCATTAAAGGCATCCAGCTTTCCACCACTGTTGATCAGCAGATTCCCGTTTACCATCAGGGTACCAGATCCGGATGCAAAATTCAAGGTTCCTGTGAGCGTTAAGCTTTTTACTGTAACTGTCCCGCTCAGGTTTACCGTTATGGTACTGCCTGCTATGATTTTTACAGTATCGGTGCTTATGGGGACAATTCCACCGGCCCAGCTGGATGCCGTGTTCCAGTTTCCTCCTGTAGCTGAAGAGCTAATAACAGCAGATTTTACCCCTGTATTTCCAAGAACCAGAAAAATGACCAATAACATCATTCTGTATTGGCCCATAATCTCTTGTAACTTCATTATCTGATTGGTTTAAAGACCATTGAAATCGTACCCTCCTGAACAGGTTTGTTGAGCCGGATGGCTAGACGCGTATAAGGAAGGCCACCTTCAGACAGCTCTTCACTTTTGATTTCAAACCCATCCTGACTTTCTATTGTAACCAGTAGTTTATCTTTTTTGCCTGTGATTTCAATTGCTCCGGGACCGACCTGCTTCCATTTACCCCTGGTTATTAAAGCTGTTTCATAGGTTTGGGTATTGCTAAAACTAAAATTGTCTTTAACTGTCAGAAAACCATTTGGTTTGCGGTTATAGGTGAATTCCCGTTCAAGCTTTTTCAGTTCCTTTACCGGATATGCAGAGGCAATATCCATCAGCAGTTTATCCTGGTCATTGTTAAAGCTGGTGCTGATGACATTGGCTTTTGCGGCTGCACCAGGAATTTGTTCTTTACCTGCAATGAGAGGTACAGGATGCCCATAGGAAGCGATGGTTTTATAGGTATACCTTTCGGGACCAAAAGTTTTGGAAGTATAGGGTATAATACCCGGATCGCCCATCAAAACTTCATCCCCAACTACTATAGAAAAAGAGCCAATGTCGTTGTGGTTGTGGTGCTCATTGTTGTTGCCCCCTTTAATGGCAACGCCCATATCCATGGCTGAGTTTTTGCCGGGGCGTACAGTGAGTACACCAGCCTGGTCAAAATAAGACCTTAGTTCGTTGCTCTTGCTTTTTACCGTTACCTGTGCAGAAGATATTTTTTCCGGAAAAACTGCCAGGATACTTTCTGCAAGCTCAGTAGAACGGCCTTCAAAAGCCGTCTTTTTAAAGTCCGATACATCTACACCCAGGTTCCGGTTCACGTAATATAAAATGAAAGCAGAAGGTTGGGTATAAGGCCGGCAGTCGCCAATTGAAGGGAAAACACCATGAATAATTACTGTTTTAGGAAGAAATTCAGCAATAAGTTTAACTTTTGGATCTGCAAACAGGTCTATCTGGCCTCCGGTGTTTCTGTATACCGTTTCACGTAAAAGTACGAAATGGCCAAAACCGTAATTGTAATAACCCAGACCTTCGGTACAATAGCCGTCGGGCAAAAAACCGTGCACACCATTTTTATGGTAGCGTTCTGCAATGGCAATAAATTTGGCCCGTTCTGTTTTATCATTGAGGATGGTTTCAGCAGCACCCACTGTTCCGGAAAGACAGACTGCATTAAAGTTATTTGTATTGGTTAAAAAGAAATTTTCGCTATTGCCGGTGGCCACTGAGTTTAACACGGGGTCAAATACCCTTAGGCGTAAAGCTTTGATGGCCTCATCTTTAACCTTTGGGCCGATCTTGTCACCCAATAAATATAATGCCTGTGCAATATGGTGGGCATAACTTACTGCAGACAACTCTACCAGGTATTTTTTGCCTTCAAAATTTACCTTATTGTAATCATGTGTCGGATTTACCCATGATTTCTGCCGGCACAGTTCAAGTATGGCATCTTCTGCAGCCTTTGTATATTTTCCCTGATCGGTAAGACATTCTGCAAATACATATCGGGTTAACCAGAGCAGGCGCTTTTGGAGCATGTTTTTCCCCGGTACAGAAGTTCCCTTAGTCCAGTAGGCAAGGTAATCCGTATCGCTCCAGGCCGGAAAGGGCTCCGTCAATGAGCTGTCGGCACTTTTAAGCAATTTGTCGTATTTCCTGGAGTTCAGCAGTCTGTTCCATTCTTTGCGGTTTTTATAGGTCTCGCCAAATCCAGAAGGTTTTTCGGGTAACATCGCTTCGATTTGTTTAACCCTAAGCATATCCAATGGTTGCAGCAATACAACGGGTTTTGAATTGTCATAAACAGCAAGATTCTGCCCCTTTGCTATACTTCCTCCTATAAGGACTATAAAAAATAAGATATTTCTGAATAATTTCATCTCCGGATTTTTTATGGTATTACCGTAATTTCAACTTCCCTGACAACTGCTTTATTGGCATCGATGTTATTATTAAAGCCTACTAAAGTTACTTTATATACGCCGGGAGTTTTATATATATAATCATAATTGCTTAATCTCCGGCCGGCAATATTTTGTATGGACAAACCAAAATCAGCCACTTCCTTTGTTGCCTTTAAGATTAAAGGTCCGGTAACCAGCCAGTCTTCATTATCAGGAGTATTTGCGGCACTGCCATTCATTCTTAGTTCTGTTGCCGAAACGGTCCATGCTGCAGCTGGATTTTTGAAGTTATATGAAGTCCATGGCCCGGTGGCCAGCGTAACAAGCGGTACTGATGAATTATCTGGAAACAGGTTGCTGATGGAAAAGGCACGGACCACCCAGGTTGGTTGTGCAGCTGTAGGGCTCATTATTGCCGCATACTTAAATGCCAGTGCAAAAGGCGTTCCTTCGGCAGCGTATGGGCTCAGATCTACAATTCCAGATACGGTGCTGGTAGAATTACTGGCCAGGGTTACCTGGCTGCTGATGTCGGTCCAGCTGGTAGCCAACAGGTTTTCCGGGGTATTGCCCAACAGGTTTTTGGTAACCAGTATTTTAAGTGAATTTGCTTGTGCCACCCCTGCAAGAGCAGTTGTAAACTGCAATTGCGGAATACCGGTTTCTATAGTTACCTCGTCTTTATTTGCGTATCTGAAGCCACGTTCTCCGGAATAGAAAACAATATTTTCTACGCTACCCGAAAAGTTAAACCTGACCGTATCGTTAACTTTATACTGAAGCTTGTTTAACTGCACCTCAAAGTTGGGCTGTGCTACATCCATTTTTTTACAGGAAAGGGATAAGAATAGGGCAAAAAACAGTATATATATGCATTTCATAGCTTTAAGATTAATAGCCGGGGTTTTGTACTAATAAATTATTCAATTGAATATCATGGATCGGGATGGGCATGAAAATGTTCCTGGAAGAAACTTTGGTAGCTGCAGTGGTGATGTTTGCTGCTGTGCCTGCATTGGCATTTGCATAGACCAGAAAGGCTTTCATGTCTTCCACAAATTTTCCCCATCGGATCAGGTCGTTCCTTCTTAACCCTTCAAAACAAAGCTCCCTTGATCTTTCTTCCTTTATCGCAGCTAATAGTTCTGCTTTGCTGGAGATTTGTAATGCGGAAAGGTCCGCATCGGTAGATTGGGTAATGGTGGCTATAGCAGTAGCACCCGTTCCCCCGCCACCGGTAATGGTTACAGCAGGAGCTGAGCTGTAGTACGGGCCGGCAGTGGTCAATGTCCCTGCTGCGGTAATGGTGATGCCGGTAACTGACCCACCCGAAATACTTGCCTCAGCAGTAGCCCCATTGCCACCACCACCATTAATGGTTACAGTTGGTATACTTGTATAGCCAGAACCTCCGTTGGTTACAGCAATGTGTTTTACAACATTTCCATACAATAAGCCATAAGCCCTTTTGCGGACCATATTTACATATTGATAAGCATTAGCAGGTCCGTTTACTTCATTTTCGGCTTCTGCAAGCATGAGCAATACATCTGAATAACGCAGAAAAGCGAAATTCTGAGAAGTATAGTTTTTATCTTTGGGCTCAACAATTTCGTACTCCCTGCGCCATTTTCCGGCATTCATAAGCCAGGTATTGGTTACAGTGGTTTTTACAGCCGTTGCTCCGCTGCCCCAGGTATAATTGGCACAGTTCCAATCTCTTCTCCAGTCAAAAGAAGCCTTATTTGGTGTAGCAGTACTTAATGGGTTGAGTTGGTAGGAGTTGTAAAGTTTTCGGGTTGCGTTTATAGATCCTGAACTGAAACCTTTATTCGCATCATTACACAAAATGCCGCAGAACCTGCCGGTATAAGTATTTCCAAAGTTGACACCTCCGGTATTGTTGCCCCAGAATTCCAGCTCCCACATACTTTCTTTTACATCGTACTGTTCTTTTGCATATTTTAAGAATACATCGCGGTAATCCGGATTTAAGGCATGTTCAGGTGCATTCCCAGAAGGATGAACTACTTTATTGGCCCAGAACAGTGCATCCTTATATTTTTCTGTATCGTTTAAAGGAAATCCTGCCATATACAGATATACCCTGGCCAGCATGCCCTGTACCGCCGTACGGGTAACCTTTCCGCCCATGCCCAGTGCAGTGGCAGTCTGTGTTTGCAACAGGGCTTCAGCATCGATCATATCCTTGGTAATTTGTGCATAAACATTTTTCATCGGAGTCCTGGCAACATTCACTTGTGTTACAGAGGCTGTTGGGCTGAGGATCAATGGAACATCTCCATAATTGCTGACCAGCATGAAATATTGAAAGCCCCGAAGGAATAAAGCCTGTCCTTTGATGACGTTCTTTGCGGTTTGATCCATCGGTACATCATCCAATTTTGAAAGCAGCAGATTGTCCCTTTCAATACCGGTGTAAAGTCCTTTCCAGAATAACTCGTTCTTTGCATCCGCCGCATCATACTGATAAGAGGGAGTAAGTTCTACTGTCCGGCCATAAGATTCGTCTGTGTTGGTATTAAACATATACAGGTAGTTGTTTCCATATACTTCTTGCGTACCCAGGGCATTATATACGCCATTTAAGGCACTTTGCAGTTGTTCGGGTGTTTTGTAAAAGGCCGAAGGATCAATAAAATCAGTCGGATTGGTGTCCAGTACTTTCTGACAGGAAATGGTGATGGCTGTCAGCATAATGAGGTAAAAATATTTTATCGGTTTCATACTTTTAATAATTAACAGGTTAGAGCGATAAGTTTAATCCGAATATGAGTGTACTTGCACGTGGATAGGCTGAAAAATCGAACCCCGGTGTAAGCGTTGAATTTCTTACAGAGACTTCAGGGTCTGGTCCAGAGTAATTTGTCCAGGTAGCAATGTTCTGGGCAGAAGCATAGATTCTTAAACTTTTGAGATTGGCTTTTTTATATATTTTTACAGGTACATTGTAGCCCAGTGAAATGGTTTTTAGCCTGAGGTATGAGCCGTCTTCAACTACTCTGCTGGAATAATAGAAAGGGCCTTGTCCCCCGGTACGGAATAAAGTATTGCTGGGATTATCGGGCTGCCACCTGTTGGCATAACTCGCATATTGGTTAAAGAACCTGGACTGTTTTCCATTCCCCTCAAAGAGCAGGCGGTTGGCATTGATGATGTCGTTCCCGTAGGACCATTGCAGGAATACATTCAGGTCAAAACCTTTATAGATAAAATTATTTGACAGGCCACCTGTATGTACAGGCAGACCACGTCCGATTACCGTGAAATCTGAGGCATTAACATTTCCATCACCATTGATATCTTTATACTTGATATCCCCGGGCTGCACTGTAGGGTTGCCATTTCTGGGGATATTGCCTTTTAGTGTGTAAACACCCTGGGGACTTTTATCAAAATCTTCATACTGATAAACTCCATCCCAGATGGCACCATATAATTGGCCTACTGCCTGACCTACAACAGCAATGTAAGGAGAAAGTGCATTCCATTTCTGATCGAAACTTACCGGACTGGTTAGAGAAGTTTGGTTCTCAGCAAGTGCAAGTACTTTGTTTTTGTTGAAACTGATATTGAAATTGGAGTTCCAACTGAATGTTTTTCCATTAATATTGACGGTGTTTAGTGTAATTTCAAGTCCATTGTTTTGCATTTTACCTATATTTTTGTAGGCATTTGACAATCCGGTGGTATAGGGTAGAAGAGCTTGCAGCAATAGGTCATGCGTAGTTTTTTTGTACAAGTCTACAGTTAAGTTGATGCGCTGCTTAAACAGGCTAAGGTCGTAGCCAATGTTTACCTGCTTTGTAGTTTCCCATCTCAGACTGGCATTTCCAAAAGCAGTTAATATAGCACCTTTTGACGGAGAGCCGTTGCCGTAAGAATAACCTGCAGAATTGGGTTGGGTAATCTGATCGAGGTAAGGAAAGTCGCCCACCCTGTTGTTACCGGTTTCCCCGTAGCTAAGACGGAGTTTTGCTTCGGAAACAAATTTTAATTTCTTCATAAATTCCTCACCGCTCATACGCCATGAAAATGCCCCGGAAGGAAAGTAGCCCCAGCGCTTTCCAGGGGCAAATTTTGAAGATCCGTCGGATCGGAAAGAAGCTGTCAGGTAATATTTTGAATTGTAATTGTAATTTATACGTCCGAGGTAAGACAAAAGCCCCCACCTGGAGCTTAACGAAGTACCGATCAGAGAAGGTGATTCGTCCAGACCGTCAAGTCCTAACAACTCATTTGGAACGTTCAGTGCGTTAAAACCATTTCTTGCAGTTTTGTTTCCCTGCATGGTATAACCTCCAAGTATGGTCAGGTTATGTACTTTGTTAAATATTTTTTTATAGGTAAGCGTATTTTCATTTAGCCAGGTTGTGGCAGGGTTATAGTAAATAGATCCGTTTACTCCACTTGAATTACGGGGATTGCCAGCTTGGGTAAGGGAGTTATAAAAGGATTCATTTCTGAGCATATTATTGGTAATGCCACCGGTTACCCTTAAGGTCAGTGAAGGGATAATTTTGTATTCGGCATAAGCATTGGCAATTAATCCTGTGGTTAAGTTTCTGCGGAGCTCATTTTTGGCAGAGATTACGGGGTTGACCCTGTAATCGGCAATTACATTGTAATCAAAACCAGGATCAAACAGTTCATCATCCAGGTTATTGTCGTTACCGGTAACAGGACGGTAGCCCCACACTGCATAAAGCAGATTGGTGCTGGCCGACTGGGTAGAGGAGGAGGCATTGACTATTGTTCCATTGGAAATGGTATAGCTGTAGTTCAGGTTTACACCTACTTTCAACTTTCGGTTTACATTCTGATCCAGGGTAATGCGTCCCTGATAACGCCTGAAATCAGAGTTTAAAATTACTCCATTCTGGTCTATGATATTGGCGGAAATTGAATAACGTGTTTTATCAGATCCGCCTCTCAGTGAGATATCGTGGCTTTGCATGGGCGCATTTCTATAAATCTGATCCTGGAAATCGAGTCCTTTCACATTTCTGTAATCCTCCAGCGTTTTTCCATTGCTCAGGTAAGTGGTAGTCGCATTTGCCTGATCGAGCTCCAGCTGGTATTTTACAAATTCATAAGGATTCATCAGGTCTATGGTCTTCGTGTTTTTCTGAAAACCGTAGTAACCATTATAAGCGATCACGGGCTCACCTGCTTTTCCTCTTTTGGTGGTAATGATGATGACCCCATTTGCACCTCTTGCGCCATATATGGCTGTAGCCGATGCGTCCTTCAGGATATCAATAGATTCAATATCAGCTGGGTTTATTGAATTGTTGTTTGCATCTTCCAGTGGAAAGCCGTCCACGACATATAGGGGTGAGTTGTCCTGAGTGATAGAACCTGCACCACGGATTACAATGGTGTTGACTTCGCCAGGCTGTCCATCAGCGCCTGAAACCTGTACCCCGGCTACGCGACCCGCAAGGGCCTCATCGAATGATTTTACTGGGGCTTTCTCAAATTCGTTCATTTTGACCTGGCCAACAGCACCTGTCAGGTCTTTCCGGGTTGTTGTGCCGTAGCCAACAACTACAATTTCGTTCAGGGCATTGTCCAATGCTTTAAGCGCAAGCGTTATGGTATTTCTGTTGTTTAAAGGAATGTCTCTTGACTGGTAGCCGACATATCTGAAGGATAATGTAGCGTTTGCATTTGAAACAGTAAGTACAAATTTACCGTCGGCGTCAGTAGTAGCCCCGGTTTTAGTACCCTTTTCAAATACGGTGACACCAAAGAGCGGTTCATTGTCATCAGAGGTCACTTTACCTGAAATTTTTCTGCTTTGAGCATTACTTTGGATTGATAAAGTCATCAGTAATACCCAGGAAATTATTACCCTGAAAGTAATAAGCCCACAAAGCCTTAGTGGTTTAAGTAACATATTTATATTTGGTTAGTTTAAAAAATCTCTGCTTGTTTTAACAGCCTTTCAGGTAATGTATTACAAACCTAATAAATTATATATTGTATACAATATATATCTTAATTAATATGAATATTTTAATAAAAACATTATTTAATAATAATTTTGGTTGATATAATGTGTTTATATTACTATTTAAGCAATAAGTACCATTTAAAATTTGTGATATTATCTGAAATAAAGCCCTCCGTTGATATCTATGGTAGCGCCGGTAATGTAGTTGCCGCCTTCACCTGCCAGGAATGCAGCTGTCAAACCTATATCACGTGGCTGTCCGATGCCGAGCGGCACACCAGCAGCTATCTTGGCAATCCCCTCAATTCCGTGAGTTTGATTTAGCAGATCAGTTTCTATGATACCGGGTGCAATACAATTTACCCTGATTCCGAAGGGGGCGCCTGTTCTGGCCAATGTTTTGGTAAGGCCTAAAATGGCGCTCTTACTGGCCGCATAATGAGCATGACCATACAATGCGCCTTGCTGCCCAACAACTGAGCTGATGTTAATGATGCGTCCGCTCTGTTGTACTTTCATCATTTCCATCGCATTTTTGGCGCATAGAAAACAACTGCTAAGATTGGTGCTTAAAATATGGTCCCAATCTTCAATACTGATGTCAAAAATGTCTTTTGCCTGCGATGTCCCCGCATTGTTTATCAGGATGTCCAGCTGACCTATATGGGCTTTAATAAAGGAAAAAAGGGCTTCCACATCTGTTTTTAAACTGACATCTGCTGCTTTAAAATAAACCTCCTGGTTAAATGCCCTGATCTGGTCAACCGTTTGCTGAAGATCATCGGTTTCTGCCAGGTCGTTAAGTATAATGTTGGCCCCCTTTTCTGCCAGGCATAAGGCAATACCTTTACCTATACCCCTTAAAGATCCGGTTATAAGTGCAGTTTTTCCGGTTAGTTCGTTCATGACTTCATATTTTAATTAAATTTTATCGGTCTGTGCAGCAATATATAATTCTTTGGATAAAGTAAATTTAAGCGCTATAAATATAAAGATACTGCCAGCCAGATATACTATGGAAAGGGCCGATAACCCATCAGATAACCCTAATGTAGGTTTTACAATGCCTAAAATCCATGGTGCAAAGGCACCTATCAAAAAAGCAAACATAATCATGGCCCCTGAAACAGAGGCCCGTATGGCAGGGGGGATGACCAGAAATAAAGAAGCATAAATATTAGAATCATAAATACCCCTGAAAAAGCCAAATAAGCCCATCCCCGCATATACCCAAAACAGCTGATTTGCCGAGCCCATTAAATAAATAAAAGGACAAGCCAGTAACAGGCCTAAAGCTTGTAGTTTGAGTCTCGAACCTGCAGTTTTTTTAACCAGCTGATCGGAAAAACGTCCTCCGAGCAATACGCCAAGGAAAGCGAAAATATGATGGTAAAACATGGAAGAAAAACCAGCATTTGCTAGTGAGAGATTAAACTTTTCATGTAAGAAAGTAGGAGACCAGGTTAAATAGCCTACATTTACAAATACCATACAGGCAAAGGCAAGCGTAAGTAATATCGCTGTCTTTTTCCTGAACAGTCCCATGATGCCGTCAAATAATGTTACTTTATAGGTTGTCTGTACCGTATCCGGTGCAATAATTTTTTTAAACCTGACAAACAGCACGATGGAAAGTATGATTCCTATCCCACCAAAAAAATAAAAGGCGGTGCTCCAGCCAAATCTTTCGGCTATCAATGCACCAGATAATCCGCTGATGATTATTCCGGCATATAACGCAGTTTGGTGTATGGCCATAGCCAGGCCAGTTTTTTCCTGATATTTTTCTGCTATAAGCGCATTTGCTGCAGGGGCGTAAAAAGATTCACTGCTCCCTACTACTGCCCTTAAAACGATCAGGTGTACCAGGCCTGCGCTAAGGCCGGTAAAAAAGGTTGCGGTGCTCCACAACAACAGGCTAAAAATGATTACTTTTTTCTTACTGAAAACATCTCCGATATAACCACTTAAAGGGACACATAGTCCTATAGCCCAGATAAATACCGATGCAATCATCCCCAATTCTGCATCCGTTAACTTCAGTGCTGCTTTAATCTGAGGTAATATCACGTTAAATATCTGACGGTCGGCCTGGTTAAAGAAAAAAACCAGCCAAAGCAATACAATCAATTCCCAGTTAAAAGACCTGAGGCTTAAGTTGTTCCGGGCACTGTATCTGATCATTTTGATGCTGTCTTTAAAAGATTACTTTGCAAAATAGCCCTTTGCATTTTCCGGGCGTATTTCGGTTAACTTCCCATTGTAATGTCGCAAGTCCCTCGGCTCATAAGGGTAAGCCACAATTGCTTCTTCGTTAATGTCTATTCCAAGGCCGGGCAAGTTGTTAATTTGCATCATTCCGTCTATAAATTCAACTTTTTCGGTACTTATTTTATTGCGGTAAGGAACGTCACTGCTCATCGTTTCAAGGAAATGGAAATTTGGTGTAGATGCAGCAATATGAAGTGTGGCAGCGTTAGCTACAGGGCCACTCGGGTTATGCGGACAAAGCGGAATGTAATAGCATTCGGCCATAGCAGCAATCTTTTTAAGTTCTGATATACCACCAGCATGACTTACATCAGGCTGGATAAAATCTGCGCATTCCTGGTTTAGAAAACTTCTGTAATCCCATCTGCTGTAAAGACGCTCGCCGGCTGCAATAGGCACCTTGGTTTTTCTTCTTAATTGCGCCAGTCCCTCCATATGATCAGGGGGAATAGGTTCTTCAAACCAGGTAATGTCAAAGTCTTCCAGGGCATGGGCTACCCTTATAGCAGTTGGCATGTTAAAACGGCCATGCCCTTCAATTAAGATGTCAATCTCTGTTCCTACAGCATTAACAACAGCATCAATGCAAGCCAAAGCATAAGAAAACTCTTTTTTGGTCAGGTTCATATAGGCCGATCCGAATGGGTCCCATTTTAAACCTTTAAAACCGATTTTTACGGCCTCCTTTGCTTTTTCGGCAAACTCTTCAGGGGTTTTTGCAGGGGCAAACCACCCATTCGCATAACATGGTACGGCATCTCTTACCTTTCCTCCAAGCAACTGGTATACCGGTACACCAAGGTCTTTGCCTTTGATGTCCCACAAAGCCATATCTATAGCGGCCAGTGCGCTCATTAAAACAACCCCGCCCCGCCAGTAGGCATCTCGATAGCAATCGTGCCAGATGGCTTCTATCTGGTGAGGGTCTTTTCCTATTAAATATCTTTTTAATTCATTTACGGCCTGCAACACAGTCAATTCTTTCATTTCCAGTGTTGCCTCGCCTACGCCATGCAGGCCCGAATCAGTAATTACTTTTACAAACACCCAGTTTGTTCGGTATGAATGGCAAATAAAGGTTTTGATCTCAGTGATTTTCATCTGTTCATTTATAATTTTATGCTGGTATTTATCTGCATTATTTTTGACTTTAAACCGGCCGATGTACATAGGGCTGCAAAATACACTGGGTCTGCAGTGTTTTCAGTAAACATGCCATAGTGGTTGGGAATAACCATTTCAG
This sequence comes from Pedobacter sp. AK017, assembly GCF_014200825.1. Taxonomy (NCBI): domain Bacteria; kingdom Pseudomonadati; phylum Bacteroidota; class Sphingobacteriia; order Sphingobacteriales; family Sphingobacteriaceae; genus Pedobacter; species Pedobacter sp. AK017. Next base: position 371,004 of record NZ_JACHCW010000004.1, read on the forward strand.
GGTTAAGGGCAAGTGCAAAAACTGCCGCATTTTCTGCATTCATATTTCCCAGTTTTCCGTTGATACAAACAAAAAGTGCATCCAGTTTGGTATCCGATATCTTTGTGATTAAGCCCGCAAGCTCTGGCACATATTCAGTATCACCCGAGAAATAGACCTTGTGGTGTTTATCTTCAACGATTAGTCCCGTTGAAAAAGGATCAGTATGAATGGCAGGAGTGGCAGTAAGTTTGAGTTCGCCTAATGATAATTGTTCGCATTGGTTAAGTAAAATTGTATTCCTGATACTAATGTTCAATTTATTTGCATGTTCAATGACACTTGAGGGACCTATAATTTTGCACAATGGAAAGTAACTAAGGATGTTGAGTATAGTTTGCGGATCAAAATGATCCAGGTGATTGTGGGTACAATAAATATAGTCTGGATGCAGGTCTTTAATGGCCAGGGGAATAGGAAACATCCGTTTTAATCCTTGTAGTTTATAAATGGAATCGCTGAGATAAGGATCAATTACTAGCTTAATACCGTCTACATCTACAATATAGCCGCTTTGTCCAATCCATTTAATGTCCATCAGGTAATTTATTTTGGTTAGTATGACTGAAGTTTATGTCAGTGCTTTCTTATAGTTTTCCAAAAGTAATATATTATATATTGTATACAATATATATATAAATAATTATAATTTTGATTATCAATTAGTAATATATTTATCAATTATTTAATATTTTGGATTTAAAATAATGAAAATGCTATTTAAGTCTGTCGCCCATTTGAGCAAGGAGATCAGCTTTAGCATTTACACAGTGTACTGAAGCTGCAGTTTCAACTGCTGCAGGGTTTCGACTTTCCAGGGCAAGGAGGATAGCCTGGTGTTCTTCTATGACTTCGGCCGTTCGCCTTGAACCGAAACCATAAGTAAGTCGTAAGGTGTTGATGAGCTGCCAGTGTTTTTCCAGTATCTGCAGTCCTTCACTATTATTTGCCAGTTCATATATGGTGGAATGGAAGCGACGGTTCAATTGTAAGCAGATTGTATAGTCTTCTTTTGCAGCTGCGGACTCGTAACTTTTCTGGATCTGATTTAGGAGCTTAAGGTCTTTCTGTTTTAAGTTTTCTATACATTTTACGGTAAGGTATACTTCAATCAATTGTCTGATCTCGTAGATGCTTTCTAAAAATTGTTTATCCACTTTTCTAACATGGGCACCTTTGTTTGGTTCAATAATTAACAATCCCTCACCTTGTAGCTGTTGCAAAGCTTCCCTAATAGGCATCTGGCTAACTTTATAACGTTCTACCAGTTCTGCTATTTTTAATCTTTCACCCGAAATAAAGTATCCCGAAAGAATATCTTCCCGAAGTTTCTCTCTCACTCTGGAATAAGTAGGATCAGCCAGCTGGCCTAACGAATCAGATTGTAATTTGTCTTTCAACGCTGCAATTTTTTAAATGGTCGGTCAAATATACAATATATTATATACAATCAGCTGGATTGATCCTGATGATAAAGTATGCCAAAGGTTGGGTAATTGTTCAGAAGGGTTTTCAAATCATTAATGTAATGCCGTATAGTTATAAGTAATAAATAATGGCAACAAGGATTAGAACTGCAAAAAAAACATAATAGGTGGTTTTGCTGCTTAGCCCACCCCAAAGCACCTTCTTGTTATAAAACACGGCATTCCAATCATCAGGGTTCTTACGTCTGGTATTGGTTAGGGCTGAGGTTTGATTTTCTTTAGCTTTCATGTTGTAAGATACGAAATATATGACATGTTTTAAACCCTGTATAGAAGTCACAACAGTTTCCGTTCCTAAATAATGGGTTGTTTTTGTACGGCCGATAGTAGTCAAACAACTCGTTTCATTAAGATTTTTTATTTTCTTTATTGTTTATTTTGTGTCACTAGTTTGATGGTGGTATGGGTGTAAACTGATTGTTGTAAGCAAAATTCGCCGTTTTTTGATTTATTCGTCATTGTTTTTGTTATTTGGCATAATATTGTTTTGTTAAATTATGTGTATTTTATTTCTCATAGTGTAGAATTATTTTCTTATTATTCCTTTTTTTATTTTGTGTTTTTTTATTCATATATTTTGAATTTATTTAATTTTATGTCTTTTTAATGTATTTAGGCTGTTTTTTGATGTTGTTTAAATTTTTGGCCTGATTGTTATTAAAAAAGTTAAAATTTTCATAGAAATGATCTAAATTCTGATTACTTTGCTTAAGGTAAATGAAATTAAACTTATAAGAAATTAATATTTTATTTTATGTGTTTTTATAATGAGGAAAATATCCCATTGGAAGAATATGAATACATAAGACAAGAAGTTTTTTATTAAGCGGAATAAATGTATATCTAAATTTATGCTGAATACGCTCAGATCTAATGTGCTCTCCTGTTACAGAGGTATATGCTGTCTGGTTTTTCTATTATGCTCATTATTTAATTTATCGAATGTACTGGCAGAGGGGAGTAAAGATTTATATCCGGTTGGGGCATCGGGTAATCGTGCATTTTTATATTCCAATGCTGCACTCGGAATTATTAGTACTTCAGTAGCTTTCCCTTTCAGAACCCTTGGAACGCATTATGTTTACGCTGTTAAAAATGAATATATAGCGGTGGCATCCAGTGCACAGGGAGTTGGTAATGGGATAATTATTATCACTTCCCCATCAGGGGTACAGACAATGACTACTGTTGGAAGCACGGTGGGTAAAATTTCCAGTAGAACCGAAGAATTAGCTGGGCCACGTTTTCCAGGAGAAGGTGCTGGGAATAATCGCTATTTACCTTATTCTTTTCAGGTGGGTAATGATGAGGGTGTTTGGAAAATTGAATTTATACCAACAGGTAATAAAGTAGATACAAATAGCCCTACCGCCTCAGACGTTTTCGCAGATGGTACTTGGAGTCAAAGTAATAATACCCCCCTTATTTCTGCCTGGGATGTTTCAGTATGTAATGCTGTCAAAGATAAATGGCTGAGGGGTAGGGTGTATACAAATGTTCTGAATTTAAAGTTGTCCCAGAATTTTGATGATTCGAATAAGGCCTATAATGGGATAAATTATGTTTTAACTAAAGACGGAAGGGCTTACCGTGTAAAAAATAACGGTAATAACGGCTTGGGCTTTACTTTTTTTTCGAATAATAAAGGATTTGTAGATGCTACGGGGAATCCACTTTATAAAAGTCTGAATACAACAGACGAGACTGTAATTGCCAATGCTGTACATGATCCAAGGGCTGTTGATGATTTGACAAAAAACCTGGTTACTCATAAACTGTTTTATGGCCCTCCTTCTCCTGATCTGCCGGTTTCCGCTAAGGTTGCAATAGATGGAACTACTTCTACGACTACCTGGCTAAAAAATGAACCAACTGTTCCGGTTGTTTCGAATATCGATTTTGTAGGTTCTGAAGGGACTGTTGGGCAGGCCAGTCAAAAAGGAGGAACAATAATCTTTAAAACAAATGTTGCAGGTTCATACCGGATCACTATACCACTTGGCGCTGGTAAAGACAGGGTGCTCAATGGTGCTGCTGCCAATGGTGTGAATACGATAAAATGGGATGGAAAAGATGGCTTAGGTAATTTAGTTCCAGGAGGTTTGGTTGTTCCTGAAGTAAGAGTTAGACTGGCATCAGCGGAGGTACATTTTCCATTTATAGATATGGAGATAAACCCAAAGGGCATTATTATTGAATTGACTGAAAACTCAGCGTTTTATCCTGTAAATCCAACGCCTAATATTATTGACGAAAGTGTGTATAGTGATAGGGTATATTGGGATGACAGCGATATTACCGGAGGTAAAGCTGGTGAGGTTTCTAATCCACAGGTAAATGTAATTAATGGAATCTCAAGTAATTCGAATGGACATAAATGGGGAAGCTATAGCGGGAGCAGTGGCTCTGGAAATAGTGGTACCGGAACAAATAGCTATGGTAATGAAAAGGCTATGGATACTTATGCTTATATCCTTAGTAAGGAAGAAGCCCAGCCCTTAAATGTGAATGTTAAAGTTGCAGATCTGCAGGTGGTGAGTGTAATACCAACTTATACTTCTACAGCTGCAGGTACTCAGGTTACTTATGCAGTGAAGGTTAAAAATGCCGGTGTAAGTGATGTGACAGGAGCAGCGTTTCATTTTAATGTACCTACTGGCTTTACCGTCAATGCTAACGGCATAATTAGTTCTTTTACTGGGGCAACGGGTGCAGAAAGTAATGCTGTGCTAGATGCAACGGGATTTAGTTCTATGCTGGATTTGGCTAATGGCTGTATAGTTACTTATACAATTAACGGAACTATTGGTGCTGGTATTTCGGGAAATGATATTCTTGTCGATGCAAGTATAATGAGACCGAAGGATGTTACGGACCCAGATGCAACCAATATTATATTTGATAAGGCACCTACTAATCCACACGATGAATGTTTAAATGGTACTGCCAATGAGGTTTGTAACAATATAAAATACAATACGGCCCATGCTCAGCTCGTATGTGTAAATTCATCAATTGTGCCGATTGAGTATGTTCTTGAAGCAGGTGGAACAGATGTTCAAATCCTGCCTGAATTGCCAGCCGGGCTGGTTAAAAATATAACAGGAGGTAAATTGACAATTACAGGTACACCAACCGCTTCTGGCGTATTTACTTTTACAATAAATACTTTAGGAACTCAACGGTCAACAAAAACGGTAGTACTAACGGTAGGTTCCAGGGCTATTGCTTCAGATATTGAAGTTGCTGATAAGGCGATTTGTATTGGTCAGAGTGCCGAATTGACGTCTAATTTGGCTGCTGGTAGTACTATCGTTAATCCGGTTTTCAATTGGTATAGTGAGGCTGCCCTTACAACATTGCTTCATACGGGGACAATTTATACTGTTAATCCTACTGTTAGCACTACCTATTATGTAACGGTTAAAGGCGATAACAGTTGCGAAAATGCTTCCGGGGCGGGAAAAGCAGTAACGATTACAGTAAACCCATTGCCCTTACAACCTACGGTTACGGCTTCTGGAGGAACCACCTTCTGTGTTGGTGGTTCAGTAGTGTTAACTTCCAATGCAGCTACGAGCTACCAGTGGTACCGTGGTACTACTTTGTTAACCGGTGAAACGAACCAAACTTATACAGCAAGTGAAAGCGGCAATTATACAGTAATCGTTACCGATGGCAATTCCTGTTCAAGCCCGGCTTCAGCAGCAGTTCCGGTTACGGTAAACCCATTGCCACTTCAACCTACGGTTACGGCATCTGCAGGGACAACTTTCTGTCTTGGTGGTTCAGTAGTGTTAACTTCCAGTGCAGCTACGAGCTACCAGTGGTACCGGGGCACCACTTTGTTAACCGGTGAAACGAACCAAACTTATACAGCAAGTGAAAGCGGCAATTATACAGTAATCATTACCGATGGCAATTCCTGTTCAAGCCCAGCTTCGACAGCAGTTACTGTTACGGTAAACCCATTGCCACTTCAACCAACAGTTACGGCATCTGCAGGGACAACTTTCTGTCTTGGTGGTTCTGTCACGCTGACCTCATCAGTTGCTGCCAGTTACCAGTGGTATCGGGGCACCACTTTGTTAACCGGTGAAACGAACCAAACTTATACAGCAAGTGAAAGCGGCAATTATACAGTAATCGTTACCGATGGCAATTCCTGTTCAAGCCCAGCTTCGACAGCAGTTACTGTTACGGTAAACCCATTGCCACTTCAACCAACAGTTACGGCATCTGCAGGGACAACTTTCTGTCTTGGTGGTTCTGTTACCTTGACCTCATCAGCTGCTGCCAGTTACCAGTGGTACCGTGGTACTACTTTGTTAACCGGTGAAACGAACCAAACATACAGGGCTACAGTAACTGGCAATTATACGGTTGTAGTTACCGATGGCAATTCCTGTTCAAGCCCGGCTTCAGCAGCAGTTACTGTTACGGTAAACCCATTGCCACTTCAACCAACAGTTACGGCATCTGCAGGGACAACTTTCTGTCTTGGTGGTTCTGTTACCTTGACCTCATCAGCTGCTGCCAGTTACCAGTGGTACCGTGGTACTACTTTGTTAACCGGTGAAACGAACCAAACATACAGGGCTACAGTAACTGGCAATTATACGGTTGTAGTTACCGATGGCAATTCCTGTTCAAGCCCGGCTTCAGCAGCAGTTCCGGTTACAGTAAACCCATTGCCACTTCAACCTACGGTTACGGCTTCTGGAGGGACAACTTTCTGTCTTGGTGGTTCTGTTACCTTGACCTCATCAGCTGCTGCCAGTTACCAGTGGTACCGTGGTACTACTTTGTTAACCGGTGAAACGAACCAAACTTATACAGCAAGTGAAAGCGGCAATTATACAGTAATCGTTACCGATGGCAATTCCTGTTCAAGCCCGGCTTCGACAGCAGTTACTGTTACGGTAAACCCATTGCCACTTCAACCAACAGTTACGGCATCTGCAGGGACAACTTTCTGTCTTGGTGGTTCTGTTACCTTGACCTCATCAGCTGCTGCCAGTTACCAGTGGTATCGGGGCACCACTTTGTTAACCGGTGAAACGAACCAAACTTATACAGCAAGTGAAAGCGGCAATTATACGGTTGTAGTTACCGATGGCAATTCCTGTTCAAGCCCAGCTTCAGCAGCAGTTCCGGTTACAGTAAACCCATTGCCACTTCAACCAACAGTTACGGCATCTGCAGGGACAACTTTCTGTCTTGGTGGTTCTGTTACCTTGACCTCATCAGCTGCTGCCAGTTACCAGTGGTACCGTGGTACTACTTTGTTAACCGGTGAAACGAACCAAACTTATACAGCAAGTGAAAGCGGCAATTATACAGTAATCGTTACCGATGGCAATTCCTGTTCAAGCCCGGCTTCAGCAGCAGTTCCGGTTACAGTAAACCCATTGCCACTTCAACCTACGGTTACGGCTTCTGGAGGAACGACCTTCTGTGTTGGTGGTTCAGTAGTGTTAACTTCCAGTGCAGCTACGAGCTACCAGTGGTATCGCGGTACTACTTTGTTAACCGGTGAAACGAACCAAACTTATACAGCAAGTGAAAGCGGCAATTATACGGTTGTAGTTACCGATGGCAATTCCTGTTCAAGCCCGGCTTCGACAGCAGTTCCGGTTACGGTAAACCCATTGCCACTTCAACCAACAGTTACGGCATCTGCAGGGACAACTTTCTGTCTTGGTGGTTCTGTCACGCTGACCTCATCAGTTGCTGCCAGTTACCAGTGGTATCGGGGCACCACTTTGTTAACCGGT